>JBBWZS010000153.1:0-2724 GCA_039649175.1 Acidimicrobiaceae bacterium
CTCCGGCGGCGCTGGTACCAGGCCAGTCCGGCACCGCCCCCGACGGCCATGAGCTGCCACTTGAACGCCGCAAGGTCGGGGGGGCGGTTCCGTCGTCGCCGGACGAGAACGGTCACGAGGGCATCGAAGGCGGGGACGACCAGCCCCGCCGCACCTGATCGAAAGCCCGCTTCCAGGGCGAGAGGGACGCCGGGCAGCACCGCCGCCTCGTAGGGATCGGGGGTGCGCAGGCTCCACAGGGTGATGTCGGTGGCGTCGAGGGCCAGGCGGGCGGGCAGGGCGTAGCGACGGCTGCGGTGCAACCACCAGGCGGTGACGATGTCGACGGCGCCGGACACGGCCGCCGCCCGCTCGGCCCACGCCCGGGTCGCCGGTCCGGCGATCGAGCGCGCCCGCAGCACCTGATGGGCCCGGACGGTGAGGCGGAACACCAGGTGGAACCGCGATCGGTGCGACAGGAACACGGCCAACGGGCGGTGCCCATGGCTGGAATCGGCGGCCGTCACGGCGTCATTTTGGGCGAGAACGTCGCGCGATGTGTCGTTGTCATTCGCGCGGGCCGGTCGGATTGACTGGCACGGTTCCGCCGCAGGGCACGGCGACGTGTGCGGCATTCAGGATGGGGGACGCACATGATGCCGTTCAAACGCCGGGTCGAGAAGCACCGTGCGCCCTGCGGCCCGGTCAGCGTCACCGCCCCGGCCATGCGGGACATGGGACCCGAGGAGCGACAGCTTCCCGGTCACTGGCAGGATTTCGTGTGCGCCCAGCTGGCGAGCGTGGGAATGACCACCTACCGCTGAGCCCCGGCCGCGGGTGTGCCGGGGGAAAATAGGAATCCCGATGGTCGCGCCGCGCCGTAGACCTCCCGACTCTAAACAAGGGAGAAGGCCATGCGCCTCAAGTCGAAATCAGCAGTGAGCGTCCTGATCGGGGCACTGGCGCTTGCCGGCGCCGGCAGTGTGTCCAGCTTCGCGGCCGGCAGCCCGCCCGACACCGTGACCGCCATCCCCAACCTCTCGGGTGTCGGCACCTCGGTGAAGCTCGACGCCGGCACGGCCAAGGCCCTCAGCGGCCTCGGCGTGGCCGTCGCCCCCGCCGGCAACGCCGCCTTCGACGCCGGCACCTCGACCATCACCTTCCCGATCACGTCGGGTTACGCCGAGATCCACTCGGACCTGGGCCACAAGCCCGGCTACATCACCGGTTCCATCGAGCACACCGGCAGCGGGTTCACCCTCACCGCCGGTCCCACCCAGGTGACCCTCACCGACTTCGTGGTCGACCCCGGCAACTCCATGCTCTACGGCTCGGTGGGCGGCGCACCCAAGGTCCCCCTGCTCGCCCTGGACGGATCGGCCGTCAAGATCAGCATGGACGCCGGCAACGTCGTCCTCGACAACACGGTGGCCAAGCTCACCGACACCGCCGCCGGCGCCCTCAACAAGGCGTTCGCGACCAACGCCATCAAGGGGGGCACACCCCTGGGCGTCGTCCACCTGGTGGCCAAGGGTGACGCCAACAAGTACGACGCCGTGGCCGACCAGACGACCGAGATCAGCCGCCTGACGGGCAAGTCGACGTCGGTGAAGCTCGACGCCGGCACGGCCAAGGCGCTGGGCAGCCTGGGTGTGGCCGTGGCCCCGACCGGGTCGGGCACCTTCGACGCCAACACCTCGACCGTCGGCTTCCCGATCACCGGTGGGTTCGCCGCCATCCACTCCGACCGGAACTACAAGCCCGGCTACATCGCCGGCGTGGTCATCCACCAGGGCAGCGGGCTCAAGTTCTCCAAGGGTGACAAGTCCATCGAGGTGAGTGACTTCGTGGTCGACCCCGGAAACTCGACCCTGACGGCCACCGCCGGCGGCAAGTCGGGCATTCCCCTGCTGGCCCTCGACGGCACCAACGTCAAGATCTCCAAGGACGGCTCTGACGTCGTCCTCGACGGCACCGTCGCCAGGCTCACCGGCCCCGGCGCAGCAGCCCTGAACGCCACCTTCGGTGTCACGGCCTTCACCGAGGGCCTGACCCTCGGCACCGTGCACCTGGTTGCCTCGGGCAGCTGAGGTCCCCGTGCGTGCGACGGTCCGCCAGAGTTGCCGGACCGTCGCTGCGCATGGCACACTGGCGGCGATGTCTCGTTCACAGGTTCACGTCGCCGAGATCCTGGTAGTACTCGCCTAGCGCACGCCGTCCCCGACTCGCGTGCGCCTACGACCTCCCCAGCGGGAGGTCGTTTTGCGTCCCGGGAGGCAACGCGTCGACCGCACGACCCCAAGTCCACACATGAAAATGAAACCGGAGCCGACATGGAGATGAACGGGGGCCAAGCCCTCATCAAGAGCCTGGAGATGGAAGGCGTGGAGGTCATGTTCGGCCTGCCCGGCGGCGCCATCCTGCCCGTGTACGACCCCATCATCGACTCGCCGATCCGCCACATCCTCGTGCGCCACGAGCAGGGCGCCGGCCACATGGCCGAGGGCTACGCCCACGTCACCGGGCGTCCGGGCGTGGCCATGGTCACCAGCGGTCCCGGGGCCACCAACATCGTCACGCCCCTGGCCAACGCCATGATGGACTCGATCCCCATCGTCGTGATCACCGGCCAGGTCCCGAGCATGTCGATCGGCACCGATGCCTTCCAGGAGTGCGACACGATCGGGATCACCCGCTCGGTCACCAAGCACAACGAGCTGGTCACCGAGGCGGCCGACATCCCCC
>JBBWZS010000166.1:0-4049 GCA_039649175.1 Acidimicrobiaceae bacterium
CGAGGTGGGCGCCGTCCTGATCGAGGCGGTGGAGGTGAGCCTGCGAGCCGCCCGACTGACCGACGGCGACGTGGACCCCACCGTCGGTGAGGCCGTCCGGGTCCTCGGCTACGACCGCGACTTCGCCAGCATCGCCCGCCGCGGCAGGCCGGTGGTCCGCGTGGCGCGGGTCCCCGGGTGGCAGCTCGTCGAGGTCGACCGGGAGCGACGCACGGTGCGCGTGCCCTCGGGCGTCCGCCTCGACCTGGGGGCCCGGCCAAGGCCCTGGCCGCAGACCACGCCGCCGCTGAGGCCTCGGTCGCCGCCGGTTGCGGGGTGCTCGTCAGCCTGGGCGGCGACATCGCCGTGGCCGGCGAAGGGCCCGCCGGCGGGTGGGACGTCCGGATCGCCGACTGGCATGGCGTCACCCCCGACAGCGACGGCGAGACCGTACGCGTCGACGGCGGAGGCCTGGCCACCTCGAGCACGACGGTGCGACGCTGGAATCGGGGCGACGAGGAGCTGCACCACGTGGTCGACCCGACCAGCGGGCGATCGGCGCGCGTGGTGTGGCGGACGGTCTCGGTGGCAGCCGCCACGTGTGTGGACGCCAACGTGGCGTCGACGGCGGCGATCGTGCGGGGCGAGCGTACGCCGGCCTGGCTGGAGGGGCTGGGGCTGCCCGCTCGGCTCGTGCGCCCCGACGGTTCGGTCCTGCGCCTGGGGGGCTGGCCGAGCGACGACAAGGTGGTCGCGGCGGAGAAGACGGTGGTCGCGGCGGTGGCCGTGGGTCCAGTGGCGGCCGGGGGGAGGGTGTGATGCTGGCCACCGCGCCACGGGCGGTCTGGTACCTCACCCGCGGCAGCGGGACCGTGAGCCTGTTGTTGCTCACGCTCTCGGTGGTGCTGGGTGTGACCACGACCGTGCGCTGGGCGACCCCGCGCTGGCCGCGCTTCGTCGTCGAGAACCTGCACAAGAACGTGTCGTTGCTGGCCGTCGTGTTTCTCGCCGTGCACATCGTCACGGCGGTCGTCGACGGCTTCGTGCCCATCGGCTGGCTCGACGTGGTGGTGCCCTTCGGCTCGACCTACCAACCCCTGTGGCTCGGCTTCGGCGCCCTGGCCGTCGACCTGTTGGCGGCGGTCATCGTCACCAGCCTGCTGCGGGTGCAGTTCGGGCACCGGGCGTGGCGAGCCGTGCACTGGTTGGTCTACGCCTGCTGGCCCGTTGCCGTCGTACACAGCCTGGGCATCGGCAGTGATGCGGGCGAGCCGTGGATGCTGGCCGTCGACCTGGTGGCCGTCGCCTCCGTCGTGGCCGCGGTGTGCTGGCGACTGATCAATGCGGAAGCCGGTGCAGCAGGCCCGAGCGGTGGCTCGCCGTCGCCCGCACCCGCTCGGGTGTCCGTCTCCGGAGCCTCTCCCGTCCGTACGTTTCGGGGAGACGCATGAGCCCGGCCAGCGAGACGATGGACGGCACGACCACGCCGGCGATGGCGGCGACGGTACCGACGGCGCCGACGGCGACTGGGGACCCCACCGCCCTCCCCCGCCTGCTGGCCGGGCTCGACCGCAGCGGGCGGCCGATGCCGCTCGCCGTGCACCGCCGTCTCTATCCCGCCCCGCTGCCTCCCGGCCGGGCCAACCACGGGTTGATCGCCGCTGTCGAGCGGTCAGGGCTGCGCGGCCGGGGCGGGGCCGCCTTCCCTACGGCCCGAAAGCTCCGGGCGGTGAGCGAGGGACGCCGCCCGGTGGTGGTGGTCAATGGCTGCGAGGGCGAGCCGGCGAGCGACAAGGACAAGGTGCTGCTCCAGTTGGCGCCCCACCTCGTGCTCGACGGCGCCCTGCTCGCTGCCGCCGCCGTCGGTGCCGGCGAGGTCGTCATCGGCGTCGACCGCCATGCGGCCGCCGCCCACCACGCCCTGCGGTGGGCGTTGGCCGAGCGTGGTCACGAGCCGGCGGCGAGGGTGCGCATCGAAGCGGTGCCCCACCACTACGTGGCCGGCGAGGAGAGCGCCCTGGTCCACTGGCTCAACGGCGGGCCGGCCACCCCGACGATCACGCCCCCGAGGCCTTCGGAGATCGGAGTCGGCCGGCGGCCCACCCTGGTCGACAACGTCGAGACCGTGGCCCACCTGGCCCAGATCGCCCGGTACGGCCCCGAGTGGTTCCGCAGCCTGGGCACAGCCGACGAGCCGGGGACCATGCTCGTGACCCTGTCCGGGGACGTGAGCCGGCCGGGGGTGTCGGAGGTGGCGGTGGGCACGCCCCTGGCCGCCGTCGTCCAGCCTCGGCGCGCGGTGTTGCTGGGCGGCTACTACGGGAGCTGGCTGTCACCCGGTCAGGTCGCCGGCGTCCGCCTGTGCAACGCCGACCTGCGTCCCCTGGGCGCCGGCGTGGGGTGCGGCGCCATCGTCGTCCTGCCCCCCGACGCCTGCGGGCTGGGCGAAACGGCCCGGATCATGTCGTGGCTGGCGGGCGAGACCGCCGGCCAGTGCGGCCCGTGCGTCAACGGCGTGGCCGCCATCGCCACCGCCATGGACCAGCTCCACGACGGCCACGACACCGTGGCGCAGCTCCGTCGGTGGGCGGAGCAGGTCGAGGGCCGGGGGGCATGCCGCTTCCCCGACGGCGCCGTGCGCCTGTTGCGCAGTGCCCTCGACGTCTTCGACTCCGACATCGGGCGCCACCTCGACGGGCTCCCTTGCGACGCCCGCCGGAGCATCGTGTCGGTACCCGACTCATCGGGCGAACCATGGCTGTGAGCCGGCGGCTCCGTGTCGACCCCATCGCCTGTGACGGGCACGGGATCTGCGCCGAGCTGTTGCCCGAACGCATCACCCTCGACGACTGGGGCTTCCCCATCGTCGATGGCACCCCTGTGGGACCGGACCTGGCTCCTCACGCCAAGCGGGCGGTCGAGGCCTGCCCGGTCCTGGCCCTGCACCTCGAACGACCCGGCGGCGCAGCCTGACTCAGCTCACGCGTCGAGGCGTTCGGGGAGACCGAAGGCGGCGAACAGGCTGGTGTCGAGGAAGTTGTGGTGGCCGACGATCGTGGTGCCCGAGACCTCGATGACCTGGATGGCCCAAGGCTGGTGACCACCCCGGCCGTCGGACTTGTAGGAGCCGAACGCCGTGCAGCCGTTGGCCGCCGTCGGCACCAGGAGCGAGCCCCGGCACCCGGCGCCCTGCCCGAGGAAGAACCTGCCCATCTCCACCGGCCCCTGCAGCCAGAAGTCGAACGGGGGCATCGACATGACGGCGTCGGCGTGGAGGAGCGAGACGAGTGACTCGATGTCGTAGCGCTCGAAGGCGTCGACATAGCGGGCCAGGAGGGCCTGATGGTCGGCGTCCATCGACTCCGACGACGGCTGGGCCCCGTTGAGGTCGAGACCGCCGAGGGTGGCGCGCGCCCGCTGGAGGGCGCTGTTGACCGAGGCGACGCTCGTGTCGAGCAGCTCGGCGACCTCCGTCGCCTGCCAGCGCAAGACCTCGCGCAGGATGAGCACCGCCCGCTGGCGAGCGGGAAGGTGCTGGAGGGCGGCCACGAAGGCGAGACGGATGGTGTCGCGCGCTTCGGCCACCTCGGCCGGGTCGCCGTCGTCGGGCACGATGCGCTCGTCGGCGATGGGAGAGACCCAAGCGTGTTCGGGGAGCATCTGGCCGATGGGGGTGTCGGCGGTGCGGACGGGACCCATCTCCATGGGACGGGCCCGGCGCTGTCGACCGCGCAACATGTCGAGGCACACGTTGGTGGCGATGCGGTAGACCCACGAGCGAACACCCGACCGGCCTTCGAAGGTGTCGGCCGCCCGCCACGCCCGCACCAGCGTCTCCTGCACGGCGTCTTCGGACTCGAAGCCCGAGCCCAGCATGCGGTAGCAGTAGCCGGTGAGCTCCTTGCGGTACTGCTCCAGGTCTTCGGGCCGGAAGTCGGTGCTGGCGAGTGCGTGGGGGCTCGAGGTCATGGGCGCGAATTTACCGGGTGCCGACGGGGAACGGCGGGGCCGCCCGACTCTCGGGGGTCTCGGCGCTCAGGCGCCTCCAGTCGCCGTGTAGACCTCGAGGG
>JBBWZS010000184.1:0-6713 GCA_039649175.1 Acidimicrobiaceae bacterium
CGGCCACGTCGGCGAAGGTCGTCTTGGGCTTCTCGGTGGTGTACACCTTGGCCTTGGAGCGGCCGATGGACATGATCCCGGCCATCTGGCCCTGGGCCCGGCGGCCCATCCACCACCAGAACGCCACCAGCAGGCCGATGGGGAGCACCCACACGACGATCGAGCCGATGAGGTTCGAGCTGGGCGGGTGGTAGTCCTCCTTCACGCCCTTCTCGCGCAGCAGGGGGATGTCGGCGTCGGGGATCTTGGCCGGGGCGGTGGTGGTGAACTTGTCGCCGTTCTGGAGCACGCCGGTGATGTGCGAGGTGTCGTTGTCGACGTCGACCTTGACCACCTGGCCGGACCTCACGCGGTCGAGGAAGGTGGTGTAGTCGATCTTCTTGCTGCCCGAGCGGGTCATGGCCGGGGCGGCCAGTAGGGCGAGCAGGGCCACGCCGATCAGCACCCATACGACCGGCCGGGGCCAGTTGGTGCCGGTGCCCGGCAGGTTGCCGCCCGGACCTGAGAGTTTGGGCGCGCCCGGCGGCCGGTCCTTGCGCGCGCCGCGCGGGTCGGGAGGCGGTGGAGTCACCTCTCCATGGTAGGCCGTGACAACCCGCTACCGGGCTCGTGCCGCCGGGGCGCCGGCTGGAACGCCTGCATCCGCGCCCCGATGGCGGTCGCCGGGTACTTTGCCACGATGTTCCGCCCGCGCCTGTGCGCCCGACCGGGTTGCGGGGCGCCCGCCACCGCCGTGCTCACGTTCCAGTACGCGACCCGCACCGTCTGGCTGCTGGACCCCGGCGAGCCCGATCCCGCCGCCATCGACCTGTGCGGCCGCCACGCCGACCGCACCGCGCCGCCGAAGGGGTGGACCGGGCACGACCGTCGCGCCGGCGTGGCCGGCGTGTCGACCCCGGTAGCCTCCTAGCCCTCCCTACGCTGGGGCCCGTGGACGCCCAGCCCGATCCCGGATCCGAGCCCGTCGTCGAGCCCGTCCAGGTCGGGGCCGACCCGGCGGCGACCGCGGCGGCCGTCGAACGCCCGGTCCGCTGGGGCCTGGGCGACGTGGCCCTGGGCCTCGTCGTCGGGCTCACCCTGTCGAGCCTCCTGGCCTCGCTGTGGCTGGCGGCCTCGGGCGACAGCGACCTCAACCTCACCGGCCAGGCCCTCAGCGAGATCGGGCTGTGGACGGGGCTGGTCGGCGCCGCGGTGCTGGCCAGCCGGCGGAAGGGCCGCGGCACCCTCCGGGCCGACTTCGGGCTGCGGGCCCGCTGGTCCGACCTCGCCCTGGGGCCGGCGGTGGCCGTCGCCGTCCAGATCGTCGTGCTGCCACTGGTGGGCCTGCTGCTACGGCCCCTGCTCGGTCAGCCGGAGGTCTCCGGACCGGTGCGCGACCTCATGGACAAGGCGGGCGGAGGGGCGTTCGTCGGCCTGGTCGCCACCGTGGCCGTGGGCGCCCCCATCGTCGAGGAGCTGTTCTTCCGAGGGCTGCTCCTGCGCTCGCTGCAGCGGCGCATGCCCGACGGCCTGGCCATCGCCCTGTCCTCGGTGGCGTTCGGCCTGGCCCACGCCAGCACCCTTCCCGCCGACGCGGTGATCCTGGTCGTCGTCAGCCTGACCATCTTCGGCGCCGTGCTGGCCACCCTGGCGGTGCGCACCGGCCGGCTCGGGCCGGGCATCCTGGCCCACGCCACCTTCAACCTCTTCACGGTGATCTACCTGGCCGCCACCCGCTGACGGCGGAGCGGTCAGGTGCCGGCGAGCGTCACAGGGGTGCTGCCGGCCGTCGTGGTGGTGGTGGTGGGGGGGGCCGCGGTGGTGGTCGTGGTCGCCTGCTGGGCCGGCGCGGGAGCCACCGTGGTGGTCGTCGTGGTGTCGACGGGGGCGACGGCGTTGGGCACCGGCTTGCCCTCGTCGGGCGGCGCCGGCGCCTCCGGGCTGTTCAGCACGTGCACCCGGGTCCCGGCCGCGACCTGGTCGTAGAACGTCGGCGCCGCGTACATGGGGATGCGGATGCAGCCGTGCGACGCCGGGTACGGCGGGATCGACGGGGAGCCGTGGATGGCGATGCCGCCGTTGAAGTACATGGGCCACCACAGCTCGCCGAGCGGGCTGACCTCCAGGCCGACCGCCTTGCGGCCGATGCGGAAGGTGCCGCCGGGGGTGAGGGCGGTGTCGCAGTCGCCGTCGACGCAGTAGTGCTCGCCCGAGCCGGTCGACACCGGCAGGATGCGGGCCAGCGACCCGTTCTGCCAGAAGAACATCACCTGGCGGGCCACGTCGATCTCGATGCGGGTGGGTGCGCCGTCGGCCACCATCGGGCCGGGCTTGGACGCCTTGGCGAGCGCGGCCTCGGTCTCCGGGCCGTCGGCGCCGTCGCGGGTCAGGCCCTCGACCTTCTGGAAGGCCATCAGGCTGTAGGTCGTGCGGGCGCCCCACTGGCCGTCGGGGGTGCCGACGTCGTAGCCCAGCTCGGCCAGGCGCTGCTGGAGGGCGAGGACCTGGGGCACCGACGCGGTTGCCGACTTCTGGGCGACGACCGCGGTGGTGGTCGTCTCCGGGGCGGCGGTGGTGGTCGTGTCCTCGACGGTGGTGGACGTGGTCGCGGTGTCGAGGGTGGTCGCCGGATCGCCGGCCGCCTGGGCGCGGGTCGTGCCGCTGCCGGCGCCGGCCGAGGAACAGGCCGACAGGGCCACGGCCAGCACGGCCACCATCTTCAGGACGCCGCTCCTCCGGAGGGCGACCGACCGCATTTCGTTCCTCATAACCGCCTTTGACCGTCGGAGCGCGGCAATCGTTCCACACTTTTTCCACCGCAGTCGAAGGGGCTCAAGGCGGGCGCCGTTCCTGCCGACAACACAACCGCCTTGGGAGGCATCGAACGAGGGGGTCATGATGAGGTGTCCGGCGTGCCGTACCACGACGTTGGTGGCGATCAGCCTGCAGCTGCGAGGTGAGCAGGTGACCATGCACTCCTGCTCGAACTGCGACCTGCGTTGGTGGGAGCGGGACGGCGAGCGCATGGCCCTCCCGGCGGTGTTGGAGCTGGTCACCGCCGGCTGACACCGGCGACGCCGTCGCCGCGAACCGGGGTGACAAGATAAGGGCCATGCCCCGCGTCAGCTCGCCGGCGGTCGAAGCCGAACGCCCTCCGACGCTCGAGTCGGTCCAGACCCGGATCCGGGGCCGCTTCGGCGACCGTGGCCGGCCGTCGGTCGAGAGCATGATCACCTTCGGTGTCATCGCCGCCGCCGTCATCTTCACCTTCGTCCAGCTCCAGCCGTCGCTGATCTTCGCCCACACCACGCCCGCGGGCGGCGACACCGGCTCCCACGTGTGGGGCCCGGCGTTCATGCGTGACCACCTGCTGCCCAAGCTCCGGGTGACCGGCTGGGCCCCCGACTGGTACTCGGGCTTTCCCGCCTACCAGTTCTACTTCCCGCTGCCCGCCTTCCTCATCGCCGTCCTGAGCTTCGTGCTGCCCTACGGGGTGGCCTTCAAGCTGATCACGGTGTCCGGGATCCTCACCCTTCCCATCGCCGCCTGGGCGTTCGGCCGCCTGTCGGGCATGCGGTACCCCGGTCCCGCCCTCCTGGGGATCGCCACCGTTCCGTTCCTGTTCGATCGCGGCTTCACCATTTACGGCGGCAACATCGCCTCCACCCTGGCCGGCGAGTTCGCCTTCTCCATCAGCCTGTCCTTCGCGCTGCTGTTCCTCGGCGTGGTGGCCCGCGGCCTCGACACCGGGCGCCACCGGGGGCTGGCCGCCGTCCTGCTGGCCCTCACCGGGCTCAGCCACCTGCTGCCGACCGTCTTCGCGGTGGTGGGCGCCCTGATCCTCTACCTGCTCCGCCCCGGGCGCCGCCGCCTGGCCTTCACCGGCACCATCCTCGGGGTGGGCGCGATGATCGCCGCCTTCTGGTCCGTGCCTTTCCTCTTCCGGCTGCCCTACGCCAACAACATGGGCTGGGAGAAGATCACCGAGTACAGCAAGAACCTCTTCCCCCACAACCTGCGGTGGCTGGTCGTCCTCGCCCTCGGCGGGGCGGTGGCCAGCGTGGTCAACCGTCGCCGCACCGGGCTGTTCCTCGTCGGCATGGCGACGATCAGCGGCATCCTGTTCGTGGCCGCGCCCCAGGGCCGGCTGTGGAACGCCCGGGTCCTTCCCTTCTGGTACCTCTGCCTCTACCTGCTGGGCGGCGTGGCCGTCGCCGAGCTGGGCCCCGCCCTCGGGCGCTGGGTCGCCGCCGACCCGGAGAACCCCTCGAAGTGGGGCCGGCTGCTCACGCCCGTCGCCGCCGCCTTCGCGGCCTGGATGCTGGTGGGCGTGCCCCTGGGCGTGCTCCCGGGCTGGCTGCCCAAGCCGGCGACCACCGACGTCAGCTTCATCCCGTCGTGGGCCAAGTGGAACTACTCGGGCTACGAGCGCAAGGCCGCCTACCCCGAGTACAAGTCGATCGTCGACACCATGGCCGACGTCGGCCGGACCCACGGCTGCGGCCGGGCCCACTGGGAGTACGAGTCGGGGCTCGACCGGTTCGGAACGCCCATGGCGCTCATGCTGCTGCCCTACTGGACCGACGGCTGCATCGGGTCCATGGAGGGCCTCTACTTCGAGTCCTCCGCCACGGTGCCGTACCACTTCCTCTCGGCCGCCGAGCTGTCGAAGGCGCCCTCGAACCCCATGCGGGACCTGCCGTACCCGACCATGAACGTCGCCGACGGGGTCAAGCACCTCCAGCTCCTCGGCGCCCGCTACTACATGGCCTTCTCCCCCGAGACGCTGGCCGAGGCCCGCACCAACCCGGACCTCACCGCGGTGGCCACCATCCCCGCCCAGCCCTCGGTGAGCGGCTCCAAGGAGTGGACGGTCTTCGAGATCCGCGGCTCCGAGCTGGTCACGCCGCTGCAGAACCAGCCGGCGGTGGTCACCGGCCCGGTCTCCGGTGAGCAGCCGTGGATGAACATGAGCGTCGACTGGTACCAGGACTTCTCCCGCCAGGACGTCTTCCTCGCCGCCTCCGGGCCCAAGGAGTGGCAGCGGGTGGCCGCCCACACCGCCAAGACCGACGTCAAGACCGTGGGATCGGGGGTCACCGTCGACCCGGTCGAGCGGCGGCCGGTGACGCCCGCCAAGGTGACCAACATCAAGTCCGACGACAACGACATCAGCTTCACCGTCGACCGGGTGGGGTCGCCGGTGCTGGTCAAGGCCTCCTACTTCCCGAACTGGAAGGTCAGCGGGGCCAAGGGCGTGTACCGGGTGACGCCCAACCTCATGGTGGTCATCCCGACCTCCACCCACGTGAAGCTGCACTACGGGTACACCCCGGTGGACGCGCTCGGCTACGCGCTCACCCTCGGGGGCCTGGCGCTCGCTGTGGCCTTCGCCCGCGGCGGTCCCGTGGGATTCGCCGACCCGGACCGGGGCGCCGATGGCGGCCCGGGCGAAGTGCCGGTCGTCACCGACGACGTCGCCGACCCGCCGGTCGCTCCCTCCCGCCCTCCCGTCACCGTGCTGGACCGGGGCAGCTGACCGTCCGCCCGTCACCCCTGCCAACCACGTGGATCTGACCGAGGCTCCCACCACCTCGACGCCTGCCGGGTCCCCCGGGGCCGTGGCCCGCGAAACCCGTCCCACCGGCGGGGCGCCGTGGGCCGCGCTCGGACTGGGTTTCACGCTGGCGCTGGGCATCCTGGTGCGGTTCGTGGCGGTGTCCGCCCTCTGGCTCGACGAGGCACAGACCGTGGCCATCGCCCGGCTCCCGCTGAGCCGCCTGCCCGAGGCCCTGCGCCACGACGGGGCCCCGCCGCTCTTCTACGTGCTGCTGCACGGCTGGATGCGCGTCTTCGGCGACGGCAACCTGTCGGTACGGTTCCTGCCCGGGGCCTTCTCGGTGGCCGCGGTGCCGCTGGCGTGGGTGGCGGGCCGGCGCCTCGGCGGTCGCACCGTGGCCTGGGCCGCGGTCGTGCTCATGACCGTCTCGCCCTTCGCGGTGCGCTACGCCACCGAGACCCGCATGTACTCCATGGTCGTGCTGCTGGTCCTGGTGGGGTACCTGGCCCTGACCGAGCTGCTCGACCGGCCCGGCTCCGGGCGGGCGGTCGTCGGGGTGGCGCTGGTCACCGCCGCCCTCCTCCTCACCCACTACTGGGCCCTCTACCTGCTCGCCGTCACCGGCGCCATCCTCGTCGCCATCGCCTGGCGGGGGCCGTCGCCGGCACGGGAGGGCGCCCGCCGGGGCCTGGTGGCCATGGTGGTGGGCTCGATCGCCTTCCTGCCCTGGCTGCCGTCGTTCTTCTTCCAGTTGGCCCACACCGGCACGCCGTGGGGAGGCGCCGGGCGGCTGCGTTCCATGATCGACACCGTCTTCGACTTCTCCGGCGGGTACTCGGAGCCGGGGCTCATGCTGGGCATGCTCACCTACGGGCTCATCGCCCTGGCCCTGACCGGCCTGTCGATCGACGGTCACCGCATCGAGATCGACCTGCGCACCCGGCCGGGCGGGCGCCACCTCGCCGTCGCCGGGTTCGGCACGCTGGCGGTGGCGATCGTTGCCACCGTGGCCGGCGGCTCGGCCTTCGCCGGCCGCTACGCCTCGGTGATGTTCCCCATGGTGGTCCTCCTCGCCGCCCTCGGCACGGGTGTCCTGGTGGACCGCCGCATCCGCAACGGGGTGCTGGCCGCCGTCGTGGTCTTCGGCTTCTGGAGCATCGCCCCCAACGTCTTC
>JBBWZS010000011.1:0-4582 GCA_039649175.1 Acidimicrobiaceae bacterium
ACCAGACGAACACCTCGGTGAGCTGGTGAGCGGCCAGCAACACCGGCAGGCTGGCAATCGCCAGCTCCCGCGGGCGACGCACCTGGCGCAGGGCATCGACGCCGACGGCGCCCACGGCGACGCCCATGACCAGGTCGGCTTCGGGCGAGAAGCACATCGCTGGCTACGGCTGCGGGCTGAACATCATCCCTGCCCTCAGGGTCGTCGTCCTCGGACAGCCGGCGTCGGGCTGCACCGCTGTCCGGCACCCAGACTAGGTGGTGCCGGAAACTACGTCGTCGGATATTTCCGGCCGCCGCGGCTGCCGTCACCGACCGGGCGGGCCGGAGGCAGGCCACTACGCTTGGCGCCGTGCGCGGCACATCTCGAGCGGCGAGGTCGCCGATCCTCATCGGGGTCCTGGTGGTGGCGGTGGCCGCCCTCGGCACCACGTGGTGGGTCTCGTCGCGCCACAGCCACCCTGCCCGTCGCGCCGCCCCGCCCCCGACCACCATCGGCGTGGTGGCCGCCCCCCCGACCACGGCGCCCACCTTCGACGATCCCGGCGGCAGCCACCTGCGCCTCGGCCGGGCCCGCGCCGTGGGGTCGCCCGCCCTCGTCGCCGAGGCCATCGGTTCCCGGGTGCCCCTGTACAGCCATGCCGGTGACCAGGAGCCCGGCGACGTGGTCGACAATCCCACCTTCGAGGGCCTTCCCGTCACGTTCCTGGTGATGGACCAGCACGATGGCTGGATCGAGGTGCAGATCTCCCGCCGGCCCAACGAGGCCACGGCGTGGGTACGGGCCGACGAGGTCAACCTCCGCCAGACGCCCTACAAGGTGCGGGTCGACTCGGCCGCCCACCGCCTCACCCTCACCGACGACGGGCACACGGTGCTCGACGTCGACGTCGCCACCGGCACGGGTGGCACCCCCACGCCCACCGGGACCTTCTTCGTCGACGGCATCGTCAAGCTGGCCAACCCGAACGGTCCGTACGGCACCTACCAGCTCAGCGTGGCCGCCTTCTCCGACGTGCTCACCAGCTTCGGCGGCGGCAACGGCCAGATCGCCATCCACGGCACGAACAGTCCCAGCCTGGTGGGGACCTCGGTGAGCCATGGCTGCGTGCGCATGACCAACGCCGACATCGACAAGCTGGCCACGGCGGTGGGCGTCGGTACGCCCGTCGAGATCTACTGATCTCGAGGGAGCGACGCTTCTACAGGAGCCAGCGGTGCTCCCGGTACCAGGCGACGGTGCCGGCGATCCCGGCGCGGGTGTCGGTGTGGGCCAGCTCGAAACCGGTCGACTCCAGGGCCTCGATCGACAGACGGTTGTTGCGGTTCGACTTGGCCATGAAGCGGAACCGCTGGGGCGTGAAGTAGATGTCGTCGGTCATCCCGTCGGCCAGCATCCGGTCACGGGTCGCGGCACGCTCGTCGGTCGACAACCCGCAGGCGGCGTCTTCGGCCAACTCGAGCTCCATGCCGAACTCGCCGGCCAGGATCTCGGCCACCTCCAGGCTGGTGGGGTACACACCCGACGTGATGTTGAAGGCCCGCCCCACGGCGTCGTCGTGGGCGGCCAGGTGCAGGGTGGCGCCGATGAGGTCGTCGATGTGCAGGAGGCGCTGCTCGACGGGCTCCCGGGCCACGGCCACCCGCTCGAGGCCAGCCCGGCGTTCGATGGCCACGTCGAGTGCGGCACTGGCCACCAGCTTCACCGCCCCCGGGCCGTAGACGGAGACGGGGCGCAGGATGACCGTGGCGAAGCCATCGGTGGCCGCCCCCCACACCGCCTCTTCAGCGCCCCACTTGGCCTTGCCGTACCCCCGGCTGGGCTCGACCTCGACGTCCTCGCGAACCGGCAGAGGAAGCTGGACCTCCTCGCCGTACACCGAGGTGCTGCTCATGTGGACGAGACGTTCGACCGACCCGTTGTCGACGACGGCGGCCACCAGACGACCGGTCCCCACCACGTTGGTCCTGCGCATCTCGTCGTCGTCGGACTTCGAGCTGGAGGCGCCGGCCAGGTGGAAGACGTGGGTGACGCCGTCGACGAGGGGTGCCAGATCGTCGGCCGCCAGGTCGGCGGGGACATAGTCGCCCGGGCCGTCCCACCGGGGTCGGCGGCCGCTGGCCCGTACCTCCCAGCCGTCGGTGGTCAGCGCTCTCACCAGATGAGACCCGACATAGCCGGTGGCCCCGGTGACCAGGGCAGATCGTCGAACCATGGTCCCTAGACTTTCGCACGTAGCATGAGGCGTGCCGATCCACCGCTTCGCCGACCTGCTGGGCGTCGACCCCGGCATCGACGGAGTCCTGCCCAATCAGCATCTGGCCCAGGCCATCGAGGCGGGTGTGATCGCCGGCGAAGGCGGTTCCGCGATCCCCGCCGCCAACGTCCAGCCGGCCAGCCTCGACCTGCGCCTCGGCCCGGTGGCCTACCGGCTCCGTTGCAGCTTCCTGCCCGATCGCCATCCCGTGGAAGCGCGGATGCGGGGCCTGGTGATGGGCGAGATCGACCTCACCGCCGGCGATGCCGTCCTCGACAAGACCCGGCCCTACCTCATCCCGCTCAAGGAGCGGTTGGCGCTGCCACCCCAGGTGCGGGCCCGGGCCAACCCCAAGAGCTCGACGGGCCGGGCCGATGTCTTCACCCGGGTGATCTGCGACCGCAGCCATCGCTTCGACGAGATCCCGTCCGGCTACGAGGGGCCCCTCTACCTCGAGGTCGTCCCCCTGTCGTTCGCCATCCGGGTCCGGGAAGACCTCAGCCTCAACCAGCTCCGCCTCTCGGTGGGGCGGGCCCGGCTGGGTGACGACGAGCTCGTCGACCTCCAGCGGCGGGAGCCGCTGCTCCTGCGCGGTGACGAGCCCGTCGGCGAACGGGACTTCGCCGTGGCCGACGGGTTGTTCCTCGGCCTCAACCTGCAGGGCGACCGGACGGGCCGGGTGGGGTACCGGGCCAAGCCCAACGCCCCGCTGCTCGACCTGACGCGGGCGGGCGACATCGACCCCGAGCCCTACTGGGAGCCGGTGCACAAAGAGGTCGGCAACCGGGTCGTGCTGGAGCCCCGGGACTTCTACCTGCTCATGTCCAACGAGGCGGTCCGGATCCCCCCGACGCTGGCCGCCGAGATGACCGCCTACGACCCCACCAGCGGTGAGCTGCGCACCCATTACGCGGGCTTCTTCGACCCTGGCTTCGGCTACGACGAGCTGGGCCGCTTCCAGGGGTCCACCGCCGCCCTCGAGGTCCGGGCCCACGACGTGGCGTTCATGATCGAGCACCGCCAACCAGTGTGCAAGCTCACCTTCGAGCGCATGCTGGAAGCCCCCACCCAGCTGTACGGCCAGGGGATCGGGTCGAACTACCAGCGCCAGAGCACCACCCTCGGCAAGCACTTCGCGGTGCCCGCACCCGATGCCCGCAAGGGCGCCCGGCCCCGGCGGGTGGCCGCCGACAACCAGCTCGAGCTCCCGGTCGCCGGCGACGAGCAGCCGTCCACGGTCACTTGAGGGGCCCCGTGGCCTCCCGCACCTTCACCCACGCCGGCCTGACCTTCGACGTCGACGACAGCGGCATCGGCGAGGCCGAGCCGGAAGTCGTCATCCTCCTGCACGGGTTCCCGGCGTCGCGACGGTCGTGGGACGGCGTGACGCCTGCCCTGGTCGACGCCGGGTACCGCGTGCTGGCCCCAGACCAGCGCGGCTACTCGCCCGGCGCCCGTCCGCCCGACCGGCGGGACTACGCCATCGAGCACCTGGTGGGCGACGTGCTGGCCCTGGCCGACGACGCCGGCGCTACACGCTTCCATGTCGTGGGCCACGACTGGGGTGGCGCCGTCGCCTGGTCGCTGGCCGCGTCGCATCCCGGGCGGCTGCGGACCGTGACCTCACTGACCACGCCGCACGGCCGAGCCCTGTTGCGGTCGATGACCTCGAGCACCCAGGCGTTGCGCTCGTGGTACATGGCCTTCTACCAGCTGCCGTGGCTGCCCGAGCTGTCGGTCACCAGCGGTGCCGGCGGCACGGCGTTCATGCGGGTGCTCGTCCAGTCGGGTCTCTCGCCGGTCCGGGCCGACGACTACCTGCGCTTCATGCGGTCGGGCGCGGTGGGGCCGGCGATCAACTGGTACCGGGCCATCCCGTTCACCAGGCCCACGACTCTCGGTGACGTCTCGGTGCCGGCCATGTACGTCTACGGCACGAAGGACTTCGCCCTGGGGCGGCGCGCCGCCGACCTGGTGGGCCACTACGTGCACGGGCCCTACCGCTACGAGGTGCTCGAGGGGGTGAGCCACTGGATCCCCGAGGAGGAGCCCGACACCACAGCGAGGCTCCTGCTCGACCACTTCGCCACCCACGCCCCTGAGCGGGAGCCCGGGCCCGAGCGGCCGCCTGAGCGGGGGCCCGGGGTGTGAGAGTGGTGATCGTGGCCGAGCAGTTGCGGCGGACCGTGCCGGGCGGTATCGGCACTTACGTGCGGGGGCTGGTGAAGGGCCTGGACGCCATGGGCGACGCCGGGCCTGCCGTCGCCCTGTGGGCCAGCCGGGCGCCGCGGGGCAGGCCCGATCCGCTGGCCGCGCTGGGCCTCA
>JBBWZS010000025.1:0-3268 GCA_039649175.1 Acidimicrobiaceae bacterium
GCCCTGCTGCTGGGCCTGCTCATGGCCGCCGCCACCATCTCGGTCGGGGGCCGCACCGCCGACCAGTTCAGCGGGCAGACCTACTTCTTCTTCGCCCCCCTGTTCATCCCGTTCTTCATCCTGGGCGTGCCCATCGCCGACACCGGGTTCGCCATTCTGCGCCGGGCCATCAGCCGGGCATCGGTCTCCGAGGCCGACAAGGCCCACCTCCACCACCGCCTCATGGAGATGGGCCACGGCCCCCGCCGGTCGGTGCTGATCCTGTGGGCCTGGACGGCGGTTTTGTCCGGGGTCGTGCTCGTCCCCACCTTCACCAACCAGGGCAACGCCATCGTGCCCTTCCTGGTGGCCGGCCTGGGCGTGCTCCTCTACACGTTCTTCCATCCCCTGGTGCGCAAGCCCCCTCGGGCGGGCGTGTTCGACCAGGAGGCGCCGTGGGCTCCGCCGCCTGCCGAACGCCCCCATCGCCGCCCGGTGGTGGGCCGCCACCCCGCCACTCCGGCCCCGCCGAACGGGACGTCGGCAGCCCGACATTTGCGGCCCCCGCGTGCTGTCCCGTAAGTTGCGCCCAGATTCACACCACCGCAACATCGAGGTGCCTCCGACCGGGGTGCCGATGCAGTGCTACCAGGAGTTACGGGTTGGAGCTTCGCGAACATAACTCCGGACGGAGGGGCCAGCGCCTGGCGCCCCCGGACGGGGAGGCGTCGAGTGCCGCGCTGCTGGCGCGCCAGCAGACCTACCGTGGCTTCGGCGACGCCCTCGCCATGGCCTTCGAACTGGTCATGACCCCCATGCTGTTCGGTCTGGGCGGCTACGGCCTCGACCGCTGGCTGGGCACCTCGCCCGTGTTCACGATCGTCCTCAGCCTGCTGGGCATCATCGGCATGTCCGTTCGGATGTACTACGACTACGACGCCCGCATGCGAGTGCACGACGCCGCCGGGCCGTGGGCGCGAACCCGCCCGGGCACCGACGCCACGCCCCTCGAGCCGGAGAGCACATGAGACCCGCCCAGGCCGAACAGGACACCACCGCGGACGAGCGGCTCATCGAGACCCCGGCCGTCGAGCGTGAGGTCGCCTTCGACATGATCAAGCGGGGCGCCCCTGCCCTGCCGTTCGTGGTCGTGGTGGCCGGGCTGATCTGGGGCGTCAACGGGGCCTTGTCGGCGACGTTCGCGGTGAGCGTGGTGCTGGTCAACTTCGTCATCTCCGCCTTGCTGGTGGGCTGGGCCGCTCGAGTGTCGCCGGCCGTGCTGATGGGCACGGTCCTCTTCGGGTTCCTGGCCCGGATGCTCCTCCTGACGGCGGCGGTGGTGGCCGTGCGGGACTTCGCCTGGGTGGACCTGACGGCCCTGGCCATCACCCTGCTTGTGACCCATCTCGGCCTGCTCATCTGGGAGACCCGCCATGTGTCGGCCAGCTTGGCCTTCCCCTCCCTGACGCCCAGACGGCAGGCCTGAGGGTGGGAGCCATCCTCGCCCTCGAGTTCCCCCCGGTCAGCCGGCTGGTCGACTGGCAACCACTGTTCCTCAAGGGATCGCCCTTCGAGGTCAACAAGGTCGTGCTGCTCATGTGGCTGGCCGTGGCCATCGTGCTCGGCCTGTTCCTCGCCGCCGGTCGTCGAGCAAAGACCGGGCTGGTGCCCAGCGGCGTGCAGAACGTCGTCGAGGCCGGCGTCGAGTTCGTGCGCACCGACGTCATCCTGCAGACCATCGGGCCCGAGGGCATGGGGTTCACGCCGCTGCTCGTCACCGTGTTCTTCTTCGTCTTCGTCTGCAACGTGTTCGAGGTCATCCCGGGGATCCAGATGCCGGTCAACGCCCGCATGGCCATCCCTGCGTTCCTAGCCATCATCGTCTGGGTCCTGTTCAACTTCATCGGCATCAAGAGCCAGGGGTTCTTCGGTTACTTC
This sequence comes from Acidimicrobiaceae bacterium, assembly GCA_039649175.1. Classification (GTDB taxonomy): domain Bacteria; phylum Actinomycetota; class Acidimicrobiia; order Acidimicrobiales; family AC-14; genus DATAQC01. Next base: position 1,918 of record JBBWZS010000025.1, read on the forward strand.
AAGTCGATGCTGTTCCCTCCCGGCGTCCCGAAGTTCCTGCTCCCGCTGGTGGCGCTGATCGAGCTCGTGTCCACGGTGTTCGTGCGCCCCTTCTCGCTCGCCGTGCGGCTGTTCGCCAACATGCTCGCCGGGCACCTCCTCCTGGTGAGCTTCGCCGTGCTCACCCAGGCCCTCTTCGCCGCCACGATCGTCGGGTTCGTCGTGCCGTTCGCCCTGCTGGTGGCGCTCACCGGCTTCGAGGTTCTCGTCGCGGGCCTCCAGTCGTTCATCTTCGTCATCCTCACCGCCGTGTACATCGGCGGGGCCATGCATCCCGAGCACTAGGAGACACCCTTGTTAGACATCATCGCGCAGGCCGCCGCTGATCCGACCCCAGGGCTGAAGGTCATCGGGGCGGGCATCGTCTACGGTGGCGCCGCCATCGGACCGGGCATCGGCATCGGCATCGTGGTCGGCAACGCCATCACCGCCATGGCCCGCCAACCCGAGGCCGCCGGCATGGTCCGCACGACCATGTTCCTGGGCATCGCCTTCACCGAAGCGTTGGCCCTGTTCGGGTTCGTGCTCACCTTCCTCCTCAAGGGCTGACAGCCCCGTGGACGCCGTGAGCAATGGCAGCACGTTCAGGGCACGCGTCCTCGCCGGGTTCGTCCTCGCCGGCGCCCTCGTGCTGGTTTCGGCCGGGCCGGTTCGTGCCGCCGAGAAGCCGACCGAGGTGAGCAAGTGCGTCGATGAGGCAGCCAAGTCCGGCAAGCAGGCCTCGGAGTGCGTGAAGAGCCCGAACCCGATCCTGCCGGCGACGAGCGAGCTGGTCTGGGGCTCCATCTCGTTCGTGGTCCTTCTGGGCGTGATGTGGAAGTTTGCCTACCCCGGGGTCAAGAAGGGGATGGAGGCCCGGGCGGCCAAGATCAAGTCGAGCCTCGACGAGGCCGAGAGCACCCGCTCGGAGGCCCAGGAGATCCTCGACGACTATCGCCGCCAGCTGGCCGATGCCAAGAGCGAAGGGGCCCGCATCATCGAGGAGGCCCGCCAGGCCGCCGACAAGCTCCGCCAGGACCTCAAGCGTCAGGCCGAGTCCGAGGTCGCCGACATCAAGTCCCGGGCCCAGGAGGACATCTCCGCCCAGGTCGAGCGGGCCAAGGCCGAGCTCCAGGCTCGGGTCGCCACCCTGTCGGTCGACCTGGCCGAGAAGGTCGTGGAGCGCAGCCTCGACCGCCAGACCAGCCTGGCCCTCGTCGAGAGCTTCATCCGCCAGACCGAGGCTTCCAATTGAGCGAGCACCGAGCCCATGGCTGACACGATCGTCGAAGGGTACGCAACGGCCATCTTCGAGGTGGCCCAGGTCGAGGGC
>JBBWZS010000063.1:0-7879 GCA_039649175.1 Acidimicrobiaceae bacterium
GTCGACGACATCGTCGACGTAGACCACCCGAGGGGTCGGCTTACCAACCGCCCCTATGCTGCCCCCGCCGGTTGAGCCCGGGGACCCCTCCAGTGTCTGCTGCACGCCCCAGGGACACGAGTATCCAGCGCCACCGATGATCGGTCTACAGTCCCCGGTTTGCGACGCGGTATCGGCAAAACCGGCGGCAACACCGATGGTGCCACAGAGCAGCGTGCTCAGGACCGGAATTACGAAGCGCCTGAGCATGGGTTGGACGGCGCGGTACCGCCGGGCAGCACTAGGCCTTCGGTCGCGATCATCCAGGGAGTCGGATTGACGTCATTTGGATCTTTCGTCGAGTCGGAGGGTTTGAGCCCGATCCACTCAACCTTCGTCGCTGCGTCACCCGTAGACGTGACGGCTGAGTAGTCTTTGGACAATTTGGCGAAGATGCATGCTCTTGAGCTGGTGATCATCTCGGTAACAGTTGATTTTTCGTTGCCCGGATTGCTTCTTATATTGACGAAGTTCTTTCTCATTACGTCTTGTATCCCTTGCAATAACAGGTTCGCGTCGTCATGGTTGATATAGAGGGCGTTCAGACGATCTATGACCTCGGGCGAGATCTGACGTGTGGCGATGACCAAGCGGACGATGTCGCCGACGGCGGCGTCGAGGCCCTCGAGGACCTTGTTGACGTAGGCGGCGTCGATGGTCGCCGGGACGGCGTAGGGGTCGGCCGTGGTCGGGGGAGCGGTGGGGACCGTGGCGTGGGGCTCGACGCTCGCCACTCCGCTGCTGCCGCCGCACGCGGCTACGGCCAGGATCGCTGCCGTCGCCGTGGCCACTGCCGCCAGTCCTGTCCGCCAGGACACTGCCCGCCCTTTCACTGCCCCCTTGCATATCAGTGTCTTTCGCGCTCCGCAAGGGGTAGCGCGATGAAGTCAGGAAAGGCCGTGGATCCTGGCGTCGTAGTCGCTATCTGCGGTTACGGCCGCCGGCGACCCTTGTCTATGTGGCAGGGACCGTCCCCAGCACGACGGCCCGGCGTGGACGGAGCCTCCCCGCCGGCCGCCAGCAGCGAGAGGGCGGCGGCGGCCGTTACCCCGCCGACGACCCGGGCCCTCACCGCCGAGCTGAGCCTGCTTCCCTTGCGAGCGGCGAACCGGCGCCGGCCACCACGTCGGTGACGGCGCGGGCGATGCCCGGGCCATCGAGGCCCAGGTCGGCCAGGATCACCGAGGGTTTGCCCTGGGGGATGTAACGGTCGGGGATGCCCAGCACCATCACCGGCGCCGCCGGCCGCCCGGGGTCGAGGGAGGCGATGGCCGACGCTATTGCCGCGCCCGCCCCACCCTCGCGGATGCCGTCCTCGGCGGTGACGATGAAGGGGTGGCTGGCGGCGTCACGGATCATGGCGGGGTCGAGAGGCTTCACCACCCTGACATCCCACACGGTGGCCGAGATGCCCTCGAGGGCGAGGGAGGCCGCCGCCTCCTCTGCCGCGTCGACCAGCTTGCCCACGGCGAGGATGCACACGTCGTCGCCCCGCCGCACGAGCCGGGCGGACAGGCCCGAGCCGACCTGGTCCGGCGGCACCTGGCGAGCCGGTCCTTTCGGCCACCGGATGGCCGAGGGCCCGTCGCTCTTGCCCAGGGCGGCGCCGAGCATGACCTCGACCTCCTGGGCCGATGACGGTGCGAAGACCGTCATCCCCGGGACCTTGGTGAGCAGGGCCATGTCGAGCACACCGTGGTGTGACGGGCCGTCGTCGCCGGTGATGCCCGCCCGGTCGACACAGAACACCACCGGGAGCCGGTGCAGGCCGACGTCGAGGTTGGCCTGGTCGAAGGCCCGGGAGAGGAAGGTGGAGTAGATCGCCACGACGGGACGAAGCCCGCCCATGGCCATTCCCGCGGCGGCGGTGACGGCGTGCTGCTCGGCGATGCCGACGTCGAGGAACCGGTCAGGGTGGCGGGCCTGGAAGGGCAGCAGGCCGGTAGGGCCGGGCATGGCCGCGGTGATGGCCACGACCCGCTCGTCGTCGCCGCCCGCGGCCACGATGGCCTCGGCGAAGGCCTGGGTGTAGCCGGCCGGCGCCCACGGCGGGGGTCCGGTGGCCGGGTCGAAGACGGGCGCGTCGTGGAGGCACTTCTCGTCGTCGTCCTCGGCCGGGCCGTACCCGCGCCCCTTGTGGGTGAGGACGTGGACGATGATCGGCCCGTCGTGCTCGGCCGCCTGGTTGAGCACCCGTTCCAGGCCGGCGATGTCGTGGCCGTCGACGGGACCGATGTAGCGGACTCCGAGGGCCTCGAAGAAGCCGTCGGGCTCGAGGACCTCCCGGAACGCCGCGCGCACCCCCTCCATGCCCAGTTCGAGGTGCTCGCCGATGCGGGGCACCCCCCGCAGCATGCGCTGGAGCCGGTCGCGGTTCTTGACGTAGGCCGGGCTCAGGCGCAGCCGGGTGAGCCCGTTGGCCAGGTGTGACACCGTGGGTGCGTACGACCGGCCATTGTCGTTGAGGACGATGAGCACCCGGGCCTGGCTGTGGCCCAGGTTGTTGAGCGCCTCGAAGGCCATGCCGCCGGTCATCGACCCGTCGCCGATCACCGCCACCACCCGGCGGTGGTCGTCGTGGCCCACCTTCAGCGCCATGGCCATGCCGTGGGCGTAGGACAGGATCGTGGAGGCGTGGCTGTTCTCCACCCAATCGTGGGGCGACTCACGTCGGGCCGGGTAGCCGGACAAGCCTCCGGGCTGGCGCAGCGACGTGAACCGCTCACGGCGACCGGTGACGATCTTGTGGGCATACGCCTGGTGCCCGGTGTCCCACAGGAGGAGGTCGCGGGGCGAGTCGAAGACCCGGTGCAGAGCGAGCGTGAGCTCGACCACGCCCAGGTTCGACCCCAGGTGACCACCGGTGACCGAGACCGACCTCACGATGAACTCCCGGATCTCATCGGCGAGCACCGTGAGCTCCTCGTCGTCGAGGCGTCGCAGGTCGGCAGGACTGTTGATGGATTCCAGCAGCATCGAGCGGGCCGTCTTCTCCGGGGCGTCCGAGTGGCGCGTCCAGGGTGACGGGCCTTGCCTGCACGGTACCCCCGTCATGACCGGTTCAGACACTCAGGGCCCCACTACGGTGACCCGATGGACCTCGACCGCTTCCAGTACCTGGCGCTGATGGGGGCGTGCCTGGTCCTCACCCTTCCCCTCGAGTTCGTGCTGGGGGCCCGGGTCTGGCGCCAGCCCCGGCGGCTGCTGATCGCCCTGGTGCCACCCGTGGTGATCTTCACCCTGTGGGACGAGATCGCCATCGCCCGCCACCACTGGACCTACAACCGGGCCTACATCACCGGCCTCAAGCTCCCCGTCGACCTGCCCGTCGAGGAGCTGGTGTTCTTCGTGGTCATCCCCATCTGCGGCCTCCTCACGTACGGTGCCGTGGGCCGGATCCTGCGCAAACAGTGAACGAGTACACGGTCGCGTCGATCGTCGCCGTGCTGGCCGTGGTGGTGGTGGAGCTGGCGTGGTTGCGGACCGGGATCTTCGCCACCGCCACCTTTTGGATCTCCTACGCCATCGTGGTGTTCTTCCAGTGCCTGGTCGACGGGTGGCTCACCAAGCTGTCCGCCCCCATCGTCGTCTACGGCGGGAGGTTCTACCTGGGGTGGCGGGCGCCGTTCGACATCCCGGTCGAGGACTTCGCCTTCGGCTTCGCCCTGGTGACGCTCACCATCATGTTGTGGGAGTGGGCGGGGCCCCAGGAGGGGACGAGGGCCGGGCGTCGTGGCGGTGCAGGCGTCGCAGGAAGTGCACCAGGAGAAACACGCCCGACCCGCCCACGATGACCACCTGCCCCCAGAGTGCGGCCAGGGCCAGTGGCGGCACAGCGAGGCCGATGGCGGTGAGCACGATGCGGGTCGGCCGCTCCCCCGGCGTGATCACCTGCGCCCCCGCCCCTCCGCCCACGTCGGCTTCGGCCAGCCCGGCGCGGGCGCGCACGTACTCCAACCACCAGGCAGCGGCGACGGCCGCCACCGCCACCCAGGCTTCGCCGCCTTCAACTGCCGCCCTGGCGCCGCCGGCAGCGACGACGGCCAGTGCCGCGCAGAACGCGATGTCGGCCAGGCGGTCGAGGGCGGAGTCGAGCAGGAACCCGACCTTGGTCGGGCGCCCGGCCTGGACCGCCACCGCACCGTCGAGAGAGTCGAGCAGGCCGGACACCGTCACCGCCACACACGCCAGCGCCGGCCCGGGCCAGCCGTCGATGCCGGCCACGGCGACGGCCACCAGCGCGGCGACGAGGGCGGCAACCGTCACCGTGTTGGCCGAGATGCCGGCACGCGCCAGCGGTCGGGCGACCGCCGCGGCCGCCCGGACCCAGCCGCCGACGAAGCCGGTGGGAGCCTCGGTGCGATGCAGCCCGGCCCAGTCCTGGAGATGCTCGTCGCCGCTGCGGCCCACGCCCACGGCGCGATCCTCCCGCATCCCGCCGTTGCCGGCGGTGCACGGGCGGGGCCGCCACCGCTCGCCACCGCCGCCGCCGCCACCCTTGAGGGGTCGATGAGGTCGAAGATGACCCCGGCCACGGCCGCCAGCCTGGCCGGGCTGGTGCGGATGGGACTGGCCGCCCGGCGCTTCCTGAGCGCCGACCCGGGTGCTCCGGCCCTCGACGTGCGGGTGGTCGTCCCCGCCCGCAACGAGGCCGCCACCGTCGGCGATTGCGTAGCCCCCCTGGTGGCTCAGGCCACCGAGGTGGTCGTGGTCGACGACAACTCCTCCGACGGTACGGGCGACATGGCCGTCGCCGCCGGAGCCACCGTCGTCCGGCTCGACGACGAGCCCTGCTCGGGCTGGCTGGGCAAGCCGCGAGCGTGCCTGGCCGGCGCCGACGGGGCGACCACCGAGTGGCTGGCCTTCGTCGACGCCGACGTGGTTCTGCACCACAACGCCCTCGCCACCATGGCCGCCGCGACCCGCGCCACGTCCATCAGCATCGCCGGTGGCCTCGACTGCCGGTCGTTCTGGGAGCGGCTCCTGTTGCCCGAACTGGGCCTGGCCCTGGCCCAGGAGGGCCTGCCCCCGGACTTCGCCAGCGGGCAGTGCTTCCTGGTGCGCCGGGAGCGCTACGAGGCGGTCGGCGGCCACGGTAACCCGCGCGTGCGGGCCTCGGTCATCGACGACCGCGACCTGGCCCGGGCCCTGGGCGGCCACGACCCCCGCCTGGCTCCCAGCCTCCTGCAGGCCCGGATGTACCGCGACCTGGCCGGGATCCGTGCCGGTCTGGTGAAGAACCAGGCCGCCCTGCACCCCCACGCTGTCCGTCACCTCGCCGCCCTGCTGGCGCCGGTGGCCACCCGGCGGCCGTGGGCGTCGGTGGTGGTGAGCGCGGGCGGGCGGGCCGTCGCCGGCCAGAACCCGGTCTACGGCCTGCTCGCCCCCGTGGCCCGGGCCGCCCTGGCCGGTCTCTACCTGGAGAGCTGCTGGCGGGCCCGCACCGGTTCCCCGGTGCAATGGAAAGGCCGTCCCGTCCCCGTTCTCGGGCGCGACACGCGCCGGTGGCCGGCGCGTTTCGCGCCCAGGAAGCGGTGAGGCAGACGGTGACCCGACCTCAGCGGTCGGGGGCCGTCGACAGCAGCTCGTAAGTGGAGTTGTCGGCGTAGGTGAGGCGGCCGACGAAGGGGGAGCCCACCCGCAGGCCGATGTGGCGTTCCTCGCGCAGCACCAGCCCGTCGGCGGGGGCGAACCAGTCGTCGACGACCGCCCCACCGTCGGTGGCGCCCGAGAACACCGTCGTCCACCGGGTGTGGCGGGCGGGGGTCGACCGGCCGGCGACGTCGACAGGCTCGTCGCCCACGTACTCCACCGTCTGGGCAGCGCGGGTGTCCTCGTCGCGGCACTCCCAACGCGAGGAGGCGCCCGGGGCCAGGCCGGCGCCGTCGAACGAACCCGCGTCGCAGGTGAACGACTGGGTCCCGTGGGTCCACCAGTAGGCGATGTCGGTGCCGTACGACGTCAGGGCGGCGCCACAACGGTCGTAGTACTCGAGGTGCTGGACCAGGAACCACTGCTGCTCGCGCACGCCACAACCCCGGCGGGTGACGATGCGCACGGTGACCGAGGGGTAGTCGCGCCGGTAGTCGAACAGCGAGATGTGCTCACCGCCGGTGGTGCGGTAGCGGTAGACGCCGGGCACGGGCAGGCCGGGTACCCCCGCAGCCGCTGCCGGTCCGGCGGCGCGGAAGCGGCGCAGGGCCTCGGTCGGGTCGACGGCCGAGACCCAGTACCGGCCGCCGATGAGGAAGGCCGGGAGGCCCACGGCCACGAGGACACCGAGGGCGATGAGGCGGTGACGGGTCTCGGCCCGCACCCTCAGTGCCCGGCGATGCGGGGGCGGGAGATCCGGGCGGCCACCGCCAGCTTGCGCCACGTCGGCACCCGCACCCGCTGGCTGAACACGTCGTAGTCGACGGCCTCGATGCGGTCGAGGATGCCCGAGTAGAGGGCACGCGCCCCCCGGATGCAGCGCCCCGACCGGTCCGGGAGCATGGCGATGCCCAGGTCGGCCGACGCGAAGATGCGGCGGGTCCGGGCGATCTCGAAGGCCATGCACTTGCGCCATTCCGGCGTCACCCGGCGCAACCAGGGATCGGCGCCGAAGCTGCGAAGGTCCTCCTGGGGGACGTAGACGCGCCCCCGGTCGAGGTCTTCGGCCACGTCACGCCAGAAGTTGGAAAGCTGGAAGGCGACTCCCAGGTCGCGGGCGTGGGCGAAGGCTTCGGGGCGGATCGGCTCCAGGATGGGCAACATCATCTCGCCGATGACGGCGGCCGAGCCGTCCATGTAGTCACAGAGGTCGTCGAAGGTCTCGTAGGTCTCGACGGTGAAGTCCATGGTCATCGACCGCAGGAAGCGGCGGAAGCACTCCGGGTCGAGGTCGAACGCCCGCACCGTGTGGCACACGGCCTTCAGCACGGGGTCGTCGGAGCTTCCCCTCTCCAGGTCGACGAAGAAGCGGTCGCCGAAATCGGCGAGGGCCACCCGGCGCTCGTCCACGGTGGCCGTCGAGCCGAGATCGTCGACGATGTCGTCGGCGTACCGGCAGAACCCGTAGAGGGCATGCACGTGGTGGCGCTTGACGTTGGGCAGCAGGGCGGTCGACCAGTAGTAGGTCGTGCCGTACCGGCGGTTCAGCCGGCGACAGCGCGCGTAGGACTCCTCGAGGGTGAGGGTCACGGCGTCAGCCGTTGGGGTGGGCCAGCTCGTCGATGCGCTCGGCCGCCAAGCGGCCGGAGAGCAGGACCATGGGCACGCCGACGCCGGGCACCGTGCCCGAGCCCACGAACACCACGCCGGGCACACGCTTGTCCACGTTGTTGGGCCGGAAAGGGCCGGTCTGGAAGAAGTTGTGGGCCAACGCGAAAGGCGTGCCCCGCGACATGCCCTGGCGTTCCCAATCGGCGGGGTCGACGAAGCGCTCGACCTCCACGTCGGTGGGGTAGCCGAGGGCGCCCACCCTGGCCACCAGGTCGTCTTTGAACCGGTCACGACGACGCGACCAGTCGACCCGGCCCTCGAGGTTGGGGGTGGGCTCGAGCACGTAGAGCGACCGCCGCCCCTCGGGGGCCAGCGACGGGTCGGACACGCTGGGGCTGCTCACCAGGATGGACGGGTCGGGCATGATCTCACCCCGGTCGAGCAGGGCCTCGAACGCCTCGGCCCACTGGTCGCCGAAGTGGATGTTGTGATGGGCGGCGCCGGGAGGCAGGTCGCCCTTCACCCCGGCCAGCCACACCGCGCACGACGGCGAGTAGTTGCCCTTTCGGGCCACCCGGGGAGCGGGCAGGTCGCCGAGCAGGTCGCGGTAGGCCACGGGGAGGTCGGGGTTGAGCAC
>JBBWZS010000091.1:0-6313 GCA_039649175.1 Acidimicrobiaceae bacterium
GCGGCCAGGGCGGCGGCGGTGGTGACGACGGTGAGCCCGCCGCCGTTGCCGGCCCGGTGCAGCGCGCCCAGGACGGCATCGAAGCCGTCGGGCCCTCCCCGGCTGACGATGGCCAGGTGCTCCATGACCGCTTCGAAATGGGCATGACCGGGGGCGAAGCCCGAGTCGGTGCCGTCGGTGGTGATGAGGCGGACGAGGGCTCCCTGGCGCCAGGCACCGGCGAGGATGCTGGCGGCCGCCGATACTGCGGTCTCGAAGGTGGCCTCGGTGTGCACCGGGTGCCGGATGTCGAGCAGGACCGTCGCCCGTCCCTGCCAGGGGAGCTCGAGCTGACGGACGACCAGCTCACCGGTGCGGGCGGTGGAGGGCCAGTGCACCCGCCGCAGGTCGTCGCCCATCTCGTAGGGCCGCAGACCGTAGAGGTCTTCGCCGTTGGGGCCGACGCTCGCCGGCCTCGGCACGCCCGAGGTGGGGTCGTCGCCCCGGGTGTGGCCCGCCGGCGCCAGCGCCTCCACCGCCGGGTACACGGTGAGCTCGGTCGAGGGGGCGATGGTGGTGACCCGCGACCACAGCCCGAAGGCGTCGGTCACCTCGGCCTCCAGGGGGCCGACGGTGAAGATCCCCCGGCGGTCGGCCGGGAGGCGGTAGGACGCCGATTCCCGGCGGCCGGCGCCGACGGGCGCCAGGAGGAACCGGGCGTGGCGCCGCCCGGATGCGCCGGCGCCGGAGCCGGGGGTGGCCAGGGCGAAGGTGTCACGCACGGCGACCACGGGCGAGGGGCGGGGGCCCAGGTTGGCGACCGCCAGCTCCACCCGGCTGTCGGCGCCCACGTGGATGCGCGTGGGGTGCACGGTGCGGCTGGCGTCGAGGTCGACCTGGCGCACCAGCACCGCCACCGCCCCCGCCACCAGGAGCCCGGCGGCGCCGGCGCCCAGCACGAACAGCTCGAAGATGCCGAAGATGCGCCCGGCGGCCACCAGCGCCACCGCTCCGGCTGCCATCGCCCAGCCGCGCCGGGTAGGCACCCCTAGGAGTGGGCCCGGCTGGGAACGGCGACGGTGGCCAGCACGTCGGCCAGCACCTCGTGGCGGGTCGCGCCTCGCATCTGGGCTTCGGGGGTGAGGGCCAGGCGGTGCTCGAGCACGGGTACCACGAGAGCCTTGATGTCGTCGGGCACCACGTAGTCGCGCCCGGCGGCGGCGCTGCGGGCCCGCGCCGACCGCAACAGGCCGAGGGCGGCCCGGGGCGAGACACCCAGGGCCAGTTCCGGGCGGCGGCGGGTGGCGTCGGCCAGATCGACGATGTAGCCCTTGAGGCTCTGGGCCACGTGGACGGCCTGGGCCATGGCGATCATGGCCTCGAGGTCGGCGGCCTTGGCCACCGGGCTGAGCCCGTCGAGAGCGGGCTCGGCGGCGCCGTGGGTGTCGAGGATGGCCAATTCCGACATGCGGGCCGGGTACCCGATCCGGATGCGCATGAGGAACCGGTCGAGCTGGCTCTCGGGGAGGGGGAAGGTCCCCTCGTGCTCGATGGGGTTCTGGGTGGCGATGACCATGAACGGCTGCGGCAACCGGTAGCTGGTGTTGTCGGCGGTGACCTGCCCCTCCTCCATGGCCTCGAGCAGGGCCGACTGGGTCTTGGGCGAGGCCCGGTTGATCTCGTCGGCCAGCACGATGTTGGCGAAGATGCCGCCGGGGCGGAACTCGAAGGCGCCCGTGGCCCGGTTGTAGATGGTGACACCGGTGACGTCGGAGGGGAGCAGGTCGGGGGTGAACTGGATGCGCCCCCACGAGCAGTCGATGCTGGCGGCTAGGGCCTTGGCCAGCGTGGTCTTGCCGACGCCGGGGACGTCCTCGATGAGCAGGTGGCCCTCGGCGACGAGGCAGACGAGGGCCAGGCGAACGGCGTCGTCCTTGCCCTGGATGATCGTGGCCACGTTGGCGACGATGGCCTCGAAACCCTGGGAGAAGGACTGCGCGGCACTTGCTGCGACGCGGGGTCTGGACACTCGGATCAAGCGTACTGCGGCACCGGTTCTGAGCCGGGCCGCCCGGCGGCCCGCATCCGGGGCGCTGCCGCCTACCCTTCGGTCATCGAAGTGGCATTGGCGATCGACGTGGGGGGCACCAAGGTGGCGGCGGCCATCGTGTCCGCCGACGGCGAGGTCGTGGCCCGGGCGACGGCCCCGACGCCCCGGACGGACAGGCCCGACGAGGTGATGGACCGGATCCTCGCCGTGGTCGACGACGTGTGGCCGGACCGGTCCTCCTCGGATGACGGAGGTGGTGGCCGTGGTGGCGGTGGTGGGCGTGGTGGTGACGGGGACCGTCACGTCGTCGTCTGTGGGGTCGGGTGCGGCGGTCCCATGAGCGCCGGGGGCGAGGAGGTCTCGCCCCTCAACATCGAGTCGATGCGGGACTACCCACTGCGGTCCCGCCTGGCCGAGGCCACCGGCGTGAGTACGTTCGTCGACAACGACGCCAAGGCCCTGGCCCTGGGCGAGGGATGGCGCGGGGCGGCGGCGGGCTGCGACGACTTCCTGGCCATGGTCGTGTCCACCGGCGTGGGCGGGGGCATCGTGCTCGACGGCCGCCTGCTCGACGGTGCCGGTGGCAACGCCGGCCACATCGGCCATGTGACCGTCGTGCCCGACGGCCGGACCTGTGGGTGCGGGGCGAAGGGGTGCCTCGAAGCGGAAGCGTCGGGAACGGCCATCGCCGCGATCACGGGCCGGCCGGCGGCCGAGGCCGGCGACGACGTCATCGACCGCACCGCCACCCTGGTGGGCCGGGCCGTGGCATCGGTGGCCAACCTGCTCGACCTGCGCCTGGCTGTCGTGGCGGGGTCGGTGGCCCTGGGCTTCGGCGACCGCTTCTTCGCGCGTGCCCAGGACGAGGTCGACCGTCAGGCCCGCCTGGCGTTCTCCGCAGGCACCCGCATCGTGGCCGCCGGGCTGGGTGACCTCGGGCCCCTGGTAGGGGCGGCGGCGGTGGGGTGGCGGGCCCTGGACCGCCTGGAGCCCGCCCGATGACGATCGGGGGGTGGCCGGTGGTCAAGGCGGTGGCCGTGCGCCCCCGCCTGTGGCCGACGGCGCTCGTGCAGGTCCGGCGCCTGGCCCCGCCGGGCTGGTGGCGGCGGTGGCCCCCGCTACCCGCTCCGGACCCCGACTGGATGCGGTTCCGGGCCCGCACCGCCTACGGCGACCCCGACCACCGGCCCGAGCCGGCGGACGTGGTGGCGTGGCTGGAATGGTGCCGGACGGGCGCGTGATCGCCGCTCGCTCCTCTCGAGGACCGGCCGAAACGACGACCGGGTGAGCGCGCCAGCCGCGCTACCCTCTGCGACGATGGTTGAACGACCAGCGAGCGCCAGGGCCGGAGCCGGACCGAGACCCTGATGACGAAGGCGCTGGTGCTCAACGCGTCCTACGAGCCGCTCTGTGTTGTCTCGGCTCGCCGGGCCCTGGTGCTGGTGCTGCGAGAGAAGGCCGAGCTCCTCCACGCCACCGACCACCAGTTCCACTCCGAGCGTGCCGTCCTGCCCGAACCGTCGGTCATCCGTCTCACCTACTTCGTGAAGGTGCCTTTCCGGGCCCGGGCCGCGCTCAACCGGCGGGCGGTGTTCGCCCGCGACGACCACCGCTGCCAGTACTGCGGTGGCGCCGCCGAGAACATCGACCACGTCATCCCCCGCAGCCGAGGAGGCCCCCACACCTGGGAGAACGTGGTCGCCGCCTGCCGCCCGTGCAACACGCGCAAGGAGGACCGCCTGGTCCACGAGACGGCGCTCAAGCTGCGGCGGCGGCCGGTGGCCCCCCAGGAGCTCACCTGGATCATCGTGGCCGTGGGCAGCGTGCACCCGCACTGGAAGCCCTACCTCGCCAACGGCGCCGCGCTGTCGGCCTGATCCCGGCCACCCCGGTCTCGACCTGGGCCGGGCGTTGGCGAGTCGACCGGTGGCGGGGCTCGGCCGCCGACGCCCACGGCGGGGTCTGGCCGCAACGGCTCGTTGCCGACGGCCCCGCCGTGCGCCTGGTCGACGCTGACGGGCCCGCCCTGGTGCTGGGCAGCACCCAACCGCCCGGTGTGGTCGACGAGGAGGCGGCGGCGGCCGGCGGGGTCGCGGTGGTGAGGCGGCGAAGCGGTGGGGGAGCGGTGCTCGTCGGCACCGGCGACGTGGTGTGGGTCGACGTCTACGTCCCGGCGGGCGACGGGCTGTGGGAGGCCGATGTGGGCCGGGCCACGCACTGGCTGGGTCGGGCGTGGGCCGACACCCTGGTCGCCCTCGGTGTCGAGGCCCACTGGCACGACGGCCCCCTGGTGGCCAGCCCGTGGTCGTCGCTGGTGTGCTTCGCCGGCCTCGGCCCTGGGGAGGTGTTGGCCGGCCCCGCCGGTGGCCCCGCCGGCGGGTCCCATGACCGACCGAGCAAGGTCGTGGGCATCAGCCAACGCCGGACCCGGGCGGGCACGCTGTTCCAGTGTGCGGCGCTGCTGAGGTGGGACCCGGCGGTGATCGTCGGCGTGCTCAGCCTCGACGACAGGGACCGGCCCCGCGCCGCCCACGACCTCGAGGGGCTGGCCGCGGGGCTGGCCGACCTGGTCGTCGAGGGGGGTCCGGACGGCCGGGGCGGGCGGCCGACGGTCGCCGCCGTCGAGGATGCCTTCCTCGCCCGGCTGAGTAGCCTCTGAGGTGACGATGAGCGCCCCGCCCGATGAGATCGTGTTCCGGGCCGACGACCGAGCCGAGCTCGTCGCCCGCATGGCCCGGCTGGCCCGGGACCGCGACGGGTGGGTGAACATCTCACCGGTGCTGCCCGAAGGCGTCAACCCCCCTCGTCAGGGCCTGCTGCGGTTCCTGGGGGCGCGAGGTCCCGAGGCCCTGTTGGCCACCTGGATCCCCGGCGAGGCCCGGCGCGAGGGGTTCGAGGCGACCACCGTGGGCCTGCAACACGCCGCCGGCAAGAAGGTCGTCGCCCGGTTGGCCGACAGCGGTCTGCCCATGCCCGCGGGATGGAAGGTCACCCAGGACCACGCCGCTCGCGGGGTGGTGGCCACGGTGGGCGAGGACTCCGATCTGGACGAGGTGGCGGCCTGGCTGGTCGGGGCCGCCGAACGGGTGGCGACCTCACCGCTCACCGGCACGTGGCGGGCCACGTTCTATCGCCGCGCCTGACGGGCCGGACAGGACGCTACGGCTGATCGGCGATGAGGGCGAGGGCGAAGCCGTCGTAGCCCTTGGCCCCCACGGTCTGGATGACGGTGGCGCTCACCCGGGGGTCGCCGGCCATCACGTCGTACAGGCGACGGGTGCCGACGATGGCCGGGTCGGTGCTCGAGGCGTCGGCCACGTCACCGTCGCGCACCACGTTGTCGACCACGATCACCCCGCCCGGGCGACAGAGCCGCAGCGCCCACTCGAAGTACTCGGGATTGTTGGGCTTGTCGGCATCGATGAAGGCCAGGTCGAAGGGGCCGGCACCCTCGTCGGCCAGGCGCGCCAGGGTCTCGAGGGCCGCCCCGAGCCGCACCTCGACCCTCTCCGAGAGGCCGGCGCGGGCGATGTTCGACCGGGCGACGTCGGCATGACGGGGGACCGCCTCCAGGGTGACCAGGTGGCCGTCGGCCCCCATGGCCCGGCCCAGCCAGATGGTGCTGTAGCCGCCCAGCGTGCCGACCTCCAGGATGGTGCGGGCCGAGCTGAGCCTCACCAGCGATGCCAGCAACTTCCCCTGGCTCGGCGTGACGCTGATCGCCGGCAGCCCGGCGGCGGCGCTATCGGCCAGGCACGCGTCGAGGACGGGGTCGGTCGGCAACAACCGGTCAGTGATGTAGGTGTCGACGGCCGTCCACAGTTCCGAGGTCATGGGTCGAGTCTGCCCGACCGCCGGCCACAGTCCATGACACCTGGACGACGGCGGACGGGTGGCTCCGCCTCTGTCACAATCGTGGGATCGACGTTGCGGCTCCCGGCTGCCCCGCCGGTGGAGCCGGGCCACCGGCCGACGTGTCCATTTGCCCCGGGGCGGGGCTGCGATCAAGGTGTGCAGGGAGTAGTCGGCATCATGGAGACAACAGGTCGGAGCATGCGAGCTGCCTGTGAGCGTGGAGGCGTCATGGACCGGATCCCCATCTACAAGCCGCTGATCGGGGAGGAGGAGGTCGAGGCCGCGTCCTCCGCCCTCCGCCACGGCTGGCTCGGGATGGGCAGCTGCGTCGAGGAGTTCGAGCTGGCCGTGCAGAAGACGGTCGACGCCGGCTCCCGTCGGGTGCTGGCCGTGAGCACCGGTTACGCCGCCCTCCACCTGGGGCTGGTG
>JBBWZS010000095.1:0-4998 GCA_039649175.1 Acidimicrobiaceae bacterium
GTTCGAACCGAGGCCGAGGAAGACCCGGCGTTGCCCGACGGTCACCCGCCGGGCGTGGCGCGGGTGACCCTCACCCCGGCCGTGGCCAGGTCGAGCGGGACCGGGGGACGCAGCTTGCGCACAGCCACGGTGACCGAGGTGACCCGGCCGTGGCGGCCCACTTCCTGGGCGATCCGCTCGGCCAGCGCTTCGAGGAGGGTGAAGCGTCCCTCGGCGGCGACCCGCTGGGCGGTGCGGGCCACGGCCCCGTAGTCGACGGTGTCGCCCAGGGAGTCGGTGTGGCCGGGGGTGGACAGGTCGGTCTCCACGTCGAGGTCGATCTCGAGTGGTTGGGGACGCTCACGCTCCTCGGCCAAGGCGCCGCAGATGGCGAGCACCCGCAGGCCTCGCAGCTCGATGCGGTCGGCGTCAGCCACTGCCGGACCTGCGGTTCACGCCCCTGGGCTGGGGCGCCCCTTGGCCCGGGCGGCGGAGCGGGGTGCCGCGGCCGAGCGGGCGCGGGGCCGGGCGGCGCCCGTCGTACGGGCCTTGGGACGTGGCGGCGCCACCGGCTCCACCATGTCTGACGCGGCGCTCACCACCTGCCTGCCGATGGGCCCCATCTGGCGCTGGTTCAGCTGTTCGACGATGGCGATGGCCTGGGCGGGGTCGGTGACCAGCCCGGCGTACACGAGGTACCCGGCGGCGATGCCCTGGAGCCTGTCACTCAGCTCCTCCTGGTGGACGAGGACCTTCTCCCCGGCGCCCAGCCACTCCCGGAGCCGGGGCAGCAGGTCGTGGAGCACCTCGACCACGCTGTCGTGGGGGCCGAAGGGGACGTGCACCGACACGACCCCGGCCTCTTCGTAGGCGTGGAGGTTGTGAGGCGACGGCAGCAGCGACACCACCCGGTCGAATCCCTGCTCCCGGATCCAGATGATCTCCTCCTGGCGCCGCACCGGCCGGTGGGAGCGGGCATAGCCTCCGGGCCGTTCGCTGACGGCCAGGGCGTCTTTGATGATCCAGGCGAAGTTGCGGGGGGCGATGCCCGACGCCCACTTGCCCTTCACGGCACCAACCGGGACAGTTGCACGGTGGCGGCCACGTCGTGGACCCTGACCATGGCCGCGCCCTGGCACATGGCCCACGCGGCGGTGGCCAACGACGCCTCGAGGCGGTCGTCGGCGGGGTCGGGGGGTGCGCCGGTGACCTGGCCCAGGAACGACTTGCGGCTGGCGCCCACCATGACGGGGAAGCCGGCGTCGACGAGCACGCGGAGGTGCCGGAGCAGGGCCAGGTTGTGGCCGGCGGTCTTGGCGAAGCCGAGCCCGGGATCGACCCACACCTCGGTCACGCCGGCGTCACGGGCGCGACGGGCGTGCTCGGCCAGGGTGTCGCGCACCTCGACGACGACGTCGTCGTAGCGGGCGTCGGCCTGCATGGTGGCGGGCTCGCCCTTCATGTGCATAGCCACCCAGCCCACACCGGCGCCGGCCGCCACCTCCCAGAGCGAGGCGGACACGTCGTTCACCAGGGTGGCGCCGGCGGCCACCGCGGCCTCGGCCACCCCTGCCTTGCGGGTGTCGACCGAGACCCGCACGTGAGGGGCGAGGGCCTGGATCACGGGGAGCACACGCCGCCGCTCCTCGGCCTCGTCGACGGGCTCGGCCCCCGGCCGGGTGCTCTCGCCTCCCACATCGACCACGTCGGCGCCCTCGGCGACCAGATCGAGGCCGTGGGCCACTGCCGCATCAGTGTCGAACCACCTGCCACCATCGAAAAAGGAGTCGGGAGTGACATTGAGGACTCCCATCACCAGCGGCGGCACACCCCGATCGTACTGGTTCGTCGAGATGTCAGAGTGATGGTCGGGCCCCGATCAACGCCGGCCGCGGATGAAGTCCATGGCCTCTGCCCTGGTGGCGGGCTCCAGGAACTGGCCCCGGACGGCTGAGGTGACCGCCGTCGTCCCGGGGGTGCGGACACCCCGCATGGTCATGCACAGGTGCTCGGCCTCCACGACCACCAGCACGCCCCGGGGCTCGAGGCTGCGGACGACCTCCTCGGCGATCTGGGTCGTGAGGCGCTCCTGGACCTGGGGCCGCCGGGCGTAGGAGCCGACCAGGCGCACCAGCTTCGACAGGCCGGTGATGCGACCGTCGTCGGCCGGGATGTAGGCCACGTGGGCCTTGCCGACGAAGGGGATGAGGTGGTGCTCGCACATGGAGGCGACGGGGATGTCCTTGACCATCACCATCTCGTCGTGGTCGGCGGCGAAGGTGACGGCCAGGTGCTCGCGGGACGGGTCGTCGAGGCCGGCGAACAGCTCGGCGTACATGGCCGCCACCCGCTCAGGCGTGCGGACCAACCCTTCGCGGTCGGGGTCCTCGCCGATGGCCTCGAGGATCTCCCGGACGGCCCTGGTGAGGCGTTCCCGGTCGACAGGCAGTGCCGACCCCGCTCAGGAGGTGGACAGGGGCCGCACCCGCCGGGCGGCGGCCCCGCCGGTGGCCGTGCGGCCCGATCCGCGCTGCACGTCGGAGAAGATCTCCATGACCTCGGGCGTGTCGAGAGTTTCCTTCTCGATGAGGGCGTCGGCCAGGCGGTCGAGGGTGGCGCGGTAGGTGACCAGGACCTCCCGGGCCTGGTCGTGGGCATCCTCGATGAGGCGGCGCACCTCGGCGTCGATGTGGGCGGCCACCTCATCGGAGTAGTTGGGCTGATGACCGAAGTCGCGGCCGAGGAACACCTCACCGTTCTTCTGCCCCAGGGCCTGGGGCCCGATGGCGTCGCTCATGCCGTACTCGGTGACCATGGCCCGGGCGATCTGGGTGGCCTTCTCGATGTCGTTCTGGGCGCCGGTGGTGGGGTCGAGGAAGATGAGCTCCTCGGCGGTACGACCACCCAGGAGCATGGCCAGCTGGTCACGGAGCTGGGAGCGGCTCACCAGGTACTTGTCCTCGGTGGGCAGGGCGAGGGTCCAGCCCAGGGCCCGACCCCGGGCGATGATCGAGATCTTGTGGATGGGGTCGGCGTCGGGGAGGGCGTGGCCCACCAGGGCGTGGCCCCCCTCGTGGTAGGCGATGACCCGCTTCTCCTCGTCGGAGATGAGGCGGGACTTGCGCTCGGGGCCGGCGATGACCCGGTCGATGGCCTCTTCCAGCTGTGGCATGCCGATCTCGGAGAAGCCGCGGCGGGCCGTGAGCAGGGCCGACTCGTTCATGAGGTTGGCCAGGTCGGCGCCGGTGAAGCCCGGGGTGCGGCGGGCCAGCACACTGATGTCGACACCCTTGGCCAGGGGCTTGTCCTTGGCGTGGACGTTGAGGATGGCCCGGCGACCTTCGAGATCGGGGCGGTCGACCACGATCTGGCGATCGAAGCGGCCCGGGCGCAGGAGGGCGGGGTCGAGGATGTCGGGCCGGTTGGTGGCGGCGATGAGGATGACGCCGGCGGTGGTGTCGAAGCCGTCCATCTCGACGAGGAGCTGGTTGAGGGTCTGCTCCCGTTCGTCGTGGCCGCCGCCCATGCCCGCTCCCCGGTGGCGGCCCACGGCGTCGATCTCGTCGACGAAGACGATGGCCGGGGCGCTGCCCTTGGCCTGGGTGAACAGGTCACGGACCCGGCTGGCGCCCACACCCACGAACATCTCCACGAAGTCGGAGCCGGAGATGGAGAAGAACGGCACGCCGGCCTCACCGGCGACGGCCCGGGCGAGCAGGGTCTTGCCCGTGCCCGGGGGACCGAACAGGAGCACCCCCTTGGGGATCTTGGCCCCCATGGCCTGGAACTTGGCCGGGGCCTCCAGGAACTCCTTGATCTCCTGCAGCTCCTCCACCGCCTCGTCGGCCCCGGCCACGTCGGCGAAGGTCACCTTGGGCTGGTCCTTGTTCACCGTCTTGGTCTTGGCCTTGCCGAACTGCATCACCCGGTTGCCGCCGCCCTGCATGGTGTTCATCACGAACAAGAAGGCACCGATGAGCAGGAGGAACGGCAGCAGGTTCTCGACCAGCGACAGCCACAGCGGCGTGGCCTCGTGGTCGACGGTGACCTTGGAGAGGTTGGCCGCCCGGACCTCTTCGAGGACCTTCGGGGTGTCGTCTTTGACGTAGTTGACCTTGTAGTCGTCGCCGTTGGCCAGCTTCCCGCTGATGGTGCCGGAGCGGTCGGCGACGGTGGCCGTGCGCACCGAGCCTTCGCTCAGCTTGTGCTCGAACTGGTCGAGCCGGAGCTTGGTCGAGCCGGCCCCGGCCCGGAAGATGCCGCCCACCACGAGGATGGCGACGAGAGCGACGAGGATGTAGACGACGGGCCGGCGCAGGAACTTGATCACAGTGTTCTCAGGCTACCGGGCGACGTGCGCGCCCGGGACCCGGCTAGTGCCTCTCGGCCGGCGGGCCTGTCACTGCCTCTCGGCCGGCGGGCCGGCGTACTTGTGGACGCTGGGCAGGTTGCGGTAGCGCTCGCCCACGTCGAGGCCGTAGCCGATCACGAAGTCGGGCGGGATCTGGAACCCGACGTAGCGCAGGTCCGGGTTGTGGGTCTGCATCCCGTCGCGCAGCAGGAGGGCGCAGACCTCGAGCGAGGCGGGGCGGCGGGCCTGGAGGTTCTTGCGCAGGTACGACAACGTGAGCCCGCTGTGGACGATGTCCTCCACGATGATCACGTGACGGTCGCTGAGGTCGAGGTCGAGGTCCTTCACGATGCGCACCACGCCACTGGTCTTGGTGGCGCTGCCGTAGGACGACACGGCCATGAAGTCGAACTCCACCGGTAGGTCGATGGTCCGGGCCAGGTCGCTCATGAACACGAATGCCCCCTTGAGGACCCCGACGAGGAGGGGAGCCTTGCCCGCGTAGTCGGCGGTGATCTCCGCGCCCAGGGCGGCGATACGTTCGGCCAGCTGCTCGGTGGTGATGACGACGGGCCCGACGTGGTCGTCGGGAGCGGGAGTCACGGCCGCGACGGTAGACCACGCGCCGCGCCGGCCGACAAACCGGCGGTCACTCCAGGCGGAGGCGG
>JBBWZS010000102.1:0-3539 GCA_039649175.1 Acidimicrobiaceae bacterium
TCGCGCACGACGACGCCCCGGCAGTGGGGACGGCGGCTCTCGTTGTCGTCTTCGGCCACGCCGTAGTTGCCGATGTGGGGATAGGTGAAGGCGACGACCTGGCCGGCGTAGGAGGGGTCGGTGAGGACCTCCTGGTAGCCGCTCAGCACGGTGTTGAACACGACCTCGCCGGTGGTGACCCCATCCGCCGGTTGGTACCCGACAGCCTCGCCCTCGAAGGTGGTGCCGTCGGCCAGCACCAGCAGCGCCGGCAACCGCCGCCCACCACCACCACTGTTCTGGGCAGGTTCAGGGTGGCTATGGCCACCCTGAACCTGACCAGAACGGGAGGTTGAATCGCTCATCGCTGCGTGGTCGCTGCGGGCCTCCGCTGCGCTTCGGTCCTCGCTCATCGCTGGGCCTCGGCGTCGATGACCACGGGCTCGCCGAACAGCACCGTGTGGCGCACCCGGCCGGTGAGCTTGCGGCCGTGGTAGGGCGTGTTGCGGCTGCGGCTGGCCAGGTGGGCGGCGTCGACCTCCCAGGTGGCGGCCGGGTCGATCACGCAGAGATTGGCCGGACGTCCCTCGGCGACCGGTCCACCGTGGGCGGCGTCGAGACCGGCGATCCGTGCCGGCTGCCACGACAGCAGGGCCAGGACCGCTTCGATGGGGAGGTCGAGCTCGCCGAGGGCGAGGGCCAGTGCCGTCTCCAGCCCGAGCATCCCAGGGGGGGCCTGGTCGAAGGGGAGCTCCTTGTCCTCGGGGGCGTGGGGGGCGTGATCGGTGGCGATGGCGTCGAGGGTGCCGTCGGCCAGGGCCGCCTTGACGGCGTCGACATCGGCCTGGGGCCGCAGTGGCGGGTTCACCTTGAACACCGGATCGTAGGACGCCACCGACGCGTCGGTGAGGGTGAAGTGGTGGGGAGCGGCCTCGGCGCTCACCGCCAGGCCGGCCGCCTTGGCGGCGCGCACGGCGGCCAGCGACGCCGCCGTGGACAGGTGCTGGAAGTGGACGCGGGCGCCCATGCCGGCGGTGAGGCGGAGCAGGGTCAGGTCGCGCAGCACCATGACCTCCTCGGCCGCCGCCGCCATGCCGGGGATGCCGAGGCGGCTCGACCACTCGCCCTCGTGCATATGGCCCCCGGCGGCCAACACGGCATCTTCGCAGTGCTGGGCCAGGGTGACCCCCAGGTCGGACGAGTACTCCAGGGCCCGGCGCATGAGGCGCCCGTCCTGCACCCCGGTGCCGTCGTCGGTGAACAGGCGCACGCCCAGGTCGGCCATCTCGGCCATGGGGGCGAGGACCTCGCCCCGCCGCCCGCACGTGATGGCGCCCGCCACCCGCACCTGGCACAGAGCCCCGACGCCGAGCTCGAGCACCTCGCGCACCGCCGCCGCGGTGTCGATGGCCGGCTCGGTGTTGGGCATGGCCACGACGGCCGTGTAGCCACCGAGGGCGGCCGCCCTGGCCCCCGTCTCGACCGTCTCCGCCTCCTCCCGGCCCGGTTGGCGCAGGTGGGCGTGGAGGTCGACCAGGCCGGGCGCCACCACGCAGCCCCCGGCGTCGAGCACCCGTGCTCCCGCCGGCGTCTCCAGGTCGGGGCCGACGGCCACCACCCGGCCGCCGGCCACAGCCACGTCGGCGACGCGGGTGCCGGTGAGGTCGACGACCCGGCCACCCTTGAGGAGGAGGACGTCAGCCACGTCAGCCACGGGGGTTCGACCCGAGGAGCAGGAAGAGCACGGCCATGCGCACGGCCACGCCGTTGGCCACCTGGCGGGTGATCAGCGAGCACGGCAGCTCGGCCACGTCGGCGGCGATCTCCACGCCCCGGTTCAACGGCCCGGGGTGCATCACGAGTGCATCGTCGCCGAGAAGCTCGGCCCGGGCCCGCGTGAGGCCGAAGCGGGCGGTGTACTCGCGCAACGAGGGGAGCAGCGTCTCGGTCTGGCGCTCGGCCTGCATGCGCAACAGGTAGACCACGTCGCACTTGGGAAGCACGCTGTCGAGGTCGTGACTCACCGCCACCGGCCAGCCGTCGAGGCTGGGAGGGAGGAGGGTGGGCGGGCTGACGATGGTCACCTCGGCGCCGAGCAGGGAGAAGGCGAGCACGTCGGAACGCGCCACCCGGGAATGATTGACGTCGCCGACGATAGCGATGCGCAGGCCCGCCAGTGAACGAAGCCGGTGGTGGGCGCGGATCGTGTAGCAGTCGAGGAGGGCCTGGGTGGGGTGCTCGTGCCAGCCGTCGCCGGCGTTGATCACCGTGGCGTCGACCCAGGCGGCCACCTGGCACGGCACGCCCGCCGACGAATGGCGGACCACGAGGGCGTCGACGCCCATGGCCTCGATGGTCTGCACGGTGTCGCGCACCGACTCACCCTTCTTGACCGACGACGATCCCACCGAGAAGTTCATGGTGTCGGCCGAGAGCCGCTTGGCCGCCGCCTCGAACGACAGCCGGGTGCGGGTCGACTCCTCGAAGAACAGCGAGGCGATCGTGCGCGCCCGCAGGGCCGGCACCTTGGGGACCGCCCGCTCGCTCACCTCCACGAACGAGTCGGTGACGCCCATGACCTCGTTGATGCCGTCCACCCCGAGGTCGGCCACCGACAAGAGGTTCTCGCTCATGGCCATCTCCGGTCGCTGCGATCCTCCGCTGCGCTTCGGTTCTCGCATGGCCATCTCCGGTCGCTGCGATCCTCCGCTGCGCTTCGGTTCTCGCTCATGGCCGCCTTCGGGCGGTGGGGACCATGACCCCGAGGTCGACACCGTCGTCGCGCACGTCGACCACCTCGTCGCGACGGGTCGGCAGGTTCTTGCCCACGTAGTCGGGGCGGATGGGCAGCTCCCGGTGACCGCGGTCGACCATGACCGCCAGTTGCACGGCACGGGGGCGGCCGTAGTCGTTGAGGGCGTCCAGGGCGGCCCGGACGGTGCGGCCCGTGAACAGCACGTCGTCGACCAGCACCACGACCTTGGCAGTGAGATCGAAGGGGATGTCGGTGACGGCCTCGGGCATCACCGGGCGCAACCCGATGTCGTCCCGGTAGAAGGCCACGTCGAGGGTGCCCAAGGGCACGTCCACGTCTTCGACCCGACGCAGGGCCTCGACCAGGCGGGTGGCCAGGTCGACGCCGCCGGTCTGCAGGCCGACCACCACAATGTCGTCGAGGCCCTGGTTGCGCTCGACCACCTCGTGGGCGATGCGGGTGAGGGCACGGCGGATGTCGTCGCCGGTCATGGCTTGGGACCGAGCGAGAAAAGCGCCCCCGTACAGGGGCGCTGCGGAGCGTTCTCGTTCGGCCAACCTGGCTCCTCGGTCCGTGCCGGCCTCACAGGACCGGCTTTAACGGATACCCCGAGCTTATCGCGCCGTGCCCTGGGGGCGAGCCTCGGCGGCCACCGCGGCGAGGACACCGTTGACGAAGCGACCGGAGTCGTCGGTGGAGTAGCGGTGGGC
Organism: Acidimicrobiaceae bacterium; assembly: GCA_039649175.1. GTDB lineage: Bacteria > Actinomycetota > Acidimicrobiia > Acidimicrobiales > AC-14 > DATAQC01. Next base: position 3,445 of record JBBWZS010000102.1, read on the forward strand.
CAGGTCGACGGCCTCGGAGATCACCACCGCGGTGGGCACGTCGGGACGGTGCACCAGTTCGAACACCGCGATCCGCAACAGGGTGCGGTCGATGG
>JBBWZS010000103.1:0-12563 GCA_039649175.1 Acidimicrobiaceae bacterium
CCAGGCCGAAGTGGTCGAACCGGCCCCCGAGGCCGGTGCTCCGGTGGGTCGCCGGGTGGTGCTGGGCATGTTCGGGCTCGGGGCGGCCGGCATCCTCTTCGGCGCACGGGCCCAGGACCTGCTGGAGCGCACCGTGTCGCCGTTGCTGTCGCGCGACGGCACCGGCCTGTCGTCGCTGCTGCCGGTCGGGAGGTTCCGGATCTACACCGTCACCGGAAGCCTCCCGTCGCGGAGCGAGGCCGACTACCGGTTGGCGGTGGGGGGGATGGTCGACCGCCCGACCGACCTCACCGCCGCCGATCTGCGGGCGATGCCGCCGGCCCGGTTGACCAAGGACTTCCAGTGCGTCACCGGGTGGCGGGTCCACGACGTGTCCTGGGTGGGCGTGCGCCTGGCCGACGTCCTCGACCGGGCGGGTGTGCAGGCCGGGGCGGGGGCGGTGCGGTTCCACTCCTTCGACGGCACCTACACCGAGACCCTGACCCTCGACCAGGCCCGTCGCGACGACGTCATCGTCGCCTACGAGTTGGAGGGCAAGCCCATCTCCTCCGCCCACGGCGGGCCCGTGCGCCTGTACGTCGCGCCCATGTACGGCTACAAGTCATGCAAGTGGCTCGATCGCATCGAGGTCACCGGGCCCGACCCCAAGCCCGGGTACTGGGAGTACCGGGGCTACTCGGTCGACGCCTGGATCGGACGCTCGAACGGCCGCGATGACCGCCCCGTCTGACACTGATCTGCCCACCTCGGCTCGGGGGCCGGCCCGCCGCCTGGCCCGGTTCGACGCCGCCGAGCGGGCGCTGCACTGGGCCAACGCCGCCCTGTTCGGCGTCCTGCTGGCCACTGCCGCCCTGCTCTACGTGGGCCAGTTGGCCGCCCTCGTCGGACGGCGTGAGCTGGTCCGCCAGGTCCACGTGGTCTGTGGCCTGCTCCTGCCCGTGCCGTTGGTCCTGTCCCTGGCCGGGCCCTGGCGGCGGGGCGTGCTGGCCGACCTGGCGGCCTTGAACCGCTTCGACGGCGACGACCGGCGGTGGCTGCGGTCCCGGGGACGGGACCCGTCGGTGCGCCTGGGCAAGTTCAACCCGGGCCAGAAGCTCAACGCCGCCTTCGTGGCCGGCGCCATCGGGGTGATGCTGGCCACCGGCTCGATCATGTTCTGGTTCAGGCCCTTCCCCTTGGCCTGGCGCACGGGCGCCACCTTCGTCCACGACTGGACGGCAATCGCCGTGGGGGTAGTGGTGGCCGGCCACATCTGGATGGCCGTGGGCGACGGCGACTCGCTGCGGTCGATGGTCCGGGGGTGGGTCCCGGCGTGGTGGGCCGAGATGCACCGGCCCCGCTGGTACGAACAGGTCACCGGGCTGCCCGCCGCCACCGACGACGACGAACGGCGGGCGCCCCGGTAGCGCCTACGCTGGGGCCCGCCGACACACGAGGAGAATCAGTGCAGGTTCGCATCGGGGTCATCCACTCGCCCAGGGAGATCGAAGTCGACCTGGCCAACGACAACGCCGACGAGGTCACGGGTGAGATCGAGAAGGCCTTGAAGGACGGGGGGCCCCTGTTGTGGCTCACCGACCGCAAGGGCCGGCGGGTCGCGGTGGTGCCCGACAAGGTCACCTACGTCGAGATCGGCACCGAGACCGGCGAGCGACGGGTGGGGTTCAGCGCTCTCTAGCGCCGAGATCCCACCGACCGCCCGCGGGGCGGTGAGCGCATGAACGTCCCCCTCCTCGACCGACGCCTGCTCCTCGTCACCGGCAAGGGCGGCACGGGGAAGACCTCGGTGACCGCCGCCCTGGCCCTGCTGGCCTCCCAGCGGGACAAGCGGGTCCTGGCCTGTGAGGTCGACGCCAAGGGGAACCTGGCCGACTTCTACGAGACCTCGCGTCTCGGTTTCGGCCCGCGTCAGGTCCAGCCGGGGCTCTTCGCCATGTCGATGAGCACCGAGGAGTCGCTCCAGGAGTACCTCCGCCTCCAACTCCACCTCCCGGCCATCGCCCGCATCGGCCCCCTGGCGCGTGCCTTCGACTTCGTGGCCACGGCCGCCCCTGGCGTGCGGGAGATCCTCACCGTGGGCAAGCTCGCCTACGAGGCCCGGGAACGCCACTACGAGCTGGTGGTGGCCGACTCGTCCGCCAGCGGGCACGTCATCGGCCAGCTGGTCGCCCCCCGCGCCATCGACGAGCTGGTCAAGGTGGGCCCCATCCACGACCAGACGGGATGGATGCTCGACGTGCTGGGCGACCCCGCCATCACCGGGCTGGTGATCGTGACCACGCCCGAGGAGATGCCGGTCAACGAGACCATCGAGTTGGTGGCGCGCGTGCGCAACGAGACCGACGTCGACCTGGCTGCCATCGTGGTCAACCGGGTGCTACCCGAGTTGTTCAGCCGGGCCGACGAAGACGTCTTCGAGCGTCTCCGGGAGCCGGCGATGGCCGCAGCTGTGGCCGGTGCCTGCGCGCCGGGTCAACGGGAAACCGACGGCGAGGACCCGCTGGGCGCGACCGCGTCGGTCTTCGAGGCCGCTCGCCTGGCCGTGACCCTGCGCCGTACCCGCGCCGGCCACCTCGACCGCCTCCGCCAGGCGGTGCCCCCCGAGGTCCCGCTGCTGTTCGTCCCCTATCTGTTCACCCGCGGCCACGGGCTGCGCACCACGGCCCAGACGGCCGAGGCTCTGTCCGCTGAGCTGGGCTATTGAGCCCCGCCCGGCGGCCCTCGGCGCGGGCGGGGTCCTTCGAGCAACTGCTGGCGGCCAAGGAGATCGTGATCTGCTGCGGGGCCGGGGGGGTCGGAAAGACCACCGTCGCTGCCGCCGCCGCAGCCATGGCCAGCCTGTCGTTGGGCGGGTCCGTGCTGGTGCTCACCATCGATCCCGCCCGCCGCCTGGCCGATGCCCTCGGCCTCGAGGCGTTGGGCAACAACGAGACCCGGGTTTCGGCCGAGGTCCTCAAGCGGGCCGGCGTCGACCACCCCCGGGGCCAGCTGTGGGCGGCGATGCTCGACACCAAGCAGTCGTGGGACGACCTCGTGCGGCGCCACGCTCCCGACGCCCGCACTGCCGCCCGCATCCTCGAGAACCCGCTCTACCAGAACGTGTCCGGCCGCTTCGTGCAGAGCCACGAGTACATCGCCATGGAGCGCCTCTACGAGCTCCACCAGTCGGGCCGTTACGACCTGATCGTCGTCGACACCCCGCCGACCCGCAACGCCATCGACTTCCTGGCGGCCCCCGACCGCATGGCCGACTTCTTTTCCAGCCGCCTGCTGCGCTGGATCACCGGCCCCGGGCGTTCACGGGTGGTGAACCTGGCCACCAGGCCCTTCTACCAGGTGGCCGACCGGCTCCTCGGCTCCCAGTTCCTCGGTGACATCGCCGAGTTCTTCCTGCTCTTCCAGACCATGTACCCCGGGTTCATCGAGCGGGCCACGGCGGTGAAGCGCCTCCTGCACGACCGGCGCACGACGTTCGTCGTGGTCACCACCCTCGAGGCGGCGCCGGTGCGTGAGGCCGAGTTCTTCCTGGCCGCGCTGGCCGACCAGAAGTTCCACATCGGTGCCCTGATCCTCAACAAGGTGCTCCCCGCCTACCTGATCGACCCCGAGGCGGCCCGGGTGGCCGAGCACCTGGCGTCGGCGGCGGCCGAGGTGGCGGCGGTGCCCGACCTGGCCGGCGCGGGCACGCCGGCGGGCGTCGAACGGGTCCTCAAGGAGGTGGGGGAGAGCTTCGCCAACTTCGAGGTGGTGGCCAAGCGCGAAGCCGAGCTACGGACCGAGCTGGCCACCGCCGCCGACGTGGTGGTGAGCGTCCCGTCGTTCGAGACCGACATCTTCGACGTGTCGGGCCTCCTGCGCCTCGGCCGCGCCATCTGGGGGGCGTAAGGTTCGCGGTACTGGTGGGCGGGAGACGCTCCCTACAGTGGGGCCATGGCGTCCATCGACGATCTGGCCCGCACCACCGACCTCGATGGCTCGGCGTTGGCCCACATCCAGCGGCTGACGGCGTCGTGGGGCTTCCTGGCCGACCTCTCCTTCGCCGACCTGTTGCTGTACGTCCCCGAGAGGATCGAGGTCGCGGCCCCCGAGAACGTCGAGGTGGCGGATGAGCCCCCCAGCGAGGGCCGTGATGGTCCGGTGCCGCCCCGGCGGTTCGTGATCCTCGCCCAGATGCGTCCGACGACCAGCCAGACGCTGTACCGGGAGGACCAGCTGGGGTTGGTGGTCGACGCCGACGAGCGCCCGATGGTGGCCCGGGCCTGGCAGCTCGGCCAGATCATCGACGGCGACGCCGTGGCCAGCCCCCGCGGCGAGGCGGCCAGCGTCCAGTGCATCCCCGTCTACTGGAAGGACCGCCTCCTCGGCATCGTCACCCGGGTGTCGGCGCCCTCTGTCGGACGGCGTGCCGGCGAGCTCGAGCGGGTGTACCTCGACATCTTCGACGCCTTCGCCCGCATGATCGCCGCCGGCGAGTTCCCCTTCGGGGCCGAGGGCACCGAGCCCAAGGACGCCCCCCGCGTGGGTGATGGGGTGGTGCGCCTCGACGAGTCGGGCCGGGTCGACTTCGCCTCGCCCAACTTCGTGTCCGCCCTGCACCGCATGGGGGTGCACGCCAACGTGCTCGGGGCCCGCCTCGGTGAGGTCGGTTTCGACGAGGCGCCGGTACGGGCGGCGTTCGCCATCGGGCTGCCCATCACCGAGGAGCTCGAGCGCAACGACGTCACGTTGCTCGTGCGCTGCATCCCCCTGCTCGACCACGGCAAGGTGGCCGGGGCCCTCGCCCTGGTCCGCGACGTCTCGGAGCTACGCCGCCGCGATCGGCTCCTGGTGTCCAAGGACGTGTTGATCAGGGAGATGCACCACCGGGTGAAGAACAACCTCCAGACCATCGCGTCGATCCTGAACCTGCAGGGTCGGCGCCTGGAGTCCTCCGAGGCCAAGGAGGCCATCGGGGAGTCGGTGCAACGCATCCGGGCCATCGCCCTGGTGCACGAGAAGCTGTCGTCGGGGGCCAGCGCCGAGGTCGACTTCGGCGACATCGCCCAGTCGTTGGTGCGCTACGTGGAGGAGGGCCTGGTGTCGCCCGAGCGCCGGGTGGAGCTGGTGGTGGAGGGCGACCCCGGCCCGCTTCGGGCCGAGGTCGCCACACCGCTGGCCGTCGCTCTCACCGAGTTGTTGCAGAACGCCGTCGAGCACGGCTACCCCGACGGGTGGCAGAGCGGCCAGGCCGGGCGGGTGCTGGTGTCGTTCACCAACGACGGCGCCGAGCTGGTGGTGAGCGTGCGCGACGACGGCGTGGGGCTGGCGCCCGACTTCTCGGTCGACGCCCCCAGCCTGGGCCTCACCATCGTGCGCACGCTCGTCACCCACGAGCTGGGCGGGAGCATCACCATGTCGACCGACGGGGGGACGCTGGCCGAGCTGCGCCTCCCGATCGCGGCGGGAACAGCAGGCGTCTAGGAGGCTCGGCGGCGGCGGGCCAGCCAGGCCTTGCGGAGCTTGCGGCGCTCGTCCTCGCAGGTGCCGCCCCAGACGCCGGCCTCCTGGTTGGTGGCCAGGGCGAACTCCAGACATTCGCTCTGGGCCTCGCACTGGCGGCACACGCTCTTGGCTGCGGCGATCTGATCGAGGGCGGGCCCGGTGGCGCCGACCGGGAAGAACAGGTCGGGGTCGGTGTCCCGGCAGGCCGAGCGCTGCCGCCAATCATCTGCGTCCCAGTCGTGGGAACGGCTCCAGGTCAGAGCCATAGCTGTCACCTCCGGGCGACAACGTGAAAATGATCACAAGCCGCTGGTCAGACGTTGGAACGGGGGGGTGTCACGGTGGGTACAGAAAGGAGTCTACCGATGCCCTCCCGGGCGGGCAAGGACTTTGTGCTTTTTTTCTCAAACTCCGGGCACGACGACGGGGAGGCGTTCGTCGGCCTGGGTCAGCACCAGTTGGTCCACCTCGCCCAGGTAGTCGCCGTCGGCCTGCCAGGGCACGGGACCGTGGCCCTGCACCACCACGCGGGCCTGGTCGCGGCGCAGGTCGACGGCTCGGTGGCGGGCCACCCGGTCACCCTTGCCGAGAGCCCGGGCGGTGACGCCCAGCAGGGTGGCGACGCCGAAGGTGGTCAGGGTCACGGCGGTGAGCCCGTGCTCGCCGGTGGCGCCGGGCGCCACGTTGAAGGGCCGCACACCGAGATAGGTGTAGGGGTTGGTGTTGAGGCAGATGGCGAAGTACCCGTCGACGCCGCCCCCGTCGGGGCCCTCGAGACGGAAACGGGCACGGGTGCGGTCGTAGTGGCGGAACCAGGTGGCGAACGCCGCGTACACGAAGATGGCCTGGCCGATGGTGCGCTTCAACTCGGAGCGGCGCTCCACCTGGGCGACCACGGCGGCGTCGAAGCCGATGCCCACGTGGAACAGGAAGTACCGACCGTTGGCCACACCGATGGGGATGCGGCGCACCGAGCCCTGCTCCAGAGCGGTGGCGACGACGCGGGCGGCCGGTCCCGCCTTGCGGGGCAGGCCCATGGTGCGGACGAACACATTGGTGGAGCCTCCGGGCAGGGGCGCCAGCGCCGTGTCGCTCCCGGCGCCCAGCAAGCCGTTGGCCGCCTCGTTGACGGTGCCGTCCCCGCCGAGGACGACGACGGCGTCGACCTGCCCGGCGGCCTCGCGGGCCAGTTCGGTGGCGTGGTCGCGCGCCGTGGTGGTCACCTCGGACACGTCGTGGTCGACCAGCGCTGCCCGCACCTTGGCGATCGACTTGGCCGTCACACTCGATGCTGCCGGGTTCACGATGAGGCGCACCTTGCGGCGCCCAGGGGGACCTCCCAAACGACCGCTGCCGCTGCTCTCGTCACTCACGCTGTCCTGTCGGCTCACGCCTGGGGTCCCTTCGTTGCGCCGTCGTTGCTCTGAGTGGGTTGTACCGGGCTCAGGCCGTCGTCGGCGCTCATCCCGGGTCTTCGGCCGAGGCCCGCAACTGGGCCAGGCTCCGGGCCAGCAGGCGCGACACGTGCATCTGGCTGATGCCGAGCCGGCTGGCGATCTCCGACTGGGTCAGCCCCTCGAAGAAGCGGAGGTGCAGGATCATCTGCTCGCGGTGGGGGAACCGGGAGATGAGAGGTGACAACGCCGCCCGGTGCTCGCTGTTGATCAGGGCCTGGTCGTCCTCACCGAGCTGGGAGCCGAGGGTGCCCTCGTCGTCGTTGCCCGAGGGGGCGTCGAGGGACGTGAAGCGGTAGGCGTGCCCGGCCTCGATGGCCTCGAGGACGTCTTCTTCGGAAGCGCTGGCCGCCTGGGCGATCTCGCCGATGGTCGGGGAGCGACCGAGGTTCTGGGACAGGGTGCCCACCACCGACGCCAGGCGGAGATGGAGCTCCTGGACCCGCCGGGGGACGCGCACCGCCCATCCCTTGTCCCGGAAGTGGCGCTTGAGCTCGCCCACGATGGTGGGGGTGGCGTAGGTCGAGAACTCCAGGCCGCGTTCGGGGTCGAAGCGGTCGACGGCCTTGAGCAGCCCGAGAGAGGCCACCTGCACCAGGTCGTCGAGCGGCTCACCGCGGTTGGTGAAGCGGCGGGCCAGGTACTCGGCCAGCCCGATATGAGCGGTGACCAGCTGCTCGCGCAGCGCAGGGTCGTGGCTCTTGGCGTACTCGCGGAACTTCTGGCGGAGCTCGTCGCGCTCGTCGGGGTCGAAGGCCATGGTCGCCTCAGGCCTGTCGGCGCTTGAGAAGGCGGAACCACGGACCCTCGGGGCGTCCCTCCACCTGGCATTCGTCGGTGACCGCCTCGAGGATCTGGACCGACAGGGGTGACAGGCGCGGCTCCTCGCTGGCCCGGTCGGTGAAGTGGCCGGTGCCCTCGACGGACAGGCCCTCGGGGCTCATGAGGTAGCGGATCTCCACCGTCCCCGGCCTGCCCGCCCGTCCCACCAGGCAGAAGCACAGCTCGTCGATGGCGATGCGCAGGTCGTCGACCTCGTCGAGGGTGAAGCCGAGGCGGCTGGCCACCCCGGCCGCCATCATGCGGGCGACCCTGAGGAACTCCGGCGACGCCGGGATCTCCAGGCGGACCTCGCCTTCGGTCACGCCCCGAATGCTGGTTCGAGAGGGCTCAGGCGTCGTCACGGTGGGCGCGTCCGAGAGAGAACGCCGGAACGCACACGGCCAGGTAGCGGGCGCCGGCGGGGTCGGGGGTCGAGTAGCGGACCCACTCCCCGGCGGGGGCATGGACAGCCTGGCCGGGGCCCACGACCAGAGCAGTGGCGTCCCGGGACTCCACCACGACCTCACCCTCGAGCACCAGGGTGTACTCGTCGAACTCCGGGGTCTGGCCCGGCTCGACCCACCCGCTGGGGCTCTCCATCACGGCCAGGGAGACGTCGTCGGTCGCGGTGTTGACCTGTCCGACGAACTCGACGATGGTCTTGGGCGGATCTCCTGCCGCAGGGACCACGGTGGGGGTGGCGATGAGGCGGGCCATTGCGAGAACCCTAGACGGAGCCGGTCACGGGCTCAGTTCCGGTCACACCAGCGGCCAGGGGTAGGACCGCCCTGAGCGGGGCTCGGGGAAGATGGGGCGCCGCACCAGGGCGGCGGCGCGGGCGGCGAGGGCCTCGACCTCCTCGTCGTCGATCAGGCCGGCCAGCCCGGCGGGGGGGTGAGCGCCCAGCGCGGCCACCGCCTCCAGGCGCTCGGGGGGCACGGGTTGGCCGGCGAAGTCCCAGATGACGGTACGCAACCGATTGTCCGGAGCCAGGCAGAGCCCGTGGTCGATGCCCCACACGCGCCCATCGGTGCCGACGAGGCAGTGACCGCTCTTGCGGTCACCGTTGTTCAGGAGCAGGTCGAGGGTGCACATCGCCTTCAGGGCGTCGTGGTGCTCGGGGCGCTCGAGGAGGGTGAAGTAGTGCTCGGCGAAGTCGGCGTCCACGAAGCGTTGGAGCGAGCCCGAACCATAGGGGCCCTCGCGCGCGATGGTCTCGGGCACCAGGCCCCAGCCCAGGGCCTCGGAGATCACCCAGGCGGCGATCTCCCGGCGGTAGAGCCCGGGCGGGTAGTCCCACAGGGGACGTTCGCCTCGCAGTGGCTTGTAGACGGCGGCTCCCGTCGTCCCGTCGAGGCACAGGTCGACGAGGAAGGTGGCGTTCGAGCTCCACGGCAGCCGGCCCCTCACCTCGATGTCACCGGCGCCGAGGAGCTTCAGGGCGTCTGGCGATGCCCGTTCAGCCTGATGCACATGTGTCCTTCGGGGTCCATGGGTTGGTTGCACAACGGACACGGCGGTCGGCCCGCCTCCACCACCTCGGCCCCCCGGTGAGCCAGGGCGGCGATCTGGCCGCGGGTGGCGGTGATACGGGCGTGGGCGGCCTCGACGGTGCCACCGGGGTCGGGGTCGTCTTCGTCGACCACCAGCTCCTCGGCCATCAGCACGATCCGGTCGGCGTCCTCGTCATAGGAGACACCGAGCGAGCCCACCACCCACTCGGCCACCACCGGCTCGGCCAGGGCCATCTCGGTGGTGAGGTCGTCGGGCGTCGGCAGGTCGGACAGCAGGGTCACCAGGTAGGCCACCAAGGCGGCCACCTGGGTCTTCTCCAGGCGCAGCGACACCACTTGGGCGCCGTGGCGCGCCTGCAGGTAGAAGACCCGCTGTCCCGGCGGCCCGATGGCGTCGGTGGTGATGACATCGACCTCGGGGATCTCGAACGACGTGCTCATCGCGCAGCTTCGCCTGTCGGTTCGCTCACGAGGGCCGCAGGGACTTCAGGTCGCCCACGGAGTTGACCGACAGGACCATGGGTCCGCCCTGGCCGTAGGACACGGCGCTCACCGAGCACGGTGACACGGCGAAGCGCTGGAACAGGTCGAGGTGGGCGCCGAGGGCGTGGCCCACAGCCGCCTTGATGGGATCGGCGTGGGAGACGGCCACGACGGTCTGTCCGGCGTGGGCGGCGCGGATACGGCCGACGGTGGCCACCATGCGGGCCTGCATCTCCACGAACGACTCGCCCCCGGGGAACCGGAAGCCACTCGGGTAGGTCTGCACCGCCTTCCATTCGGGGCGGCGGCTGGCCACCTTGAGCTCGTCACCGGTCCACTCCCCGATGTCGAGCTCCAGCAGGCCCTTGTCGACGACCACCTTGAGGCCGCGTCCGGCGGCGATCGGCGCAGCGGTCTCCCTCGCCCGCTCCAACGGCGAGGCGTAGATGGCGTCGACTGACGGGAGCCCGGCCAGGCGCTCGGCCACGGCCTGGGCCTGGGCCCGGCCGGTGTCGTCGAGATGCAGACCCTTGGCCCGTCCCGGGAGCACCTTGCCGGTGGTGGCCGTGTGGCCGTGGCGCACGAACAGGACGAGGGTGGGGCGGGGAGCCGATGATCGGGGCATCTCCGGGCCAACCTACCCTGGCCCGGACGGGATCGGAATCACGCCGGTGCCCGTCGAGGAGCGTCCCGTGGATTCGCTGGAACAGGTCGAGACCGAGGTGGTGGGGTGCCGGGCCTGCCCCAGGTTGGTGGCGTGGAGGGAACAGGTGGCGGCCGAGAAGCGGGCGGCCTTCCGCCACGAGGACTACTGGGGCCGGCCCGTCCCCGGCTTCGGCGACCCGGGCGCCCGGCTGGCGTTGGTGGGCCTGGCCCCGGCCGCCCACGGCGGCAATCGCACCGGCCGGGTGTTCACCGGCGACCGCTCGGGCGACTGGGTGTTCCGGGCCCTGTGGCGCGCCGGCTTCGCCAACCAACCCACCAGCGAGCGAGCCGACGACGGCCTGCGCCTCACCGATGCCTGGGTGGCGGCCGCGGTCCGTTGCGCCCCACCGGCCAACCGCCCGACCCCCGCCGAGCGCGACACCTGCCTGCCCTACCTGGGCCGCGAGCTGGCCCTGCTCGGCGACCTGGCCGTGGTCGTGGTCCTGGGCCGCTTCGCCCACGACGCCGTCTCCCGGCTGCTCGGGCTTCGCCCCCGGCCGCGCTTCGCCCACCTGGCCGAGCATCCCCTCCCCGACGCCACGACCCTGCTGTGCTCGTACCACCCCAGCCAGCAGAACACCTTCACCGGCACGCTGACCGAAGCCGCCTTCGACGCCGTGTTCAGCCGGGCCCGGGAGTTGCTGGACGGGCCCTGAGGCCGGTCAGGCCGGGGCGGGCGTGGGCTGGGGCTCGGGGGGCTTGGGGGCGTCGGCCGCCGCCGGCTTGGGCGTGGGCGGCGGGATCAGCTGCGGCCCCGACACCGCCGTCTCGGGCCAGCGCTTGCGCTGGTTGGTCGACAACTTGCGCAGCAGGGCGATGGCGCCGGGGTCGTCGTCACCGGGACGGCCCTCGATGACCCCCTCCTGGAGCATCTTGACCATGATCTCGCGGCCCAGGTCGGTGCGGATGATGGTGAGCGTCCAGTCGCCGAAGGCACCGATGCCCCCGGTGGAGATGTCGGCGTGCTCGGCGGCGAAGTCCGGGCACTGCTTGCAGCCCTCGCGGGTCCAGGCGTGGCACTCCTTGAGGGGGATCTCGTGGAACGCGCCGTCCCGCATCCAGATCTGGAACTTGCCCTTGATGTTCATCTTCACCATGTCCTGGCGGCGCAGGCCGTACTTGGCCTCGAACAGCTCCTCGAAGATGGCGTCGTCGAAGGTCTTGGAGCACAGCAGGCCGATGTTGAGGGCGAAGCGCCGCGCCGGCTTGCCCGCCTTGCGCACGGTCATCACCGGCGGCACCGACGACTGGCAGCTCATCCCCACCAGGGCCAGCTTCTCCGCACCTCCGGCCACCGCCTCGGCGTAGGCCATGGTGTTGGCCGAGTAGGTGTAGCGGCTCCCCGCCGCGGCCAGGACCTCTTCCCGGGTGCGGGCCACGCCCGGCACCGCCTTCCAACTCGTCCCGTCACCTTCGAGGTAGGACACCAGGGCGGCGTCGATGTAGCCGTTGTCGAGCGCCCACAACAAGATGGCCGAGACCAGCCCCCCGTCCTGGCCCTTGTCGAGGATGTCGGGATCGGCCGCCCTCGCCAGGATGATGTCCTTGGACATGCCGTCGACCTCGTCGGTGCGCCGGGTACGCCCGAACAGGTGGGTGTCGATGTCGGACTCCCAGGCGCGGAACCGGGGGCAGGCCCGGGTGCACGACGTGCAACCCCGCTCACCGTGGCCGCAATTGGCCGGCCCGCCCTCCTCCTCGAGGTGGAAGGGCTTGTACACCCCTTCGCCGTCGTCGTAGCCGAGCACGTCGTGCGGGCAGGCCACGACACAGCCCGCGCACCCGGTGCACAATCCTGACGTGACGACCTCGGAGTAGAGGTGGGCCCATTGCAGGACCTCTCGGGGCATCCGCCCATGCTAAGCCCCCCTCGCCCCCTTCTTTTGCGTTCCCGGGCGCGAAACGCGCCGATCACCAGCGCGTTTCGTGCCCGCGAAGGTCAGGCGGCCGAGGCCCGCAGGGCATCACGAACGGTAGCGAGCGCCTCGTGTGGCCGGAACCAGATCTGGTCGTCGGTGATCCGAATCACCCGGTATCCGGCCTCGACGAGCTCGTTGTCGCGACGACCGTCGGCCTCTCGATCGAGCTTGGCGCTGTGGTGGAT
>JBBWZS010000111.1:0-16646 GCA_039649175.1 Acidimicrobiaceae bacterium
GCTCGCCGACCCGGTCGGCCCACGGCGCCGACCGCGGGTACACGACACCCAGACCGAACACGCACGGGACCACGGCCAGCTCCAGGTGGGGACGGTCGCCCAGGAAGTCCTCCACCGCGGTCAGCACGCCGTTGGCCGGCCCTCCCTCGTGGACGGCCCAGGCGAACTCGCCCTCGCCCGAGAAGCCGCCGTCGACCAGGGCGTCGCTGCCCACGGTGACACCCTGGCCGTAGTCATAGGGGTGGCGGCCGCCGGCAGGCACCGACTCGGGGGCGTAGTACATGTCGCGCCGCCCCGACGGCCAGCCCACGTCGTGGAGGAACAGGAGCGGGAACTCGTCGCCGGAGATGGCTTCGATGGCCTCCAGCTCGTGGATGAGCGTGTAGTAGTTGTGGTCGCCGTCGACCAGGTAGGCGTCGCTGCGGGACATGCCCGGGAGCACCTCGAGGCTGGGGCGGCGGTGCAACTCGGCGGCCGGTGTCCCGTCGACGAGGGCGACCATGGCCTGCGACGGCGCCGGGTCGATGCACGACACCCGGCCGTCGCGCGCCGTGGCCCACGCCAGCAGCTCCCGGGTGAAGGTGCCGTCCTCGCCGCCGATCTCGGTGATGAACCGGGCGTCGATCAGCTCCAGGCACCCCAGGATGAGCTCCCGGAACTCGGCCAGCGAGTAGATCAGCAACCCACCGCGCGTGCTCGCCGGGGGCGTGGGCCGGTCGGGGCGGTCGCCGTCGACGGGCTGGGAGGAAGGGGACATGACCAGGGAAACGACGGCGCACACGACGACCGTCTCGGAGGTGATTCTGCCATCCCCCCGCCGTGCCCCGCCACCTGCTCGACCCCTGAGTAGCCTTGACCCCGGCCGACCTGGAGACGCGCATCGAGTGGCAGCTGACGAAATGAAGGACGGCAACGACGCCCGCCTGGTCGACGCCGAGCATCTGTTGGAGCAGGGATCCTTCTCCGTGCTGTCCCTCGACATCTTCGACACCCTCATCTGGCGCATCACGCCCGAGCCCGTCGACGCCTTCGTCCTTCTCGGCCGCCGGCTGGCCGATGACGGCCAGCTGCGGGACGGGATCGGACCCGAGCTGTTCGCTCGTCTGCGGGAGCGGGCCGAGGGTCGGGCCCGGCACAAGGTGGCCCGCACGGGGCGGGTTCCCGAGGTGACCCTGGAGGCCGTCTACCGGGAACTGCCGCCCCATCTGTTCACCGTGCCGGTGCTCGACATCGCCGCCTTCGAGGTGGGCTTCGAGAAGACGATCACCTTCCCCGACCTCGAGGTGCTCCGCCTCGCCCAAGTGGCCCAGGCCAAGTTGGGGATGCGCATCATCGCCGTATCCGACACCTACTTCTCGGCCGCCGAGCTGCGCCACATCCTCGACCGTCATCCCCTCGACGAGCTGAAGATCGACGAGATCTTCACGTCGAGCCAGCATGGCGTGGGCAAGGGGTCGGGGCTGTTCCCCGTCGTCCTCGAGGCCCTCGACATCGCACCCGAGCGGGTCCTGCACATCGGCGACAACGTCGAGGCCGACGGCGAGCGGGCGCAGCGGGAGGGCATTCGCAGCGTGCTGTTCGACAAGCGCCCGGGGTCGTTGTCCGCGGTGCTCGAAGGTGAGCGCCTGGTGCGCCAGGGCGATCGCCAGAGGACCAAACCCACCCTCGACCCGGTCAGGGGCGACTTCGGCCTCACCGCCCTGCGGGCCAAGGCGGTGAGCCAGGTCGAAGGCCACGGCCTGCCGGCGGCCACCGACCCCTACTGGCGCTTCGGGGCGACGGTGCTGGGCCCGGTGTTCACCGGGTTCGCCGAGTGGGTGCACCGCCGGGCCCGGGACGAGGGCGTGGGCACCGTCTACTGCATGATGCGCGAGGGCGAGTTCCTGTCCCGCCTGGTCAACGGTGCCCGTAACTACCTGCACAGCCCCGTCCGGGGCGAGATGCTCTGGCTCTCGCGCCACGTGAGCTCGCGCGCCGCCGTCTTCGAGGCCGATCTCGACGAGCTGCGCACGTTCCTCGACCGCCAGGTGTCGCCCACCCTGTCAGACCTGTGCGACACCCTCGGCGTCAGCCTCGGCCAGCTCCCCGAGCTGGGCGCCGACGCCGACACCCGCCTCGACGACCCCGAACTGGCCGACCGGGTGTTGCGCCGCCTCACCGGGCAACCCCACGTGCGGGCGGCCATCGTCGCCAACGCCGCCGAGGTCCGGGGTCGCCTGGTCGACTACTTCCTGCGCACGGTGAAGCCGGTGAACGGCAAGGCCGTGGTCGTCGACCTGGGTTGGGGCTGCACCATCCAGGTGAACCTCGACGCGGCGCTGGCCAGTGCCGGCGCCGGCATCGACACGCTCGGGCTGTACCTGCTCACCAACGAGGGAGCGCTCGGGCGGACCCTCGACGGCGTGCGTTCGGAGGGGTTCCTCGCCAGCGCCGGCGTCCCCGACCAGGCGTCGTGGATCACGCGGAGCCCGGAGATCCTCGAGCAGGTCTGCATGCACGACGAGGGCACCCTCGTCGACTTCAGCGACAGCGGTGAGCCCATCCTGCGCGACGCGCCCCAGAGCGGCGTCCAGGTCCTCCAGCGTGCTGCCGTGCAGCGCGGCATCCTGGCCTTCCAGCGGGAGTGGGGCCGGTACTACCAGGTGCTGCCGCCCGAGGCCCGGGGGCTCGACGGCGGGGCCGTGCCCCAGTTGCTGGCGGCGACCACCCGGTTCATCGTCGCCCCCACCACCGAGGAGGTCGCTCTCTTCTCGGCGTGGTTGCACGATCAGAACTTCGGTTCCCACAGCTCCGACAGCGTCGTCAACGACGACTTCGTCTCCACCCTGCAGTACCTGAACCCCCGCCAGTTGCTCAGCCTGCCCATGACCAAGGTGTACTGGCCCTTCGGGGCGGCGGCCATGCACAACCCCAGGCTGGGCCTGGGCGCCGGCGCCGTCCTCGACGGCACCCTCCCGGCCGAGGCCTTCGAAGCCGGCCAGCAGTGCATGGTCGGGGTGTTCGTCGACACCGGGGGCAACTTCAGCGAAGCCGTCAGCGTGGCGGCCGGGCCCAATACCAACGGTCTGTGTCACGCGTTGGCCGACGTCGCCGCCCAGCCGTTGCGCGGGGTGATGATCCGCGTGTCCGACGAGCCCGGCGTGCTGCGCCTCGACCGCCTCAGCCTGTCGTTCTCGGTGCGGGGCTCGTCACAACGCCACGAGGTGCGCTTCGAGTCGGCCGAGCAGTTCTCCAGGCTGACGTTCCGCAACGGCACCCTTCTCGCCGACAACGTGGTGCTGGCGTCGCGCGCCGCGCCCGAGATCGTCTACCGCTGCCCACCGGAGCTGGCGGCGTCGGCCTACCGGGTCGAGGTGGAAGCCGCCTTCGCCTGGATGACCACACCCCGGCTGCGGGGGCGCCGCTCGGGGAGGGCCGAGACCGCCGTGCACCTGGCCCGCAAGGTCACCGGCAAGGCGCGCAACGTCTGGCTGTCAGCCGGCGACGAGGCCGACGAGCGTTTCCGACCACAGGAGTGACCCCGGCGGGAAGCGTCATCACGGTGGACCAGGTGTCCAAGCGGTTCCGGCTCTACAAGGAGCGCAACCAGTCGCTCAAGTCGACGTTGCTCCAGCGCCGGCGGGGGACCTTCGAGGAGTTCTGGGCCCTGCGGGACGTGTCGTTGGAGGTGCCCCGGGGCACGGCCATGGGCCTCATCGGCGAGAACGGCTCGGGCAAGAGCACCCTGTTGAAGTGCATGGCCAGG
The DNA here is from genome assembly GCA_039649175.1 of Acidimicrobiaceae bacterium. GTDB lineage: Bacteria > Actinomycetota > Acidimicrobiia > Acidimicrobiales > AC-14 > DATAQC01. The sequence continues at coordinate 3,746 of JBBWZS010000111.1, forward strand.
ATCCTGCGCCCCGACACCGGCAGCATCGTCACCGACGGGAAGGTCTCCGCCCTGCTCGAGCTGGGTGCCGGGTTCCATCACGAGCTGTCCGGGCGCGAGAACGTCTACCTCAACGGGTCCATCCTGGGGCTGACCAAGACCGAGCTCGACCGCAAGTTCGACGGCATCGTCGAGTTCGCCGGGCTCGAGCGCTTCATCGACTCACCGGTCAAGAACTACTCGTCGGGCATGTACCTGCGCCTGGGGTTCTCGGTGGCCATCAACGTCAACCCCGACGTGCTGCTCGTCGACGAGGTCCTGGCCGTGGGCGACGAGGCCTTCCAGCGGCGGTGCCGGGAGAAGTTCGCCGAGCTGCGGGCCAAGGGCAGCACCGTCGTGCTCGTCTCCCACGCCCTCGAGTCGATCCGCAACCTGTGCGACATCGCCGCCTGGCTCGACGGGGGGACGTTGCAACTGGTCGGTCCCGTCGACGACGTGATCGACCACTACCTGCACGTGGTGGGGGGCGGGTCCGATCCCGGCGCGGCCGCCAAACCGGGCACCGGGGGCAACGCCATCACCCAGATCGAGTTGCTCGACCACGAGCACCTCCCGGTGCGGGAGGCCCTCACCGGCGACGGGGTGACCTTCCGCTTCCACTACCGCCTCGACGGCGCCGTCGACCACCCCCTGTTCGGCATGGCTGTCCACACCGACGGCGGCGTGGAGGTCACCGCGGCCACGTTCGGCTTCGCCGGCGAAGGGCCGGGCCATGTCGACCTCGACATCGACTCGCTCCCGCTCCTGCCCGGCACCTATGACGTCAGCGCCAGCATCGTCAACCCCGAGACGGGCCAGGTCCTCGATGCCCACGACCGCTCGTTCCGCTTCGTCATCGACGCCGGCACCCCCCATGGCTCGATCCGGGGCATCGTCGACCTCGGGGGGACGTGGCGCCCCCACCCGGCATCGACTGCCGACCACGACGGCTCCGCCACGCGCTAGGAACGGGCTGGCTCTAGACTCGCGACACCTAGAGCACCGCGGTTCGAGCGGTGCGGGAGGAGTGTCGACGTGGGTCTGCACGGACGGGTCGCCGGCGGGCGGGCGCCGGTGTGGAACGTCCCCCACGATCGCCTCACCCACTTCGTGGGCCGTCGGCCCCAGCTCGACTCGCTGCTCACCGCTGCGGGCCCCAGGACCATCTCGGCGCCCAGGGCGCTGACCGGGCCCGGCGGCGTGGGCAAGACCCAGTTGGCCGTCGAGCTCGCCTACGCCAACCGGGACGACTTCGACGTGGTGTGGTGGGTCCGCGCCGAACGAGCGGCCACGCTGGCAGTCGATCTCGCCGATCTGGGCCAGGCCCTGGGGCTGTCGGCGGCCCAGGCAGATATCCGGGGAGCGACGAGAGAGGTACGGGCCTGGCTCGACGACCACGACCGGTGGATGGTGGTGATCGACAACGCGCCCGACGCCGCCAGCGTGGGCGCCGCCCTGCGCCTCGGCGGCGGCGGGCACGTGCTGGTCACGTCCCGGGCTGACGACTGGGGGGACGCCGCCGAGGTCGTCGCCGTCGACGTGCTGGCCGAGGACGACGCCGTCGACTACCTGCTGGGCGTCACCGGCGAGAGCGACCCGGGCCCGGCGCGGGCCCTGGCCGGCTGCCTGGGATGCCTCCCGCTCGCCCTGGAGAAGGCGGCGGCCTACGTGGTCGCCACGCCCGGCCTCGACGTGGCCGGCTATGTCGAGGTGTTCCGGCAGTGGCCGGCGACCGTCGCGCCCGACGACGGCCCCCGTGCCTACCCCCGGTCCATCGCCGTCACCTGCGGGCTGGCGGTGGAGCGGGTCGAGCAGCAGTGCCCGCCTGCCGCCACCTTGTTGCGGGCGTGCTCCTTCCTCGCCCCCGAGACCGTCCCCATCGCCCTTCTCAGCGACGTCGACGAGTTGCCCGAACCGCTACCGTCCGGGCCCCTGGCCCAGCGCGACGCCCTGGCCGCCCTCTGCGGGCTGGGGCTGGCCCGCAGCACCTGGCGGGGAGGCATCGCCGTCGACCGAGATGTGCAGGCGGTGGTCCGCGACCGCTTGGCCGGTGCCGCAGGGCCCGTCTCGGCTCCGCCGGGCGGGCCACCCGGGCCCTGGGCCGCCGGCGTGGTCCGCCTCGTCGACCGGGCCTTCCCGGTCGACGGCGACGACCCCGCCAGCCGGGGTCGGGGCAGTCATCTCCTGCCCCACGCCCTGGCCGCCACCGCCCATGTCGGCGTGGCCGACGTCGAGCCACAGGCCACCAGCCGCCTCCTCGCCCGGGTGGGGATCCACCTCCAGGGGCGAGGGCACCTCGACGAGGCCCGCCGGTTGCTCGAGCGCTCGTTGGCCATCGTCGAGATCGCCTACGGGCCCGACGACCCCGAGGCGGCCATCCACCTGGGCAACCTGGCCCTGGTGCTGCACGACCAGGGCGACCTCGACGGCGCCAGGGTGTGCCTGGGCCGGGCCATCGACATCGCGGTGGCGGCCCACGGGCCCGACCACCCGGCGGTGGCGACGCTCGCCGGCAACCTGGGCAGCGTGCTGGGCGACCTGGGTGACCTGGCCGCCGCCCGTAGCTGGTTCGAGCGGGCCCTGGCCATCGACGAGCCGACGTACGGTCCCGACCACCCGGCGGTGGCCGGCGACCTCACCAACCTGGCCCTCGTCCTGTGGCGCCAGGGCGAGGCCGCCGATGCCTACCGGTGCTTCGACCACGCCCGCGCCATCGACGAGGCCGCCTACGGCCCCGACGACCCCTCGGTGGCCCGCGACCTGGCCAACCTGGCCCTGGTGCGCGCCGACGCCGGCGAGCTGGCCGAGGCCCGCGTCGACCTGGAACGGGCCCTGGCCATCGTCGAGTCGGCCTTCGGGCCCCACCACGTCGAGGTCAGGGCCCATCTGACCAACCTGGCCACCGTCCTCCACGACGGCGGCGACCGCGAGGGCGCCCGGGCGTGCCTGGAGCGGGCCCTGGCCATCGCCGAGCATGTCGACGGTCCCGCCCACCCGACCGTCGCCGACGTGCTCACCGACCTGGGCAGCGTGCTCAGCGACCTGGGGGACGCGTCCGGGGCCCGGCAGTGCTTCGAGCGGGCCCTGGCCATCGACGAGGCCGCCCTCGGGCCCGACCACCCCGATGTCGGCTTCCTCCGCCGGAACCGGGACCGGTCCCGGGCCCTGGGCGACCTCGGCGCCGACGAGTGACCGGCCGCCGCCGGCGGCGACTCAGCCCCGGTAGCGCCACCAGAACTGGTTGGCGGCGCCGGCCCAGGGCCACTGGATGAGGCGGGTCCCGGGAACCATCGACGCTCCCGCCAGGTCGACGACCATCCCGCTGCTCATCGACTGGACCACGCTGAGCTGGGGGTTCGACCCGGCGTCGCCCAGCAGGATCACCCGCCACCTCTGGTTGAGGCCCCCGTTCCACCCCCACTGGATCACCTGGGCGCCCGGCGCCGTCGACCCGCCACCCACGTCGAGCACCAGGCCGCTGTTGGCCGACACGACCCGGACGGTGCCGTCGCCCAGGTCGTCGAACTCCCAGCGCTGGTTGGGGTCACCGTTGTTGGGCCATTGGATGACTCCGGCACCTGCCGAGCGCGAGGCGTTGAAGACGTCCATGAACTGGGCGCTCGACGCCGACTGCATGGCGTAGAAGGGCCCGGGCGTGGCGATGGGCCCGGGCGTGGGCACCGGGGCCGGCGGCGGGCCGCCCGGGCCGGGGCCGGTCACCAGGCCGGCCAGCTCGCTGCGCAACTGCGGGAGCAACCCGTACGGCATGCCGCCCGGGCAGTCGGTGCTGTTGACGTCGCGGTGGCCGCTGATGGTGGACAACGTCTTGCCGTTGAACACGATGGTGGCACCGGGGTTGACGCCGTGGATGGACAGCTTCCACGCCAGCAGGGCGCGCAGGCCGTTGTACATGGCCGAGGGGACGGCGGTGCCGTCGAACGTGCCGAGCAGGGCCACCCCCGTCGTGCCGGTGTTGAACCCGAGGGCGTGGGCTCCGATGACGGCCTGGGTCACCCCGCCGTAGCGACCCTCGAACACCGTGCCGAACCGGTCGACGACGAAGTTGTAGCCGATGTCGCACCAGTGGTTGGTGTGGGTGTGGAAGTAGTAGATGGCCCGCATGTACGGCGCCGAGTCAGCCGGTGTGTAGTCGTCGGGGCTGGCGGTGTGGTGGACGATGGCCATCTTCACGCCGGATGCGTAGGCCGCCGAGGCGCAGCCGTAGCCCGTGTTCAACGAGCGGTACGACTCGTCGGCGCCCCACGCCGCCCGGCTGACGATGCCGGGCTGGGCCGGAGTCGCGCCTGCCGGCTTGGTCCCGCTGGCGCCGGAGGGCGTCTCGGAGCGCAAGGCGTGGAGCTTGACGGCCGGCAGCGAGCCCTCGACCACCCGCGTCTCCACCTGGCGGACGTCCTTGCCCACCCAGACGGGTCCGGCCGTCGTCTGGTCGTGGTGCTCGGGCGAGTCGGCATCAGGTCCCTCGTTGGGGTCACCCTGCACCCGGCGCCAGACCGACCAGGCACCGCCCTCGGCCCGGGCCCGCACCTCGACGGCGCCCTCGTGCCGCCCCTGCCACTCGAAGCCCACCAGTTGGGTGGGCTGGCCGGTCTCGGCGACGCGGGAGAACCCGGGTGCGGCCACGCCTTCGGTGAGGGTCTGCACCTTGTCGGAGACCGTGGCCTTGGCCGTGGTACTGACGCCGGCCGGGATCAACCCGGTGGTGAAGAGGCTGGCGACCAGGGTCACCGGCAGCAACCGGGTGAGCAGGAGTCGCAGGGTGCGCAACGAGATGGGTGTCATGTGAGCGCGCCTATCAGTGGGTCGCACACCGGGGAAGTGGACGGCGGCCAGTCTGCCAAGCAACGGCCGACGTGTCGAACGCCTGATCCCCGCGCCCCCGTCGGTAGGCTGGTTCGAGGTGGTCCCCCCAACGCAGTTCCCTCGCGGGTGATCGTCACCCTGGCCGGCGGCGTCGGGGCATCCCGGTTCCTCCAGGGCCTGGTGAAGGTGGTGGACCCCGAGTCGGTCGTCGCCGTCGTCAACACCGCCGACGACGTCGTCCTCCACGGCCTGCGCGTCAGCCCCGACCTCGACACCGTCACCTACGCCCTGGCCGGCGCGGTGGACGTGGCCCAGGGGTGGGGCGTGGCCGGTGAGTCGTGGACGGTGATGGGAGCCCTCGAGCGACTGCGGCCGAGTGCCCCCGAGGCATCGGCGGCGGGCAGCACCTGGTTCCGCCTGGGAGACCTCGACATGGCCACCCACCTCTACCGCACCCAGCGCCTCCGTGAGGGCGCGCGCCTGTCTGAGGTCACCACCGAGATCACCCGGGCCTGGGGGCTGGCCTGCCGGCTCGTGCCCATGACCGACGACCGGGTCGAGACTCGCGTGACGGTGGTCGGCGAAGGCGAGATCGGCTTCCAGGAGTACTTCGTGGCCCGCCGCCACTCGGTGCCCGTGCGGTCGGTGCGCTTCGCCGGGGCCGACGCCTCGGTCCCCGCCGCCGGGGTGCTGGAAGCCCTGGACGCGGCCGATCGGGTGGTCATCGCCCCGTCGAACCCGGTGGTGTCGATCGCCCCGATCCTGGCCGTTCCCGGCGTGGAGGAGGCGGTGGCCGCCCGCCGCGACGACACGGTGGCCATCTCACCGATCATCGCCGGCGCCGCCCTCAAGGGCCCCGCCGACCGGTTGATGTCCGAGCTGGGTCTGGAGGCCTCGGTCGTGGGCGTGGCCCGGCTGTGGGCGCCGTGGGCGGCCACGCTGGTGATCGACGAGGCCGACGCCGCCCTGGCTCAGGCGGTGGAGGAGGAGGGCATGGCGTGCGTCGTCGCCCCCACCGTCATGCACGGCCCCGCCGAGGCCGCCGACCTGGCCCGCCTCGTCCTGTCCGTATGAGTCGGCCTGTCACCGTGCTGCCCGTGGTGGGCATGCCCGAGGTCAGGCCCGGCGACGTGCTGGCCGAGCTGGTGGCGGCCTGCGTCAGCCTGGTCGACGGCGACGTGGTGGTGGTGACCCAGAAGATCGTCTCCAAGGCCGAGGGCCGACTGGTCGAGCTCGACCCGGGTGACGCCGGGGCGCGGCTGCGCCTCATCGAACAGGAGTCGGTCCGGGTGCTGCGCCGCCGGGGAGACGCGCTGATCACCGAGACCCCCCACGGGTTCGTCTGCGCCAGCGCCGGCGTGGACGAGTCGAACGTGGAGCGGGGGTGGGCCGCCCTGCTCCCGGTCGATGCCGACCGTTCTGCCCGGCGCATCCGTGACGGCCTGCGGGCCCGGGCCGGTGTCCGGGTGGGCGTGGTGGTCTCCGACACCTTCGGGCGGCCGTGGCGGCGGGGCGTGACCGACGTGGCCATCGGCTGCGCCGGCATGGCCGCCGTGGTCGACCTGCGGGGGACCACCGACACCGCCGGCCGGGAGCTGTCGGTCACCGAGGTGGCCGTGGCCGACGAGGTGGCGGCGGCGGCCGAGCTGGTCATGGGCAAGGCCGACGGTGTGCCCGTCGCCGTCGTCCGGGGCCTCGACCCCTCCTGGCTGCGCGAGGGCTCGGTGCGCGCCGAGATCGTGCGCCCCCACGGCGAGGACCTGTTCCGCTGAAGCTTCGTTAGGCCAGCTTCAGGCTTCCGGCGATGGCGTCGAGGTCGGGGCTCTCGCCGGCGAGGGTCAGGATGAACACCTGTCCGCGGCGCACCGCGTAGAGCTGGCTCTCGCTCAGGCTCACCGGCCCGGCATCACCCGGGAACGGGGTCTTGAAGCGCTGGCGCACCGCCGTCACCCCGTCGACGGTGACGTTCTGGCGGGTCACCTCGGTGGCGCCGTTGCCGATGAGCTGGTTGGCCGCCCCGATGGCCACCTCCGAGGGCTTCTGGCCCTGAGCGCCGAGCGTCACCAGGTTGGCGGTGGCGCCGGTTGTGGGGTCGATGGCGGCCAGGGCGGCGCCCTCTCGCACCACCGACTTGAGCTGCAGCAGGCCCGTCGCCACCGCCGAGGCCGCCGATGGGGGCGCCGATGCCTTGACCGAACCGGCGGCGGCGTCGAAGCTCCCGATGTCGGTGGGCAGCTTCACCCACGTGGTCGGGAAGCTGACGGCGAAGCCCTCGGCGTCGTCGCTCACCACCGACGACCCCGGCGCGACGCTGGTGTCGAGCGGCCGTCGCGGCTGGGACGAGCTCTTTCCTGAGCAGGACACGAGCAGCGACACGGCGATGGCGACCACCGCGGTGGCTACCGACCGATCGCGGCGGCTCGTTCCGGAGCCCGGTGCGCGCAACGTCCACCTCCATGTCAGGGACGGCAAAGACTACGCCCCGGCCGTCAGGCCGACAGTGACTGGCTCCTGAACCACCGCAGGACGGCGCCGGCGCCGATGTCGAGCGTGGTCCACGGCCGCCAGCCGAGCTGCACGGCGGCGCGGCCGGGATCCAGGGCCGACCGGGCCAACTCGCCGGGACGGGCGGGCGCATGGTCGGCCGGTGTGGTCGCCCCTGCCAGCTCGGCCATCACCGAGTACAGGGTGGTCACCGATGTCTCGGTGCCGGTGCCCACGTTGATGAGCAGGCCGTCGCCGCGCGAGGCGGCCCGGGCGAAGGCATCGACCACGTCGTCGACGAACACGAAGTCGCGCGTCTGGGACCCGTCGCCGAAGATCGTGCACTGCTTCCCGCCCAGCAGCAGGCCGGCGAAGATGGCGACCACGCCCGCCTCGCCGTGGGGGTCCTGCCGGGGCCCGTACACGTTGGCCAGGGCCAGGGCGGTGAACTCGAGCCCGTGCAGCTGGCGGTAGGCGACCAGGTAGTCACCAGCCGCCTTCTTGGACACGCCGTAGGGCGACAGCGGGCACTGGGGCGCCGTCTCCCGCACGGGAAGCTCTTTGGGCTCGCCGTAGAGGGTGCCGCCACTGGCGGCCAGCACCACCTTGCGGCTCCCCGCTGCCCGCGCACCTTCGGCGATGTTGATCGTGCCGATCACGTTGACCTCGGCGTCGAAGGCGGGGCGCTCCACCGAGACCCGCACGTCGGCCTGGGCGGCCAGGTGGAAGATCACCTCGGGGCGCCGGTGGGCGATGAGCTCGACCACGCCGCTCGACCGCACGTCGATGCGGTGGAACGTCAGCTCGTAGCCCGCGTTGGCCCGCGACGCGGCCAGGTTGGACAGCGACCCGGTGGAGAGGTCGTCGACCACGTCGACGGAGTGGCCCTCGGCCAACAGCCGGTCGACGAGGGTGGAGCCGATGAAGCCGGCTCCCCCGGTGACGAGGGTGTGCATCAGGTGGGGGTGGGGACGCGGGTGCCCTCGAGCCGGGCCCCCGCCTCCACCTCGACACCGGGGCCCACGACCGCCATGTCCGACAGCCAGGCCTTCTCCCCGATGACGGCCTGGTCGCCGACCAGGCACCCGTCGACCACGGCGTCGGCCCGCACGACGGCGCCCGGGAGCAGCACCGAGTCACGCACGACGGCGCCGTCGTGGACGCGGGCGCCGGCGCCCACCACCGAGCCCTCGACAGTGGCACCGGCCTGCACGTAGGCAGCCGTGCCCACGAGCGAGGGGGCCCGCACGTCACCGTCGACGACGGCCGTCCCCATGATCCACACGCCGTCACCGCGATCGACGGCGCCGGGCGCGGGCGGGCCGGGGCGGCGCCCGGCCACCAGGTCGCGCTGGACGGCGAGGAACCGGGCGGGCGTGCCGGTGTCGGCCCAGTAGGCGGGTGAGACCATGGCGAAGAGGCGGCCGTCGGCCACCATGGGCGGGAAGACCTCTCGCTCGATGGAGACGGCCCGACCTTGCGGGATGCGGTCGAGCACCGACGGCTCCAGCACGTAGGCGCCCATGTTGATCAGACCCGGTCCCGACGAGCCCGCCGGCGGCTTCTCGATGAAGGCGGTGACCCGCCCGTCGTCCACCGCGACCAGCCCGAACGACGACGGATCGGCGACCGAGCTCAGGGCCAACGTGCCCTCGGCGCCGTGGTCGGCGTGGAACGACATGAGGGCCCCCAGGTCGAGGTCGGTGAGCACGTCGCCGTTGAGCACGAGGAAGGTCTCGTCGATGCCGACGGCGTCGGCGGCGAAGCGCACCGCCCCGGCCGTGCCGCGCGGCTCGGGCTCGATGGCGGGAACGACCTGGAGCCCGATGGAGCGGGCGCTGGGGAGGGCGCCCAGGAAGGCGTCGTGGCGATAACCGAGCGACAACACCGCCTCGGTGATGCCGTGAAGGGCCAGGTGAGCCAGCACCCGCTCGATCATGGGCACCTCGGCCACCGGCAACATCTGCTTGGGCACGGCGATGGTCAGGGGGCGAAGGCGGGTGCCCTCGCCGCCGACCAGGACGACGGCCTTCACGGGACGCTGGGGCTCGGTGTCCCTGCGGGAGCGGCCGGAGGCGCAGTCGTGTCCGGAGTTGACCCGGGCGGCTGGGTGGAATCGGTGGGTTGGGTGGAATCGGGCGGCGCCGCACCGGGAACCGTCGACCCGGTGGTGTCGGTGCCCGGGACGGTCGTGGAGGTGGCGGTGGGCCCGACGTCGTTGAGCTTGTCGAGTTGCGACGCCGACGGCGGCCGGGGGATGTCCTCGTTCTTGGTGCCCTTGGGCAGGAAGGCGATGGTGATCAGCTCACCGTCTTTGGGGCGCAGGTCGGCCGGGTTCCCCTTGTAGGGGACGCCGGGGGTGTCGGGACTGCGGTTGGGCCAGGTCCTGACCTGGACCTCACCGGGCTTGTCGCCGCACTTGTCGCCATTGGCCTTGCCGGCCTGGCCGGGCAGGCGGATCTGCGAGGACGACACCTTGGCCTTCACCGCGTCGAAGGAGACCCCGAGAGTGGCCCGCCGGCCGGCGGCCACCACGCTGGCAGGGTGGATGTGAACGATGCCGTCACCGTGGGTGTGGATGCCCGACGGGTCGGCCTCGTCGGTGATGTTGGGGGCGAAGGTGCCGCAGATGTCGAAGCCGAGGGCGGCGTGCCAGTGGTCCTGGGCCACGCCGGCCCCGCCCACGCGGGGGTGGCTGTTGTCGGGCTGGCGCTGGTCCTTGGAGTAGACGATGCCCGCCGTGCCGAGGACGACGACGATGCCGATGAACACCGGCCAGAACCACGAGGTCGACGAGCCCTTGGTCGTCCGGCCCCCGCCGGTACGGGCGGCGCGGGCCACCTTCTTGCTTGACGACGCCTTTCCCATTGACCTCGAACCTACCGCACCGAACTCCGCCCTCTGGCCCGCATACCCCGCTCAGGGGGCCGCTCGGGCCCGGCTGGTGACTTCGACGGCGTGGGGCAGGCCTCGCCGGGCCCGCTGGGCCCAGGCCAGCACCGTGCGCACGGCCAGGCCCACGGCGACCATCGGCAGGAGCAACCGGCCCGGCCCGGTGGACGTGCGGGCGGCGAAGCGCAGCAGCGAACGGTGGTGGGCGGCGATCATGCGGTAGGGCGCCAGGTCGCTGGAAGCCCCCACCTTGTGGACCACGCGGGCCCCCGGCTCGTATCCCACCCGCCACCCGGCCCGGTGCAGGCGCCAGCACAGGTCGACGTCCTCCACGTACATGAAGTAGGCCTCGTCGAAGCCACCCACGGCCTCGAACGCCGACCGGCGGGCGAGCATGCACGTCCCCGACACCCAGTCGACGTCGGCGGCACGGTTACGGTCGACGTCGAGCATCTTGTAGCGCCGGGTGAAGCGGTTGTCGGGCCTGACCAGACCGAGGAAGGCGTGGCCCACGGCGACGCCGAGGGCCGGGAAGCGTCGGGCCGACGGGTAGCAGGTGCCGTCGGGGTTCTCCACCCGCGGACCGACGACGGCCAGGCCGCCGTCGGCGTCGAGGGCAGCGGCCAGGGCCGGCACCGCTCCGGGCACCACGACGGCGTCGGGGTTCATGATCAGCAGCAGCCGGCCCGAGGTGGCCGCCGCCCCGATGTTGGCGGCCGACCCGAAACCGAGGTTGGCGCCCGACGGCACGAAGGCGGCGGCGTCGACCGTCGCCAGGGCGGCCTGGGAGCCGTCGTCGGAGTCGTTGTCGACCACCACGATCTCCTGCACACCGTCGGCCCGCAGGCTGGCCACGCAGCGCAGCAGGTAGTCGCGGGCCTTGTAGTTGACGATGACGGCACTGACGTCGCCGACCCCGAGCGTCACCCGGGCGACCGCCGGCCCCCGGCCTCCGCCCAGCGGCAGCGGACCAGGGTCCAGAGCACCTTGAGGCCGTCGAGCCAGGCGAACTTGCGGTCCTCGGCCGGTCCGCGGGGGACGTAGCTGACGGGGACCTCGTAGATGCGGATCCCCTGACGCAGCACCTTGGCGGTGAACTCGGCCTCGAACCCGAAGTCGTCGGCCGTGAGGGTCACGCCGTCGAGCACGCCGCGGTCGAACAGCTTGTAGCCGGTGAGCATGTCGGTCAGCGTCGTGTCGTAGAGCACATCGGTGACGAGGGAGAGGAAGCGGTTGGCCGCCCACAGGCGCAGCGACTGGTCGACGCCCTCGCCGCCGAAGCGGTTGCCGTAGACGATGCGGGCCTCGCCCCGCAGGACCGGCTCCAGCAGGCGGGGCCAGTCACGGGGGTCGTACTCGAGGTCGGCGTCCTGGATCAGGATGAGGTCGCCCCGGGCCTGGGCCAGCCCGGTGCGGATGGCGGCGCCCTTCCCCGCGTTGGACTGGTGGCGGACCATCGACACGGTGGAGTCCTCGATGGCCGACAGCACCTTGTCGGTGCCGTCGGTCGAGCCGTCGTCGACCACCACGATCTCGATCTCCAGGGGCATCTCGACGCGCCGCATGCGGCGGACGACCTCACCCACGGTGTTGCGCTCGTTGAACACGGGCACGATCACCGAGAGCGTGCGGTACTCGGGGGCGTCACCCACGGCGGTGCTCACCCACGATGGTGCTCACCCACGACGGTGCTCAGCCACGGCGGTGCTCAGCCACGACCGGGCTCGCCTGAGCGGAACCAGTCGGCCGTCCGGGCCAGGCCCTCGGCCAGGGTGATCTGCGGCTCCCACCCCAGCACCTGGCGGGCCAGGGTGATGTCGGGGCGGCGCTGGGCGGGGTCGTCGACGGGGAGGGGCGACAGGGTGAGCGGCGACGACGAGCCGGTGACCTCGAGCACCTGCTCGGCCAGGTGGGCGATGGTGAACTCGTGGGGGTTGCCGATGTTCATGGGGCCCTGGTGATCGGAGTCGAGCAGGGCGAGGATGCCGCGGACCTCGTCGTCGACGTAGCAGAAGCTGCGGGTCTGGCTGCCGTCGCCGTAGACGGTGAGGGGCTTGCCTGCCAGCGCCTGGACCAAGAAGTTGGACACGGCCCGGCCGTCGTCGGGGCGCATGCGGGTGCCGTAGGTGTTGAAGATGCGCACGATGCGCACCTCCACGCCGTGGTGGTGGTGGTAGGCCATGGTCATGGCCTCGGCGAAGCGCTTGGCCTCGTCGTAGACGCCCCGGGGCCCGATGGGGTTGACGTTGCCCCAGTAGGTCTCGGGCTGGGGGTGCACCAGGGGGTCGCCGTAGACCTCGCTGGTCGACGCCAGCAGGAACCGGGCCCCTTTGTCCTTGGCCAGGCCGAGGGCGTTGTGGGTGCCCCGGCTGCCCACCTTGAGGATCTGGATGGGGATGCGCTCGAAGTCGATGGGCGACGCCGGGCTGGCGAAGTGCAAGATGGCGTCGACGGGGCCGCTCACGTGCACGAAGTTGGACACGTCGTGGTGCAAGAAGGTGAAGGCGGGGTCGCCGAACAGGGCGGCCACGTTGTCGATCGACCCGGTGACCAGGTTGTCGATGGCCACCACCTCGTCACCGGCGCCCAGCAACGACCGGCACAGGTGCGAGCCCAAAAAGCCCGCCCCACCGGTGACGATCACCCGCCGCCCGCTCACCGCCTCACCGCCCGATGCCCTCGTAGT
>JBBWZS010000113.1:0-3080 GCA_039649175.1 Acidimicrobiaceae bacterium
GGACGGCCGGCTGCTCGGACTGGCGTCGGTGGCTGCCGACGACGACGGCGACGACCATGACGACCACCACGGTCACGACCACGGGCACGACGACGCAGAGGAGATCGACGAGGAACGGTTCGAGGCCGAGATGGCCGAGGTGGTGAGGGCCGTCGAGGAGCGCTTCGGCGACCAGGATCCCTCGGCCGGTCAGCTGCGGGCCTTCCTGCACGAGCGCCTGGTGGCCGAGGGCCGGACGGCCGAGGAGGCGGACGACTTCCTCGACCAGCTCGAGATCGGTGGGGACGACTAGGTTCCGTCCGGTGGGACGGTCGGCATGACGGAGCTCGAGCTGGTCGAGGTCACGTTGCTGCGGTTCCCGCTCGGGATCTGGCAGCGGACCCAGGAGCACGTCGACGAGTTGCTCCGGGAGTTCGCCCTGATCGCCCAGGGGGAGGAGGAGCACTCGTCGGTCCCCCGCCGCCTGCTGGATCTGGTGGCCGAGCTGTCCGCCACCTACGCCGGGCTGTCGACGGGCACCGAGCGCGAGCGCGACGACGCCATCGAGCGGGGCGACACCGAGGTCGACCTCCTCTACCGGACACCCCGTGAGGCGGCCGGCGCCGTGCGCCACCTGGGCGACATGCTCGACGAGGCCGACGCCTACTGTCGCCAGGGCTCACACCTGCTCACGCTGCAGACGCCGCCCGACCAGCTCCTCTTTCGCCAGTGGTTCCTGTCGGAGTTCCTGAACCAGTTCGACGGGGCGACGCCGGTGTCCTGGCCGGAGTACGCCGCTGCGGATTGACCGCACCGTGCGGGCGGGTAGCTTCCCCGGCATGAGCGAATCGACCGTACCGAAGGCCGTGCGCGCCGAGCCGGTGGAGACCGACGCCGGGGTGGTCCAGGAATCGCAGCAGCCGTCGGGCCCCGACAACCGGGAGGGTGGCGGCGAATGGCCCGATCCCGAGACGCCCCCGACCGGCCTGGTCACCTACGACCCGCAGCGGGTGCCGGTGAACATGTACGAGACCGAGGGGGCCCTGGTGCTGGTCATGCCCCTGCCCGGGGTCATGGCCGACGACGTGTCGATCGACATCGAGGCCGGCCGGGTCCACGTGAACGCGGCCCAGCGCTCGGCGGCCGAGAAGGACTACATCACCCACGAGTGGCACTACGGGCCCTACGAGCGGATGGTGTCGGTCCCGCCCGGCTTCGATGGCCAGGCCTTGGCCACCTTCGGCAACGGCCAGCTCGCCATCCACCTCGGGCGGGGCGAGGGGCGTGACCCCAAGCTCGTCCTCCAGCCCCAGGTCGCCGGGCACACCGACCACTCCTGAGACCGCCGCCGTCCGCACTCCCGGTCGACGCCGGCCCGAGAGCGCGCTGTTACACGCCCTTCACGAAGGCGCAGGGTTCGGTTCAGCCGATCTTCGCATCGGTTCGGCCCGGAGAAACACGCCAGAAACGCCGCCGAACCATGCTCGTGGGATGACCGCTTTGCCCCTCGACGGCTTCGTGGTGGGCATCACCGCCGACCGCCGGTGGTCGGAGCAGGCGGAGCTGTTGCGGCGGCGGGGCGCCGAGGTGGTGCACGGGCCGTCGATCGCCACCGCCTACCTGGCCTCCGACGAAGTGCTGCGGGCCGCCACCGTCGCCCTGGTCGACGATCCCCCGGCCTACCTGGCCGCCACCACCGGGATCGGCATCCGGGCCTGGCTCGAGGCCGCCCAGTCGTGGGGCCTGGGCGATGCCCTCCTCGGGGCCCTGGGCGGCAGCCGGATCGTGGCCCGGGGGCCCAAGGCGGCCGCCGCGGTGCAGGCCGCGGGGCTGCCGGTGTGGCGCAGCGCGGCGAACGAGCAGATGGACCAGCTCGTGGGCCACCTGCTGGCCGAGCCGCTGGACGGTGTCCGGGTCGCGGTCCAGCTCTACGGGATGCCCGCCCCGGAGGTCACCGGCGCCCTGGCCGCGGCCGGCGCCGTGGTCCTCGAGGTACCCGTGTACCAGTGGCGGTCGCCCGACGACCCCGGCCCGGCCCTGCGCCTGGCCCAGGCCGTCATCGACGGCAAGCTGCACGCCGTCACCTTCACCGCCGCCCCGGCGGTGACCAACCTCTTCGCCCTGGCCGTCGAGGCCGGGATGGAGGAGCCGCTGCGGGACGCCTTCAACCGCCGGGGCGTGGTCGCCGCCTGCGTCGGACCGGTCTGCGCCCGGGGCGCGCTGCAGTCGGGCATCCTCGCCCCGCTCGTCCCCGAGGTCGGCCGGCTGGGCCTGCTCGTCCGGGCCCTGAGCGAGCGGCTGGTCGGCGATCGCCGTACCGTGCCCATGGCCGGGGTCGACGTGGTGCTGCAGGGCCTCGTCGCCCTGGTGGGCGAGGACAGGGTCCGCCTCAACTGCCGGGAACGGGCCCTGCTCGACACGCTCGCCGCCCGGCCGGGGACGGTGTTCTCCCGGCCCGCGCTGGTCCGGGAGGTGTGGAGCGCGACCGGTGCCGACCCGCATGCCGTCGAGGTCGCCATCGCCCGGCTCCGGCCCCGCCTCGGTCCGGCCGGCGCCGGCCTCGTCGCCGTTCCCGGTCGGGGTTACCGCCTGGAGCCCTGACCTCTCCGGGAACCGGTGACACCGGGCGCGACCGTGCGCACGGGGTGTCACCGGTTCGACGAAGGACGAAGGGGCTACTTCTCGATGGGCGCCTTCACCAGGTTGCCCCACTCGGTCCACGAGCCGTCGTAGTTGCGGACGGTCGGGTAGCCGAGCAGGTTCTGGAGCACGAACCAGGTGTGGCTGGAGCGCTCGCCGATCCGGCAGTAGACGATCACGTCGTCCTCCGGCTTGAGCCCCAGCTCGTCGGCGTAGATCTTGCGCAGGGCGTCGGCGTCCTTGAAGGTGCCGTCGTCGTTGGCCGCCTGCTTCCACGGCTTGCTGGCCGCGCCGGGGATGTGACCACCGCGCAGCGCCCCCTCCTGGGGGTAGTCGGGCATGTGCAGCAGCTCGCCCGAGTACTCGCCCGGCGAGCGCACGTCGACCAGCTTGCCGCCCTTGTTCAGGTGGGCCAGCACGTCGTCTCGGAAGGCGCGGATGGGGGCGTCCTCCCGCTCGAC
>JBBWZS010000124.1:0-2545 GCA_039649175.1 Acidimicrobiaceae bacterium
CGAGGATGCCGGTCCGCGAGCTCCCCCCGACGAGGACCGGTGCGACGGTGAGGCACAGCTCGTCGATGGCACCGGCCAGGGCCAGCTCGCCGTTGAGGGTCGGGCCCCCTTCGCAGAGGACGAAGCCGTGGCCGTCGGCATGCAGGCGAGCCATCGCCGCCGCCACGTCGACCCGGTCCTCGCCGGCGACGATCACCTCGGACACCGCCTCGGCCAGGCGCAGCTTCGCCGGATCGGCCGAGGCCGGCGCGATCACGTAGGGCCGGACGCGGCCGGCGGTGAAGAGGGCGCTCGACCAGTCGAGGTCGAGGCTGCCGGTCACCACCGCGATGCGCGGCAACGGCGCCTGGCCCCGCGCGGCCCGGGCCGCCTGGCGGGCCGCGCTCACCTTGGGCGGGCCGTAGTTCTCGGCCCGGACCGTCTGGGCCCCGACCAGGATCACGTCGGCCAACGACCGCAGGTGATGGAAGACCAATCGATCACCGGCGCTGCTCATGGCGGCGGTGCGACCCTCGACGGCGATGGCCCCGTCCGCGCTGGCGACCATGTTGACGGCCACGTACGGACGACCGTCGGCCCGCAGCTCGGCCAGTGCGTCGTAGGCGGCCTCGACCTCGGACGTACCGAGCGAAGCGGACGCGCGGGAGAGCGGGAGCAACTGACGCACACCAGGACCGTACCCATCCCGAAAATGACGAACGGGCGGGCCCGGAGGCCCGCCCGTCCACCGCGATGTTCGCGACTACCTCGTGGTGGCCTTCTTGGCCGGAGCCGCCTTCTTCGGCGCAGCCTTCTTGGCCGGAGCAGCCTTCCTCGGCGCAGCCTTCGTGGCCGGAGCAGCCTTCTTCGGCGCAGCCTTCTTGGCCGGAGCGGCCTTCGTGGCCGGCGCCTTCTTGGCGGCGGCGGCCTTGACGGGCTTGGGAGCCGCCGGCCAGACGCCCTTCTCCAGCTTCGGGGCGGTCGACGGCGTCATGACCGCGTCCTTGAAGCCCTTGAGCGCGGTGATCCGGGCCTTCTTGGAGGCCTTGATCTTCACCGGCTCACCGGTCTGCGGGTTGCGACCCATGCGGGCCGCCCGCTCGACCTTGGCGAACTTCGCGAACCCGGAGATCGCCACCGGCTCGCCCTTCGAGACAACGGCGGTGACAACGTCGGTCAGGCCTCGCAACGTGGCATCGACCTGCTTGGTGTCGAGACCGGTCTGCGCAGCCACGGCGTTGACGAGCTCGCGTCGGTTCATTGGTTCCCTCCTTGCATTGAGATGTACGCCGCAGTGTGGTCGTTGACACGGTGGTACGCGTGGATCCCCTTGCAATACCTAGGGTTTCGCCGATGGGGACGATCGACGCCGTCGAGCTCCGGCAGGTCCTGCTGCCGATGCTCGAGCCGTTCCGCACCCGCGCCGGGACGCAGACCGAGCGGCCGACGACGATCGTGCGGGTCATCGTCGACGGGGTCGAGGGCTGGGGCGAGCTGGCCGCCACCCCCGAGCCCACCTACACCACCGAGTGGGCGGGCGGCGCGGCGGCGGTGTTGCGCGAGCAGCTGGTCCCCCGGCTGCTCGCCGGCGCGCCGCTGGACGAGGTGCACGCGCCGATGGCCCGGGCCGCGCTGGAGTCGGCCCTCCTCGACTCGGCCTTGCGGCACAAGGGGATCTCGCTCGGATCGCACCTCGGCGTGCACCGCGATCGGGTCACGGCGGGGGTCGCGGTGGGCTTCGCGCCGACGGTCGGCGAGCTGGTCGCGACGGTGGAGCGGCACCTGGCTGTCGGCTACCGCCGGGTGAAGGTGAAGATCCGCCCGGGGTGGGACGTCGAGCCGCTGCGAGCGGTGCGGGCCGCGGTCGGCGACACCGTCGCCGTCCAGGCCGACGCCAACGGTGCGTACGACGGCGACGACACGTCCGACGTTGCCGCGCTCCACGCCGTGGACGACCTCGGCCTGCTCCTGATCGAGCAGCCCCTGCCGCCAGGCGATCTCGTGGGCTCGGCCCGCCTGGCCAAGGAGCTGGCGACCCGGATCTGCCTCGACGAGTCCATCGGCTCGGCCGATCACGTCCGCACCGCGGCCGCGTTGGGAGCGGCGTCGGTCATCTGCCTGAAGCCGGCGAGGGTCGGTGGCATCGATGCCGCGGTCGAGGTGCACGACGCGGCGGTGGCCGCGGGACTTGACCTGTGGTGCGGCGGCATGCTCGAGACCGGCATCGGCCGGGGCGTCCTGCTCGCCCTCGCGGCACTGCCGGGCTGCACCCTGGCTGGCGACCTCTCGGCCACCGGCCGCTGGTACGCCGACGACCTGACGCCGCCCGTGTTCCTCGACGCCGACGGGATGCTCCCGGTGCCGACCGAGTCGGGCTGCGGGCCCGTTCCCGACGCCGCCTCCCTGGCCGCCGTCACCGTGGCGGTCGAGACCCTCCGTCCCTAGGCTTCATCCATGCTGTTCGGTTCGTTCGGTCACAAGTCGCAGATGGTCGAGCCCGACAAGGCGCTGTCCGGCCGGTCCGAGACCATGCCCGTCGAGCCGACGCACCTGGTGCTCGGCTCGT
>JBBWZS010000169.1:0-3145 GCA_039649175.1 Acidimicrobiaceae bacterium
CGGGCTGCGGGGATGGCGGCGCTGGAGGAGCTCGGTCTTGGTGATCGCGCCACGCGCTATCCCGACGAGTTGTCCGGCGGCGAACGCCAGCGGGTGGCCATCGCCCGAGCGGTGGTCGGCGACCGCCACCTGCTGCTGGCCGACGAGCCGTCGGGAGCGCTCGACTCCGCCAACGGGGAGGCCGTTGTGCGCCTCATCCGGGCGGCCTGCCAGCGAGGCGTGGCGGGCGTGGTGGTAACCCACGACGCCCAACTGGCCTCTTGGGCCGACCGGGTGGTCTTCCTTCGAGACGGTCGGATCGTCGACCAGACCGCACCTCCTCCCGGTCCCGAATCAGTGCTTGCCCCCAGCCGGAACCAATGACCATCGCCGTTCGGGAGCGCCCTGCGCCGACGACGAGCCGCGGCGGCGCCCCGGCACGGAGGGCGATCGGTCGCTGGGCCTGGCGACTGTTTCGCCGCGAGTGGCGCCAGCAGGCGCTGGTGCTGGTGCTGCTCGTCGTGGCCGTCGCCGCCACAACCCTCGGGCTCGGCGTGGCATCGAATTCCTCCAACCTGAAGGCCGACCCGACGTTCGGGACGGCCAACACGGTCGTCACCCTGCCCGGCTCCGACTCCGCCCTTGCCGCGGACATCGCCGCCATCCAGGACAGGGTCGGCACCGTCGACGTCATCGCCCATCAACGCATCCCGGTCCCCGGATCGGTGTCGAGCATCGACCTGCGGGCCCAGGATCCGAACGGCGTCTACGGCCATGTCACACTGCGCCTCGACTCCGGCCGTTACCCGAGCGGTCCCGGCGAGGTCGCGCTGACCGACAGCGCGGCGAAGACCTTCGACGTGCAGGCCGGGAGCATCTGGAACCAGGGTGGCCGCTCGCTACTCGTCGTCGGCCTGGTCGAGAACCCGCTGGATCTGCGGGACCAGTTCGCGCTCGTTGCCCCCGGCCAGGCCGACCCGCCGGCCGACGTTTCGATCCTGGTCGACGCCGACCAGCAGGCGTTCCGGTCGTTCAGACTTCCCAGCGGCACCGGCCTGACCGTGGGATCCCGGGGCGCGAGCCCCAAGGCGGCCGTCGAGACCCTGGTCCTGGTGCTGGGGACCCTTGGGCTGCTCTTCGTCGGCCTCATGGCAGTGGCCGGGTTCACCGTGATGGCCCAACGCCGCCTACGGGCCCTGGGCATGCTCGGCTCCATCGGCGCCACCGACGGCCACATCCGCCTGGTCATGCTGGCCAACGGCGCCGCCGTCGGAGCCACCGCCGCCATCGTCGGCACCGCCGTCGGACTGGCGGGCTGGTTCGCCTTCGTCCCGGCGCTCCGCTCGATCTCCGCGCACCGCGTCGATCCCTTCGCCCTGCCCTGGTGGGGCATCGCCACGGCCATGGCCCTGACCTTCGTCACCGCCGTGGCCGCGGCCTGGTGGCCGGCGCGCGCCGTGGCCCGAGTCTCGGTCGTCGCCGCATTGTCGGGACGCCCGCCCCGCCCCCAGCCGGCCCATCGCTTTGCCGCCCTCGGCGGCGTCCTGCTCGCCGGCGGCATCGTCCTGCTCGCCTTCGCGCACCAGCGCCGGGTCGGCTTCATCATCGGCGGCATCCTCGCCACCGTCCTCGGGCTCTTGTTTCTCGCCCCGCTGGCCATCCGGGCCCTGGCCGGCGCCGGCCGGTGGTCCCCCGTCTCGGTCAGGCTGGCCCTGCGGGACCTGGCTCGATACCAGGCCCGGTCCGGGGCGGCGCTCGGCGCCGTCACCCTCGCCATCGGCATTGCCGCGACGATCGCCATAAGCGCGTCCGCGGCACAGACACCCCAGGCGGCCGGCAACCTGCCGGCCAATCAGCTCATGCTCTATCTCTCCCCCGCCGGGGCCGGCGGCGGCCACGGCGTGCCTCCGCTGACCGCGGCGCAGCAGCAGACCGTGGCGAGCGCCGTCGACCAGCTGGCGGCGTCCATCCATGCCAGCGCCGTCCTGTCCCTCGATCAGGCGTACAACCCTCAGGGCCCTCCGCAGCTCGGTCAGCCCGGGCAACCCGCCGGCTACCAAACCGCGTCGTTGGCCAAGGTGACCGTCACGCCGCAGGGCACGGAGGTCTCCCAGCCCATGGCCCTCTACGCGGCCACCCCGGCGGTGCTCGCCTACTACGGGATCAAGGCGGATGCGATCAACCCGAGCAGCGACATCCTCGCCTCACGAACCGACCTCGGCGGTCTGCGGATCTTCGACCCTGGCCGCTTAGGCCCACCGGTCCCGGATGCCGCCCGGGTTCCGGGCCTTCCCCGACGTCTGGAGGGGATCACCGATCCCACCATCCAAACCGTCGAGCAACTCCCCGTCTACACCTCCGAGCCGAGCACGCTCATCACCAGCCACGCCATGCAGACGCTCGGCCTCCAGCCCATTCCGGCCGCCTGGCTGATCGGGACCAGCAACGCTCTCACCGCCGAGCAGATCCGAACCGCGCAGAAGGCGGCGGCCGGCGCAGGCCTCTACGTCGAGACCAGGGACGTGCAAACGTCCCTTGCCCCACTGCGGAACGGCTCCACCGCAGCAGGCATCCTCCTCGCGCTCGGCGTCCTCGGCATGACCGTCGGGCTGATCCGCAGCGAGACGGCCGGCGACCTACGCACCCTCACGGCCGCCGGCGCGAGCAGCCGCGCCCGCCGCACGCTCACCGGAGCGACGGCTGGAGCCCTTGGCCTGCTGGGAGCGATCCTCGGAACCGCCGGCTCGTACGCCGCACTCCTCGCCTGGCACCGCAGTGACCTCACCCCGCTCCATCGAGTTCCCGTGTTCGACCTGATCGTCATCCTCGTCGGGCTTCCGGTGATTGCCTTCGTCGGCGGCTGGCTGCTGGCCGGGCGTGAGCCCCCCGCCATCGCCAGGCGGCCCCTCCAGTAGAGCCCGGCTCGTGACCTCCTGCGTCGTCGTCAGCCGACGTCGGCGTCGTACACCTCGTCGGCCGGGAGGCTCAACAGTCGCTCGGCCATCTCCTGTTTGAGCTGCCGGGCGCGATCGGCCTCGACCGCCGTCGGGGCGTCTCGGCAGGCGACCTCCAGGAAGTCGTCCGGGACGAGGCCGGCACGCAGAACCAGCTCGACCACTGTTCCGCGGTAGCCGAGACGGAAGAAGAAGTGGCCTCCCGGAGCCTC
>JBBWZS010000189.1:0-3059 GCA_039649175.1 Acidimicrobiaceae bacterium
GGAGGAGCGTCTTTGAGCACGTAGCCGGAGGCCCCGGCAGCCATGGCCCCGGCCATGCGCTCGCGGTCGGCCCATGCCGTGAACAACACGACGGCCGGCCTCACCGACGGGGGGAGGGCCGCCACCCGGCGGGTGGCGCTCACCCCGTCGAGAACGGGCATGGAGACGTCCATCAGCACGACGTCGGCGTGGACGCGGGCGACGAGCCGGACAGCCTCCTCGCCGTCGGCTGCCTCGCCCACGACGGCGAACCCGGGGCTGGCACCGATCAGGCGGACGACGCCCAAGCGGACCCCGGCGTGGTCGTCGACCACCACGACCCGTGCCGGCGAGGCCGCCGCGCCACCACGATCGGCGGTCGGGCGGGGGGGCTGCCCGTCGCTGGGACGGCCGGCGTCAGGTCCCGGTCGGTCCTCTGGGGTGGCCATGGCCCGACCAGTGTGGGCCGACCGGTGTCCGGCGACCATGGTCCGATGGTCCTAGGACCACCCTCTCAGGATGCGGCGCGACCCTGGCGCTCGTCGAGCTCCTCGACGGTCATGAGCACGGCACGGGCCTTGGAGCCCTCCGAGGGGGCCACCACGCCCCGACGTTCGAGCAGGTCCATCAACCGGCCGGCCCGGGCGACGCCCACCCGGAGCTTGCGCTGGAGCATCGAGGTGGAGCCGAGCTGTGAGCGCACCACCAGCTCCAGCGCCGACTCCAGCAGGTCGTCGTCGTCGTCGTTGGCCGCCCCACCAGCCCCGGGTGCGCCCGTCTCGTCGCCCTCCACGCCGGACACGTACTCGGGCTGGGCCTGACGGCGCCAGTGGCCCACCACCTTGCGCACCTCGTCCTCGCCCACCCATGCCCCCTGCACGCGGCGCGGCACGTTGGAGGCGGCCACCGCCAGCAACATGTCGCCCTGACCGACGAGGCGCTCCGCCCCCATCTGGTCGAGAATCACCCGGCTGTCGGCCTGGGACGACACCGCGAAAGCCATGCGCGAGGGCACGTTGGCCTTGATGACCCCGGTGATGACGTCGACCGACGGGCGCTGGGTGGCGATCACCAGGTGGATGCCCACCGCCCGGGCCATCTGGGCGATCCGGCAGATCGACTCCTCCACGTCGCGCGCCGCCACCATCATGAGGTCGTTGAGCTCGTCGACCACCACGATCACGAAGGGCAGGCGCTTGTAGGTGGCGAGACCATCGGTGCCTTCGGGGCCGCGGCCGCCACCGGTACCGCCGGCGCCCTCGGGCTCGTCGGT
This sequence comes from Acidimicrobiaceae bacterium, assembly GCA_039649175.1. GTDB lineage: Bacteria > Actinomycetota > Acidimicrobiia > Acidimicrobiales > AC-14 > DATAQC01. The sequence goes on from JBBWZS010000189.1 coordinate 1,253, forward strand.
CTCGCTGCGCAGCTCCCCGCGGTCGAAGGCGGCGTTGTACCCGCCGATGTCGCGGGCGCCCACCTCGGCCAGCAGGTCGTAGCGGCGTTCCATCTCGTGCACCGCCCACGACAGGGCGTTGGCCGCCCGCTTGGGATTGACCACGACCTGGGTGAGCAGGTGGGGCAGGCCGTTGTACTGGCCGAGCTCGACCCGTTTGGGGTCGATCAGGATCATGCGCACCTGGTCGGGGGTGGCCCGCATGAGGATCGACGAGATGAGCGAGTTGATGCACGACGACTTGCCGGCGCCGGTCGCCCCGGCGATGAGGACGTGGGGCATCTCGGCCAGGTTCACCATCACCGGGCGCCCGGCGATGTCGCGGCCGATGGCCACCTCCAGCGGGTGGGTGGCCCTGTGGGCCTCCGGCGAGGCCAGGATGTCGCCGAGGAGCACGAGCTGGCGGACCTTGTTGGGCACCTCCACGCCGATGGCCGAGCGCCCGGGGATGGGCGCCAGGATGCGCACGTCGGGCGACGCCATGGCGTAGGCGATGTCGCGGTGCAGGTTGGTGACCCGAGCCACCTTCACGCCGGGGCCGAGAGCCAGCTCGAAGCGGGTGACGGTGGGGCCGACCGTCATGCCGACCAGGGTGGTGTCCACGCCATGGGCGGCCAGGGCGCTCTCGAGGGTCCGTCCCTCGGCTTCCACCAGGCGCTGGTCGACCTCGTGGGTGGTCCCCCGCTTGAGGTCGCCCATCGGCGGCAGACGCCAGGCGTTGGGAGTGGCGGCGGGCCCCAGGTCGATGGCCAGCTGCTCGCCCTCGGGCTGGGCCTCGGTGGGGACGTGGACCAGCGTCGGCGGCTCGGGCTCACCATCGGACGTGTCGAGTGCCGGCTCGCCGGCAGGCTCGGCATCGTCGCCGGCGGCGGCGGGGACGGCGGACAGGTCCGGGTTGGTGAGCACCGGCAACGCGCTCGGGGCCCCTGCGCCGACCGTGGTGGCGGACGGCCGGTCGTCGCCCGCAGGCGCCTTGCCGGCGATCGCCCGGGCCCGCCGGCCCAGCGCCGAAGCGCACCACCGGATGGCCTGCCCGGCCAGGGCCCCGGCGTGGCGGACGTCCGTTCGGGCCAGCACCACGACACCCAGGCCGCCCAGGACCATCAGCACCACGGCGGCGCCGCCCTGGGCCAGCAGCGCGATCAGCGGCGAGGCCACGGCCCCACCCACCACCCCACCGGCGGAACGCAGCGTGGCCAACGTGGCATCCATGGACGGGGACCCCTCGACCAGGTGCACGAGGCCGGCCGTAGCCACCGCGACGAGCGCGGCGCCGACGGCCAGGCGCCCGACGCTCTCGCGCGGTCGGCGCACGAGCAGCACCAGACCGAGGGCCACCAGGGCCGGGGGGACGATCACGCGGGTCTGACCGACGAGCGTGGCGGCGGCCAGGTCCAGGGCGCGGCCGGCGGGCCCGGCCAGGTCGGCGTAGATCCCGAAGGCAGTGAGAAGCCCGACGGCGACCAGGGTTAGCCCGGCGACGTCGTGGGCATGGCCGCCGAGCAGCGGCGGGCGCGGCCGTGGCGGCGTCGACCGGCGCGAGCCCGATCGTGAGGACTTGGTGCGAGAGGCGCCAGGCCGCCCCGCCGCCCGGGGAGGTGAGGTGGGGCGCGCCGAGGACCGGGACCTGCCGGCCCCCTCGGGTGCCTTGGTGCTGGCGCGCCTCTTGGGCCCGGTGGTCGTAGCCACAGTAACCACAACCGTAACAGCAGCAACACTGGCCACTGCGGAACCGTCGGCCCGGGTATCCCCCGTTCCCACCGCCCGT
>JBBWZS010000076.1:0-5260 GCA_039649175.1 Acidimicrobiaceae bacterium
CCCTGGCCGCTGTTACGTGACGGTGCCGACCCTCCGGGACCGCCGCGATCAGGGGTTGCGCTGTGGCGTACGCAGGGGAGCGAACGCCGGCCAGCCGGGCGGCGGTCCTCCCTGCGTCGCCCGCGGCCCTGCTCGACGCCGTCCTCGCCGCCGTGGCCGTCTAGGAGGTTCCGGCCTGGGGAAGAATTCCGCCATGAGCGCCCACATCATCGGTCGGCCCAACGACGACCTCCTCGACGTGATGCTCGGCCCCGGCGCCGACCCCGAGCAGGCCTTCATCGGCGGCTCGGACCAGGGCCTGGAGGAGGACGACGGCTCCGAGGACCGCCTGGTGGGCGACGAGCCCACCGTGCCGGAGCCGTAGGGCCGGCCACCCCCATCCTGCGCCGGCTGGCCCGCCAGACCTTCGGCTTCGAGCACTTCGCCCCGGCCAGGAGGAGGCCATCCGGCCGTAGCCGGCGGCAGCGATTTCCTGGCCTGCTGCACCGGCACCGGCACCGGCACCCAGCTCAGGATGGTTCCGGCGCACCGCCCTTCACCGCCGCCCGTTCACCGCCGCCCTGACGGCACGCACAGAGGTGCCCTACAGCCTCACCAGCACGAGGCCCGAGTCGACGAGGCCGACGAGCGTCTTCTGGTCCGGGCTCATCACCAGTCGCCCGAGGTCCCGAACAGAGCCCAGGACGATCACCTTGGTGACCTCGAAGCGGGCGAGGTCGCAGACCGCGATGTACCCGCGGCCGGACGAGAAGTTGTAGCCAAGTCCGTAGCCGACGGTCCCGTCCCGGTTGACGGCCACCCCGCTCAAACCGCAGCCGTAGAGCGTGCCGAGGGGGTCGAGGTGCTCGTCGAGCACCGGGTTGCCGTCGACCACCGTGCCCTCGTCGTTCACCAGGGTGACCGTCCCGTCGACGTTGGTGGCGGCGGCGGAGATGAAATCCCATGTCTCATGCGGCGCGCTGAAAATGTCCGTCGAGGCGTCGTAACGGAACACCTCCCCCGGGGAGCTGTCACCGAGGGTGATCACTGCGGCCGTCCGGTCGCCACTCGCTCGGATCGACGTGTACTCGGAGGTCTGGCCTGACCACTTGTCGAAGTCGGTGCGGAGCTTCACCGTCTCGGTCGCCAGGTCGATGTCGTACATGAACGCCCCGTACCCCGAGCCGTCGAACGTGGTCGTGAGCAGCGCCTTGCCGTTGGCCAGCACGGCGATGGAGTACGGCCGGTCGGACAGCCGGCCGGAGGGGATGGGTATCCGGTGCACCTCGGTGCGGGTCCGGACGTCGATCACCGACACGAACTCGCTGCCCCGGTTGGCCACGTAGAGCATGCGACCGTCGGGTGAGAGATCGAGACCCATGGGTTGTACGCCAACGGGAATGGGGTCCTCGACGAAGCGGTCGGCGAGGCGTACCACCTCGACCCGGTCGTGGGCTGTGTTGGACACGTAGGCGTAGGTCGAAGTCGGATCGATGGCCACATCGCTTCCGAACATCGAGAGCCCTTGGACGTCCACCCGCTCTGCGGGGAAGTCGAACCAGCCCACCACGTCCACCACCACGTGGGTGGAGCCATTGTCGTTGTAGATCCCGATGGTGTCGTTGGGGCTCACTGGGACGATGACGAGATTGGGCGCCGTCTCCCCGGCAACCACGTTCAGGTTCGACGCCAGCGGCGGCTTTCCTCCGCCGGGAAACACGGTGAGATACCCGCCCGTGGTCGGCTGGGTGGCCGTGACATTGAGCACAACGGCGGTGAGCCTGCCCGCGGGCACGCTGCTCGGCCCTGGCAGCTGGAGCACGGCGGTCTCCTGTCGCCCCAGGGCACCGGTGTGGCCCAAGCCGGTGCGGGTGTCCATGACTCGAGTGGGCGTGATTCCCACCATGCGGCTCTCAGACGTCGGGCTCCAGTACCCCAGCAGATCGACGACGACGTGGGTCGTCCCGCTGTTGTTGTAGATGTCGACTGAGCCGTTGCCGACCTTCACGGCGACGAAGTTCGGGCGCGTCTGCCCGGCGGCGACATTCAGGCTGGATGCCAGCGGGCGACTGCCGCCTGAGGGATACAGAGTGAGGAAGCCCCCGGTGGAGGGCTGGGTCGCGGTGACGTTGAGCGCCACCGCAGACAGGTTGGCCGGGCGACCGTCGGTGACCTTGAGACTGACGACTCCACCAGGGCCGAGCGCCGTACCGGACCGGGTGTCCAGGAGGCGTACCGGGGTCACCGGCGTGTAAGCGCTGCCCGTGTCCCGGCCGGTGGCGTGCCAACCGGCCACATCGGCGACGACGTGGGTGGCGCCTGAAGAGTTGAAGATGGTGACCCTTCCGCCGGTGCCGACCTTGACCACAACCGCGTTGGCCGCCGTCTGGCCGGGGACGAAGTTGGCGCTGGACGCAAGGGGCTGCGCCTCGCCGGTCGGGTACACGGTAAGAAAGCCAACCGCGCTGGGCTCGGTGACAGTGACGTTCAGGGCCACGGCGGCGACACCGGTGGACGGGACGCCCCCGGCACCTGTGACCTGCAACTGGAGCGCCTGGCCGGGCCCCACCTTGCCGGCCGGCGCGCCGGTACCGGTGCGAGTGTCCAGGATGCGGATAGGCGCCACTGCCGTGAACCCACCGGGGGGCGGTGGCGGATCCGTGCCCACCGCGACAGACGCCCCCGCGGCGGTGGCGGCCAGCCCGCCGGCAAGGAGGAGAACGGATAGGCCCGATCCGAGGACACGCCGCAGGTACGCCATTGGTTGCTGGTATCGGCCAGTCGGTCAACGACCTTGAGTCCGGCCTCCTCGAGCTCGTCGAGGGACGGGCTCTACGCCGCGGCGCGCGGACCTCACGGTCTTCCACGCCGACGTGACCTGCGCTTTCGTACGACCGGGTGCCCGGGGTGGGATTCGAACCCACATGGTCACGAGGACCAGAGGGGTTTAAGCCCTCCGCGTCTAACCGATTCCGCCACCCGGGCGGTGGGCCGCGACCCTATCCCCCGGGCGCAGTTCCAGGGCGTAGGCCAGCAGCTGCAGGCCACTGGGGAGGACCTCGTCGCGCTCGGGGTCCCGACGGAAGCCGGCTCGCTCGTAAAGACGGTGGGCGGTGGTCATGGATGCGGTGGTGTGCAGGAGCACCCGCCGCTTGCCGGTGTCCGTCGCCCGTTGCACGCATGCGGCGATGAGGGCGGCGCCGACGCCCTGGCCCTGGGCCTCTGGGGCGACGGCCAGCATCCGCAGGCCCACCTCGTCGTTTCCCTCGAACCAGGCCAGCGGACCCGGTCCGCCGACGTAGGCGATCCCGCCGACCACCACCCCGCGATCGTCCACGGCCACCAGCACGTCGACCCGTTCGGCCCGACCGGCGACGTCGGCCAGTTCGGCGACGTAGCCGAGGTCGAGGTCGTCGCCGAGCAGGCCCCGATAGGCCGCGACGGTCAGCTCGCTGAGCCGGTTGTACTCCTCGGGGCGAACGCTGCGGACGGTCGTCACTGTGGTCATCGCCGTCCCAGGATGCCAACGTTGTGACAGCGGGCGTTCCAGCAGTCAGGCTAGGGGGATGAACGAGCCTGAGGACCGCCCGACGAGCAGCGACCGGCCTGACCCGTCAGCGGCCCCACCGGACGTGGCGTGGCCGGCACCGGCCTCCCCGGCTCCGCCGCCCGAGCCGGCCGTCGAACGCACGGGTACCTACAACCCCGCTCCCGCAGGCCCACCGGCCCAGGCGCCGGCGCCCCCCTCGCCCCGCCCGCCCGACCCCTGGCCGCCCCCGGCGCCGCGCATGCCAGAGCCGCCGCCGCCCGCCGCCCCCCGCATGACCCAGCCCCCGCCTCCGGCCCGTCCGGAGCCGCGCCCCGCGGCCCCGTCCGAGGCCCGGTGGGAGGACGTCGTCGACCCCGCTCCCGCCGCCGCCCCGGCACCAGCACAGGCACCGCCACCCCCACCGGAGCGGGAGCCCGCCCGGGACCGGGGCCCGGAGACCTGGCCCGAGCCGACGGCGCCCCGCCGCCCGGCCCCGCCGCCGGCCGTCTCGGCCCCGGCCGCCGCCCCTGCTGCTGCCACCTCCCGGGCCCGTCCTGTCGAGCCGGCCCCGACCGACGACGACGACGCAGACGACGACTACGACGACGAGCCGGTGTCGCGGTGGATCTCGCTGCTGGCCACCATCGGGACCGCCCTGATCGGGATCGTTACCATCCAGGTGCTCGCGTCGGTGGTGGAGGGGCTGACCCTCAAGAAGGGGGAGCGCGTCGGGATCCCCGACGACTTCCTCCACCGGCTGGGCTATCCCTTCGGAGGCCTGGGCGCCACCGCCCTGGTCTTCCTCGTCCTGGGCGTGGTCCTGGTGTCCATGCCGTCCATCCTCGACGAGCTGCTGCCCGAGACCCAGGACCGGGTCGTCGGCGTCGCCCTGATCGTCGCCGTGGTGATGGGCGTGGTCATCGCCCTCGGCAGCCTGCTGGCCGTGCGGGCCAACCTGCACGAGTACGCGGCCAAGGGTGTGTCGGTGCCGTCCTACGTCCGGGTGCAGTTCACCAACTTCCTGCTCGGCAGCCTCGGGGCCGCGGCCCTTGCCCTCTTCGGGTCGATCACGGCCATACAGGAGCGCAGCCGGGAGCGCGTCGACTGAGCGACGAGAGCGGTCTCGCGCCCGCCCAGCAACGGGTGGTCGACGACCTCCTCGCCTTCGGCCAGCCGCGGCCGAGCTTCGACCCGGCCGTGGCCGTCGGACTTCGCCGGCGCATGGAGGAGGCTGTGGCTCCGGTGGCGGACGGGCTGGGCCGGCTGCTGCGCATCAATAAGCACGACCTGAGCAACGTCCACACCTGCGAGGCCTATTACCGGGTCGAGAAGGACGCGTTCGTGTGGGCGCCCCGCAACGCCTACGGCACCGTCGCCCACCGGGCCGTGCGCCTCTCGGTGGCCCTGCGCGACGATGCCCCGCCGCTGGATCTCGTCGACATGGCCATCGACGCCTACGTGGGAGATGAGCAGGGGAGCGGCCTCGGCTCCTACCTCCTGGGGGCATCCCGAGTCGAGCTGGCCGAACTGCGGGCTCAGGCCAACGACGTCGTCGTCCAGTTCCTGGAGTGCTTCCCGCCGCTGCGGCGGGAGTGGCGGCCCCGGACCGACACGGCGATCCTGGTCAAGCTGTGCGGCGACCGGGTCACCCTGCGGGGCAAGCCGGATCTGGCCTTCGGACAGGCCCGGGGCAACGAGGCGGGCGTGCTCATCGTCGACCTCAAGACGGGCGGGAGCTACCCCCACCACTTC
>JBBWZS010000195.1:0-3339 GCA_039649175.1 Acidimicrobiaceae bacterium
CCGGTCGATGGTCTCGAACGGGTTGCGGGGCAGCAGGCCCTGCTCCAGGTAGGCGGGCATGAGCCGGCCCTCGACGTCGTCGCGGCTGAAGCCGAAGGTCATCTGGGTGAGGTCGTTGGTGCCGAAGGAGAAGAAGTCGGCCTCCTCGGCCAGCTGGCCGGCCACGATAGCGGCCCGGGGCGTCTCCACCATGGTGCCGATGGTGACGTCGACGGGCTGGTCGATGCCGGCCGTGGCTCTGTCTCCGCTCCCGGCCGCTGTGGCCTCGGCCACCGCCGCCTCCACCCAGCTGCGGGCCAGGGCCATCTCCTCGCGTCCGATGGTGAGGGGGATCATGATCTCGACGATGGGTTGCCCGCCGGCGGCCACGCGGTCGGCGGCCGCCTCCATGAGGGCCCGCACCTGCATGGCGTAGAGGCCGGGCTTGATCACCCCGAGGCGCACGCCCCGGGTGCCGAGCATGGGGTTGTACTCGTGCCACATCTCCGCCGCCCGCAGGAGGCGCTTCTCCTCGTCGGTGAGCGCGGTGGTGGCCGCCTTGATGACCAGCTCCTCGGTGCGGGGCAGGAACTCGTGCAGGGGCGGGTCGAGGAGGCGCACGGTGACGGGCAGCCCGTCCATGGCCTCGAGGATCTCGACGAAGTCGGCCTTCTGGGCCTGGCGCAGCTCCTCGAGGGCAGCCGCCTCCTCGTCGGGGGTGTCGGCCAGGATCATGCGGCGCACCACCGGCAGGCGCTCACCCAGGAACATGTGCTCGGTGCGGCACAGGCCGATGCCCTCGGCGCCGAACTGGCGGGCGTTGGCGGCGTCGGGACCGGTGTCGGCGTTGGCCCGCACCGCCATCGTGCCCTGCCGCACTTCGTCGGCCCAACCCAAGATGGTGGCGAACTCGGGGGTGGGCTCGGCCACGGTGACGCCGATCTCGCCGAGCATGACCCGGCCGGTGGTGCCGTCGACGGAGATGGTGTCGCCCTCGGCCACCGTGGTTCCGCCGGCGGTGAAGCTCGAGCCGGTGATCACCACCGATTCGGCCCCGACGACCGCCGGCTTGCCCCACCCTCGGGCCACGACAGCGGCGTGGCTGACCAGCCCGCCCCGGGAGGTGAGGATGCCCTGGGCCACGATCATGCCGTGGACGTCTTCGGGCGAGGTCTCGGTGCGCACGAGGATGACCTGCTCACCGCGCTCGGCGCCGGCGGCGGCATCGTCGGCGGTGAAGTACACCTTGCCCACGGCAGCACCGGGGGAGGCGGCCAGGCCGGTGGCGATCACGGTGGCGTCGGTGGCGGCGAACTGCGGGTGGAGCACCGAATCGAGGTGGTCGGCGGTGATGCGACCGATGGCCTCCTCACGGGAGAGGTTGATCGCCGCGTCGGTGGTCATGTCGACGGCCATCTTCAGGGCCGCCACCCCGGTGCGCTTGCCCACCCGGGTCTGGAGCATCCACAACTTGCCCCCGTCGATGGTGAACTCGGTGTCGCACATGTCGCGGTAGTGGCGCTCGAGGCGCTCGAAGATGCCCAGCAGCTCGTCGTGGATCGACGGGAACAGCGACTTCATCTCGGCCAGCGGCAGGGTGTTGCGGATGCCGGCCACCACGTCCTCGCCCTGGGCGTTGACCAGGAAGTCGCCGTAGGCGCCCTGGGCACCGGTGGCGGGGTCGCGGGTGAAGCCCACGCCCGTGCCCGAGTTGTCGTCGCGGTTGCCGAACACCATGGCCTGGACGTTGACGGCGGTACCCAGCTCGTGGGGGATGCGCTCGCGCACCCGGTAGGCCAGTGCCCGGGGACCGTTCCACGACCGGAAGACCGCCTCGATGGCGCCCCGGAGCTGGTCGATGGGGTCCTGGGGGAACGGCGCGGCGGTGTGGCGCTCGACCACCTCTTTGAAGTCGTCGACCACGGCGGCCAGCAGGTCGGCGGGGATCTCGGCGTCGTTGTCGGTGCCGGCCTTGGCCTTGGCCGCGTCGAAGCGCTCGTCGAACTCCTCGCCGGGCACACCGAGCACGATGCGGCCGTACATCTGGACGAGGCGCCGGTAGCTGTCGTAGGCGAAGCGGGCGTCGCTGGTCTGGTCGGCCAGTCCCTCGACCGACTTGTCGTTGAGCCCCAGGTTGAGGACGGTGTCCATCATCCCGGGCATGGAGAACTTGGCTCCCGACCGCACGCTCACCAGCAATGGGTCGGTGGCGTCGCCCAGCCGGCGGCCCATGGCCTTCTCCAGGGCGTCGAGCTGGTCGGCCACCTCGTCGGACAGACCCTCGGGCCACCCGCCGTGCATGTAGGCGCGGCAGGCGTCGGTGGTGATGGTGAACCCCGGCGGCACCGGGAGCTCGAGCACCGACGTCATCTCCGCCAGGTTGGCGCCTTTGCCTCCGAGCAGGTCCTTCAGGCTCATCGGCGGCTCCGGGTGCCGGTGGTCGAAGGCAAAGACGTAGGTCACGCGAAGTTCTCCTGGGCGGGGGGACGGACCCAACGAGCCTACCGGCGGACACCGGCGCCGCCGTTCTCGGGCGGACGTGGGGTGGAGGCGCTACCCGCCGGCGGCGGTGACCAGGCGATCGGCGGTCGAGGCATCGGCCCCCAGGACGAGGGTGACGACCGACCCGGTGCGCAGGATGCGACCGGTGCCATTCGGTCCCGAGAAGCGCCCGCCGACGGGCGGGGGCGAACCGGCCCAGCCGGGTGCCCATTGGGTCAGTGCCGCCGCCAGGCGCGATGCGGCGGCGTCGCCGTCGGCCTGCCAGCGGTCGACCAGGCCCAGGGCCGTGCCACAGCGCACCGTCTCGAAGACGTCGCCGTTCCAACCCTGGGCCGCCGCCGTGGCCGTCGCGACGTCGAGCTCGGCGCCCAGCAGCTCGCCCATCTTGAACTCGCCGAGGGTGTTGCGGCGCCGGGCATCACAGCCGGTGGCGCCGGCCACGTCAGGCAGTTGGGGAGGGGTCCACCCCTGGTCGGTGGCGTAGACGTCGGGATGCAGGATCGCCTCCGTCGAGGTGGGCGGCCGCCGGTAGGCGGCGTCGATGCCGGCGTTGACATCGGCAGCGTCGCCGGCCTCGGCCTTCACGAAGGCCAGGCCGTCCTCGTAGGGGAAGTACAGGTAGCGCAGCAGGAACGGCGGCGTCTGCAAGAGCTTGGCGGCGGCGCCGGTGTCGGTGTCGCCCCCTCCCAGGCCCTGCAGGGCGTAGGCCAGCTGCTCCTCCTCAGTGAGATCGGCTTCGGCGTAGCGACCCTCCAGGAACTTGGCATCGCCCTCGATGAGGGCGGTGAAGGCGTCGACCTCCTCCTCGCGGTCGGCGTCGTCGAGCGCCTGTTCCTTGTCGCCGAAGTTGAACCACTG
>JBBWZS010000216.1:0-19938 GCA_039649175.1 Acidimicrobiaceae bacterium
CCCCCGGGTCCGACCGGATCCCACCGCCCCGACTCCAACTGGTGGCGAGACCGGTCGACGGCGGTGACGGGCCCGTCGGGGCCCATGTACAGGCCCTCTCCGTACACGCTCATGCTCGACGCCACGACCAGCCGTTCGACGGGATGGTCGAGGAGGGCCTGCAACAGCACGCCGGTCCCCGTGGTGTTGACGGACGTGTACTCGGCGATCTCGTAGGCACTCTGGCCCACGCCGACCCTCGCGGCCAGGTGCACCACGCGCTCGACGCCCCGCAGGGCTCGGCCCACGGCGTCGGGATCACGCACGTCGCCCACCACCAGCTCGGCGTCCGGCGGCAGGTAACCGGGCCGCTGGGTGTCGCCGTGCACCTGGTCCACCAGGGCGTCGAGAAGCCGGACGCGGTGCCCGTCCCGCAGCAGCTCTGCCGCGAGATGAGCCCCGATGAAACCAGCTCCGCCGGTGATGAGGACGGTGTCTCCCATACCGCTCCCGCTGTCAGGAATACGAAGGAGAGTTCGGCTGCAGGCTCAACCGGCCTCGGGGCTACCTACCCGATACCACCGATAGTAGTCATAGACAAAGAACATCCAGCGCGGCCGCTACAGGCGTCGGCGCCGCCCCCGGTAGTAGTACCCGCCGCCGCCGCCGAAGAGCAGGATCAGGATCACGATGATCAACAGAAGAGTCAGCATGTCGGGGTTGTCTCCGATCCTGGGGCGGCCGAAACCACACCGGGGCGAGAGGCCTACCGGGGTTGGGCGATCACCGGGTTGTCGAGGAACGGGCGGTCCCCAGCATGGCGATGAGCTCGGCGCGCACGCCGTCGGCGGTGTCCTGCTCCCGGGGGAAGCCGATGCGCAACGCCGCCCGGCGGTCGCCGCCCAGCCCGGCCACCACCTCGAACCCGTAGCGGTCGACGGCGGTCATCGACGCCTCCACCACGTCGGACCGGCCGGCGAAGTGGTGGCACAAGGTGACGAGGGCGCCGGCATGGTCGACGTTCATGTGGCCGATGATGGCCCGCGCATCGGCGACCAACGGGTCCGGTCGGGCCACCCCGTAGGAGGGGCCGTCGACCCAGCTCATGCGGCCGAACCCGCCCACATAGCGCACGTCGGTGACGTCGAGACGCATGCAGCGGAAGTCGCCGTAGTCGACGTAGAAGGCAGTGGGGTTGGCGACCAGGTAGCTCGCCCGCGCTGCCGCCCGCTGGTCGGGGTCGGCCACCTCGGCCACCCGTCCGAGCAGCGTCACCCGACCCGACGCCAGCGGGTCGCCGCCAAACGGTGTGTCCTCGGTGACGAGCAGGCTGGCCCGGGGGTCGGCGTCGATGTTGCGGGTGTGCTCGGCGAGCGTGCTCACGAAGAACACCGGCGCGCCGGCGGGGTCGAGGCCGTAGGTGACGACCGATCCGAACGGCGTTCCCGCCGGCTCGACGGCGATGGTCGACAGCGCACCACGGGACTGCGAGGCGACCAGGGTGCGCGCCCGCTCGGCGTGGCTCGGCTCAGGGGCCGGCGGGGCAGCGGCTTCGGTGCCGGTGCCGGTGCCGGTGCCAACCTTTCCCGCCGGGTCCCACCCGGGAATGATGTGGCCCGCGCTCATCCCCCCGTCCTAGCAGACCGACAGGCCGTGAGACCCTACGACGCCGGGTCGGTGTTGGCGCTCACCAGAGGGGGGTGGCGTGCGATCCCGCGTTCGCCTCCACCCGGGCCCGAAGGGTTTCGCCGGCGGTCTCGGGGGCGTAGGTGTACGTCGGCTTGAATGTCCGGGGACCGGATCCGTAGTACGGCGAGCACGGGGCGACGGGCGGGGTGGCGCAGGGCGGTTGATCGATCGAGTTGGCAGCCACCGTCCCCGCCACCGGAAGATAGGGGTTGACGACCGTGCCCGAGCCCCAGGTGGCATCGCACAGCGTGCCGGCGTCGTTGCACCCGTTGCCACTCGGGCTGTACTTGGTCCCCACCAGGCCGTTCGACGCACCCGAGCTCACGAACACGTCGTTCTCCAGGTAACACTGGGCCAGGCGTTGGCAGTGCACGCCGGTGGACACCCACTGTTCCACGACGTCGTTGAACTGGTGCAGGGTGCCGTAGGCGATCGACGGTGTGCGGTACCCGACGCCGGTGTACAGGTTGTGGTGCGAGGTGACGTTCTGGACCGAGTCCACGCTCGGCCCCTCCGTCTGGTTGCCGATCTGGAAGAACTGTGCCTGGTACACGTCGCCGATGAAGCGGTTCCATGACACCGTCACGTCGGTCGTGCCCGTCTGGATCGCCAGCTGCTTGTTGCCGATGTCGGCGAAGGTGTTGTGGTCGACCCACACCCCACGCGAAGCGGTCACAAAGATGCCGTTCGGCATGTCGTTGAGCGACCGGTTGGCCGGAACACCGAATTGGGTGATGGTGAGGTCGTGGATGATCACGTTGGCCACGTGGTCGACGACGAGGCCGTCGTGCTCGTCGTTCAGGCCGGTCAGCGTCACCGCTTGACCCGATCCGTCGAGGGTGGTGTCGGAGGGAACCCGCAGCGCAGCCAGCAGATGGGTGGTGCACGAGGTCGCCCACTTCACCGAGTGCGGCCCAGGCAGGGCGAGAAGGGCCCGGAGGGTGCCGTGGCCCGGAGCGGTCGGGGTGTCGCTGCAATCGGTGACCTTGGTCGGTGCGATGCTGCCGCCCCCGGTCACGGCGGCCCCGAACCCCACCCGATGGCTGAGCAAGCTCGGGGTGGCCGTCGGCGGTATGGGCTTCTTGGCGGTTGCCGGGCTCGCCACGACCCCGGCGAAGCCGACAGCCAGGACCGGGAGCAGTGCCAGGAGCGACCACCGCCGACCGGACCGTCGTGTCTCGCGTGGGGTGTCGACAGTCGTGTGGTTGATGACAACTCCCCTCTCGGCCTGGCGGCACGGTGTGTTTCAGCCGACCAGGGTGTGTGACTGTGATCGTCGGCCACGACTCCGAACTTGAGGGGCGATGCCAGCCGAGTGATGGCCGTCCCTGCCATCACTTGCCGCTCGGGACCGGTCCCGTTGCCGCGGCGATGAGGGGCGCGGCCGACACCCGTGTGGATACATTTGCGCCATGCCGGCTAGGGGGAAACCGTCTGGCCGCGTCTTCCGCCCGCACCGCGCAGTGACCGGTCGGCGGGCGACCATCCGGCGTCACCGGCGAACGAGGTGAGCTCCGCAGGTCTCGACGGCATCGCCATCGTCGGTATGGCGTGTCGCTTCCCCGGCGGGGCGGACACGCCCGACCGGTACTGGGAGCTGCTGCGGTCGGGGCGTTCGGCCATCGGGGAACCTCCACCCGACCGGTGGGATCCCCAGGTGTACGACGCTGACCCCTCGGTGGCCGGCCGCCTGTACGTGTCCCGGGGCGGCTACCTCGACGACGTGGCCGGGTTCGACTGCGAGTTCTTCGGGATGTCACCCCGGGAGGCGGTGCACGTGGACCCCCAGCACCGCCTCCTCCTGGAGATGTCCTACGAGGCGTTCGAGGACGCCGGCGTATCCCTCGAGCAGGTGGCGGGCTCGTCCACGGGGGTCTTCGTGGGGATCTCCACCCACGACTACGGCGACATCCAGGTCTACCCGTCCAACCGCACCTTGATCGACGGGCACTCCAACAGCGGCTCGGCCACCAGCCTGGCCGCCAATCGCATCTCCTACATGTTCGACCTGCGGGGGCCGAGCATGATCGTGGACACGGCCTGTTCGTCGTCGCTGTCGGCGTGCCACCTGGCGGTGGCGTCGCTGCGACGCGGTGAGTGCGAGCTCGCCGTCCTCGGCGGCATCCAGCTGGTGGTGGCGCCCGAGCTCACCATCGGGTTCTGCAAGGCGGCCATGCTGTCCCCGGACTGCCGGTGCGCGGCCTTCGACGCCGGCGCCAACGGGTACGTGCGGTCCGAGGGTGGGGCAGCCGTCGTGCTCAAGCCCCTGCGGGCGGCCATCGCCGACGGGGACCGGGTGTACGCGGTGCTGGCGGGCACGGCGGTGAACCAGGACGGCCACACCAGTGGGATGACGGTGCCGTCGGCCGTCGCCCAGGAAGCCGTCGTTCGGGCCGCCCTGGCCGACGCCGGCATCGAGCCCGGCCGGGTGGCCTACGTCGAAGCCCACGGCACGGGGACGCCGGTGGGTGACCCCATCGAGGCCACGGCGCTGGGGGCGGTGTTCGCCCCCGCCAAAGGGCCTGGAGGCGTGTGCGCCATCGGGTCGGTGAAGACCAACATCGGCCACCTGGAGGCGGCGTCGGGTATGGCCGGGCTGTGCAAGGCCGCCCTCAGCCTGTGGCACCGCCAGATCCCGAAGTCGCTGCACTTCTCGGTCCCCAACCCCGACATCGACTTCGAGGCGCTCCGGTTGCGGGTGGTCGACGATCTCGAGCCGTGGCCCGCCGGCGCCGAGCCCGTGGCCGGCGTGAACTCGTTCGGCTTCGGTGGGGCCAACGGCCACGCCGTCCTCGTCGGCGCCGAGCCTGCCCCGCCGCCGGTGGTGCCGGACGCACCGGCTTCCCGAGGTCAGGACCGGACCGACCTGCTGGTGGTATCGGGCCGCACCCGGGAGGCGTTGGTGGCCAACGCCCGCGCCATGGCCGACCATCTGGTGGGCCCCACCACCGCTCCGATCGACGAGGTGTGCCGGACCGCGGCCCGGCGCCGGTCCCACCACCAGCACCGGGCCGGCGTGGTGGCGTCGAGCCCGTCCGACATGGCCGAGCTGCTCGAGGCGCTCGCCGCGGGGGAACGACGGTCCGCCGCCCCGGAGGGTCGGGCGGTCACCGGAGGCCCGCCCCTGGCATTCGTGTTCTCGGGGATGGGGCCGCAGTGGTGGGGCATGGGCCGTCAACTGCTCACCGACGAGCCTGCCTTCGGCGACACCATCTCCCGGTGCGACGCCGCCCTTCGTGAGGTGACCTCGTGGTCGCTGCTCGACGAGCTGCACGCCGACGACGGCGTCTCCCGGGTGGCCGAGCCCGACCTGGTGCAGCTGACCAACTTCGCCGTGCAGATGGGCCTCGTCGCACTCTGGGACCGGTGGGGCGTGCGACCGGCGGCGGTGATGGGCCACAGCGGCGGTGAGATGGCGGCGGCCTGCGCGGCCGGCGCCCTGACCCTCGAGGACGCCGCCGTGCTGTGCTGGCACCGCGGCCGGCTCATGTCGCGCGCCGGGGGGAAGGGCCGGATGCTGGCGGTCGGCTTGGCCGCCGCCGACGTGGGCGAGTTCCTCGTCGACGGGCCCGACGGCGTGTGCCTGGCGGCGGTCAACGCGCCGTCGACGGTGACCCTGTCAGGTCATGAGGGGCGGCTGGAGGAACTGGTCGCCGTGCTCACCGAACGCCAGGTGTTCGCCCGGATGCTGTCGGTCGTGGTGCCGTACCACAGCGCCCACATGGACCCCATCGAGGAGGAGATCCTGGCCTCCCTGGAGTACCTGCGACCCGAGGCGCCCCGGGTGCCCATGGTGTCGGCGGTGACGGCGGACTGGGTGTCCGGCCCCGCCCTCGACGCCGGCTACTGGTGGCGGAGCATCCGCCAACCCGTGCTGTTCGCCGACGGCCTCGACCGCCTGATCGACGGCGGGTACCGCACGTTCGTGGAGATCGCACCCCATCCCGTCCTCAGCCAGTCGGTGGGGCAGTGCCTGGCCGCCCGAGGCATCACCGGGGCGACCATCGTGCCGTCGCTGCGGCGGATGGAGGACGACCGCACGACGCTGCTGCGCAGCGCCGCCAGCCTGTGGACGCTCGGCACCGCGCTCGACTGGGCGGCGATCGGGGGCGAGGGGCCCGACCGCGCCCCGCTGCCCGCCTACCGGTGGACGAGGGAGCGGCACTGGTTCGAGTCGCGACCGGCGACCGACCACGACGACGGCATCGCTGCCGGCGACCACGACCATCCGCTGCTCGGCCGGCGGGTGCGGTCGGCCAACCCCCTCTGGGAGCTCCGGCCCGGCGCCGACCGCTTGCGCTGGCTCGACGACCACGTCATCGACGGCACCGTGATCCACCCCGGCGCCGCCTACGTCGAGGCCGGCCTGGCCGTCGCCCGCCTCGTCGACCACGACCCCCCGGGGCTGCGGGACCTCGACCTGCGCCGGGCCCTGCTCACCCAGACGGCCGCCATGGTCCAGACCTCGGTGGCCGGGGAGGCGCTGGCCTTCCACGCGTCGAACGGGTCGGAGACGGGATGGGAGCTGCACGCCGCCGGGCACCTCGACGCTGCCGGGCGACCACCGGCGGCGCTCGACCTGTCCGCCCTGCAGGCCCGCTGCCCCGTGCAGATCGACACCGGCGAGCTCTACGACGGGTTCCACCAACGCGGACTCCAGTACGGCCCGGCCTTCGTAGGCATCACCGAGGCATGGAAGGGCGAGGACGAGGCCTTCGGCACGGTCACCCTGCCCGACGACCTGGCCGCCGGCGCCGGTGACTATCTCGTGCACCCGGCGCTGCTCGACGCCGCCTTCCAGCTGCTGCTGGTCGCCGCCGGCGGCGGGGACGGCCGGGGCGACCTGTTCCTCCCGGTGCACGTCGACCACGTCGGCGCATGGGGACCGGTCGGTGGCACGTGCCGGGTCAGGGCCCGGTTGCTCGACGACCGGCGCACGGAGAACGGCGAGGTGGTCGGCGCCGTCGAGCTGGTCGCCGATGACGGAACCGTGGTCGTCTCGGTCGACGGCCTGCGGTGCCGCCGGATCGACCGGCGTTCGGGCCCCTCCGACACCATGGACGACTGGCTGTACGACCTGCGCTGGGAGACCCCGCCCGGCGGCCGGGGGCCGTCGGTCATCGCCCTGCCCACTCCTGCCGCCCTCGAACCCGTGTGCGCGGCAGCCGACGTCACCGCCACCGAACAAGGCTGGGACCGGTACTACGAGGGGGTGGAGCCCCTCCTCGAGGAAGCCGCCGCCGGCCTGGTCTGGCGGGCGCTGGTCGAGGCCGGCTGGGACCCCGCCCAGGCCGTGGTCGAAGACGAGTTGGCGAAGACGACGGGCACCGTCGACTCCCGACGCCGGCATCTGCAGGCCCTCGTCGACGGCCTGGTCCACGCCGGATGGGTCGTGCGCGACGGCGGGTCGGTGCGCTCGTCGGCCAGGGCCCGGCCCGACGCTGAAGCCGCCCTCGACAAGCTGGCCGAGGCCTTCCCGGCCTTCACGACCGACACCGCCCTGGTGGCCCGCTGCGGGGCGTCGCTGGCTGCTGTGCTGCAGGGCCGCCTCGACGCCGCCAGCGTCCTGTTCGCCGACGACGTCGCCGGGTTGGTGGCCCGCTTCTACCGCGACGCTCCGGCCTCGCTGTTCACCAACACATTGGTCGCCGACGTCGTGGCCGCGCTGGTGGTCGGCTGTGACGGCTCCCGACCTGTCGAGGTGCTCGAAGTCGGGGGGGGCACCGGGGGCACCACCGCCTACGTGCGACCCGTCCTGCCACCAGGGTCGGCGTACACCTTCACCGACCTGTCCGCCCATTTCACCCAGTCCGTGACCGCCGATCTCGGCACCGAGAGCGTCCGCGCCGTGGTCGTCGACATCGAAAAGGGGCTCGCGGGCCAGGGCATCGCCCCGGGGTCGTTCGATCTCGTCATCGGGGCCAACGTCGTGCACGCCACCGCCGACATCGCCTCCACCATCGGGCACCTGACGGCCGCGCTGGCGCCCGGTGGTCGCCTCGTCCTGGTGGAGATCACCCGCCCGCTGTTGTGGCTCGACGTGGTCTTCGGCGTGACCGACGGATGGTGGCGTTTCGCCGATTCCCCCGACCAGCGCCAGGATCACGCCGTCTTGTCGCCCGAGGCGTGGACCGCCGTCCTCGAGGAGTCCGGGCTCACGGATGTCACGCTCGTCTCCGACCACCCGCCTGGCGGTCCTCCGGGCCAGTGCGTCATCGTCGCCACCTGGCCGTGGGCCCCGGAGGCGGCCGCCGAGGAGATGCCCGAGGACGAGCGCTGGGCGGTCGTGGGCACGGGGCCGGTCGCCGACGCCATCGGGGAGATGCTGCTCCGCCGTAGGGCCTTGGCCGACGTGGCCGTGGCCGGCGGGATCGTCCAGGTGGCGGCGGCCGGCACCCGCCCCGCCGAGGCGGTCGACGCCCTGACCCTGTTCGACGAACAGCGCCAGGCGTGCGAGAAGTGGCTCGACATCGCCCGGTCACCGGGCACCAGCCCGGTGAGGAAGATCTGCGTGGTGACCACCGAGGCCCAACCGGTCGGGCGTGACCACGGTCCCCTCGATCTCGCCCGTGCCCCGCTGTGGGGGCTGACCAGAGTGGCCGTCAAGGAGCGGCCGGAGGTCCGCTGGCAACTGGTCGACCTCCCCCGCGGCCCCGGCTCGGCCGACCTCGATCGCCTGGGCGACGCCCTGTTCGCGGCCACGGCCGAGGAGGAGACGGCCATCCGTGACGGGAGGCGGCTGGTCCGCCGCCTTCGCCGGATGGAGCCCGAGCCCCGGCGTGCCCTTCGGCGCGCGCCCCTGCCAGGCGAGTCGTGGCGAGCCAGCGTCACCCGCCCCGGGGCACTCGAGACGCTGGTGCTGCAGCCCGTCGACCGCCACCCACCGGGCCCGGGTCAGGTCGAGGTGGAGGTCTCCGCCGCCGGGGTGAACTTCCGCGACGTCATGCTGGCCATGGGGCTGCTGCCGGCGCTGGCCTCGGAGGGCACCTTCGGCCAGCGGGCCCTCGGGCTCGACCTGTGTGGCCGGGTCGCGACCTGTGGCCCCGGGGTCGAGCTCACGGTGGGAACCGACGTCTTCGGCATCGGCCCGGGGACCTTCGCGTCCCATGTCACCACCTCGGCGCGACTGGTCACACCCTGCCCCCCGGGCCTGGCCGCGGCCGACGCCGCCGGATCGCCCTGTGCCTTCGTGACCGCCCTGTACGCCCTCGACCGCCTGGCCCGTCTGGCCCCCGGTGAGCGGGTCCTGATCCACTCCGCCACCGGTGGCGTCGGGATGGCGGCGCTGCAGGTGGCCCGGCGAGCGGGCGCCGAGGTACTGGCCACCGCCGGCTCCGACGACAAGAGGGAACTGCTCAGGTCGCTCGGCGTGGAGCACGTCTTCGATTCCCGGTCGCTGGACTTCGCCACCGAGGTCATGGACGTCACCGGGGGAGCCGGGGTCGACGTCGTGCTCAACTCCCTGTCGGGCGAAGCCATCGCCCGGGGCATCGAGACGCTCGCCCCCTTCGGCCGCTTCGTCGAGCTGGGCAAGCGCGACATCTACGCGGGATCGAACCTCGGCCTCCTCGCCTTCCGGCGCAACCTGTCGTTCTTTGCCGTCGACCTCGACCGGCTCTGCAGCGAACGACCGGACCTGGCCGGAGAGCTCCTCGTCGAAGTCGCCGCCCTGCTGGCGGACGGGACGTTCGAGGCCCTGCCCAGCCGGGTCTTCCCCGTGGGCGAGACCGAGGAGGCCCTCCGCCTGATGGCTCAGGCCCGCCACGTCGGCAAGATCACGGTGGCCATGGACGGTTCGCAGGAGATCGAGGCCCGTCCCCCCCGGTGCCATCCCGACGGGACGTACCTGGTCACCGGCGGCACCGGCGGCTTCGGGATGGCCACGGCGGCGTGGCTCGTCGACCAGGGGGCGGGGGCCGTGGTCGTCGTGGCTCGTCGCCCACCCGACGAGGTGACGGCCCGCCGGCTGGGCGAACTGCGGGCGACCGGCGCCGAGGTGGTGGCCATGACGGCCGACGTGGGCGTGGAGGCGCAGGTCGCCCGACTGCTCGACGACGTCCGGCGGACCCTGCCGCCGGTGCGCGGCGTCGTGCACGCCGCCATGGTGCTCGACGACGCCCCACTCGATCAGCTCGACCGCGCCCGGCTCACGACGGGGATGCAGGCCAAGGTGCTCGGCGCGTGGAACCTCCACCGCCTCACTCGCTCCGACGACCTCGACATGTTCGTGTGCTACTCGTCCATCGCCGCCCTGCTGGGCAACGCCGGCCAGGGTGGCTACGCGGCGGCGAACGCCTTCCTGGAGGCCCTGGCCCATCATCGCCGGGCGCTGGGGCTCGAAGCGCTCACCGTCGACTGGGGCGTGATCTCCGAGGTCGGGTACGTGTCCCGCCGTCACGACCTGGCGCGCCACCTCGAGCGCCAGGGCTACCGGTCGTTCACCCCGGACCAGGCCCTGGCCACGCTCGACCGCCTCCTCGGCCACGACGACCCCCAGGCCATGGCGGCGCGCATCGACTGGGGCCGGTGGGCGACGGCGTTGCCCGACGAGACCCGATCGAGCCGGTTGAGCCACTTCGCCCCCGCGCCGGATTCGGCCCCAGCGGTCTCGGGGGTGATGCAACAGGTCCTGGCTCTGCCCGAAGCGGAGCGCCTCGACGGCGTGGTCGCCAGCGTGCGTCGGGAGGTGGGCAGGGTGCTGGGCGTGAACGCGGCCCGCCTCGATCTCGATCGCCCTCTCGCCGATCTCGGTCTCGACTCGCTCATCGCCGTCGAGCTGGTTGCCGTCCTGCAACTGCGCCTGGGCGTCGAGGTGCCCCTGGTCCGCCTGCTCCAGGACACGACCGTCACCGGCCTGGCCGAGCTGGTGCTGGAGCTGGCCGAAGCATCCGGGACGACACGCCGGGCGGTGCCGGACCGGGCACCCGCCGAGGCGCCGGCGCCGGCGGCGGTGGCCGCGACGGGGGCGGCGGCGATGCCGTCCGCGCCCCAGGCAGGCCCGCCGAGTTCCGCGGCGTCATCGCCGCCCCCCGCGCCGGGCCCCATTCCGACCAACGGCGCGGGCGACGCCGACGCCGACGGGCGGAAGCGCTACCAGGACCTCGACCACCGACGCTGGTCCCCCTCGCAGCGCGCCGTCAAGGCCCTCATCTCCACCGGCCTGCGTTCGGTGCTGTCCGTGGAGGTCGAAGGCAGGGAGCACCTGATGACGCCCGGGCCCTACGTCCTGGCCACCAACCACCTGGCCCTGGTTGACGTGCCCCTCGTGCTCACCGTGATGCCCCGGCCGGTGATCGTGATGGCCGCCTCCGACTACCGCAGCTCCTGGCTGTTCGACTGGTTCCTGAGTGACATGGGCAACGCCATCTACGTCGACCGGGGGACGGGCGACCTGGAGGCGCTGGAGCGGGCCCTGACCGTGCTGCGCTCCGGAGGCGTCGTCGGGCTCAGCCCCGAGGGCCGCCGCAGCCCCAGCGGCGCCCTGGAGCGGGCCCATGCCGGCGTGGCCCACCTGGCGGCACGATCGGGGGCCCCCGTCGTGCCCATGGCCGTCTGGGGCCAGGAGGCGGCGCGGGCCACCCTGCGGCGGGGCCGGCGGGCGCCGGTCACGATCCGCACGGGCGCCCCGCTCGCCCCCCCGCGGGCAGGAGCTCCTCCCGCCGAGCTGTCAGCCTTCAGTGACCAGGTCATGACGACGATCGCCTCGCTGCTCCCCGAGCGCTACCGCGGTGTCTACGCCACCGGGGCGGCACACGCCGGCGTCATCGGAAATGGGGCATGACCTCTTCGGCGAACAGGCGCATGGAAGTGCAGACGACGTCGTTGGGGATGGTGCCGAGCGCCATCACCAGGATGAGCTCGTCCACTCCCGCAGCCCGGAAGCGCTCGACACTGTCGCGCGCGGCCGCCGGGTCACCGATCACACAGTTGAGCTGACCGCGCTCGGGGCGACGCGACTGCATGGCCGTCTCCAACTGCGGCGCGGTGAGCGGTCCGCGGCTCACGTCCAGCCCGCCCACGACCCGGGTGGGTGAGAAGAAGTAGGTGGCCAGCGCCTCGGTGAAGAAGCGGGCTCCCCGGAACCCCACCTCGCAGGCGGTGCGGTCATCGCTCAGCACCAGGGCAGCCGGCGTGCAGCAGAACTGGTCGAGCACCTGGCGCCCGTACACCCGCGCGCCCTGCACCGCCTGGCGGTACGACCGGACCTTGTCCTCCAGCTGGTCGTCGTTGCCGGCGGCGAAGTTCAGCGAGCCCACTCCGAGCGACCCGGCGAGGACGATCGACTCGGGACGTGAGCACGCCGCGTAGATGGGCGGGTGGGGCTGCTGCACGGGCTTGGGCACCACCGCGGTGGGGGGGATCTGGTAGTTGGTCCCCTGCCACTCGAACAGCTCGGCGCGCCACATCCTCGGGATCATCTCCAGGGCCTCCCGCCACTGGGAGTCGAGCTCGTCGGGCTGGATGCCGAAGGAACCCTGCTCGGTGAGCGAGGCGCTCTTGCCCGACCCCCACCGCACCCGTCCGCCGGAGAGGACGTCGAGCATGGCCACCCGCTCGGCCACGCGGATCGGGTGGTTGTACCGCCCCGGGGTCAGGGTCACCGCATGCCCGATGGCGATCGTGGAGGTCCTGGCGGCGATGAACGACAGGAGCACCTCGGGCGCCGAGCAGTGCGAGTACTCGACCAGCCCGTGGTGCTCGACGGCCCAGACCCCGTCGTACCCCAGCTCCTCGGCCAGGACGCCCTGGGCGACGGCGTCGAGCAGAGCACGGCGCTCGAGCTCCCGGGTCGGCGAGTCGATCTGGGCCTCGAGGAGCAGCGAGAAACGCATCAGGCGGTGGGGGGGTCGGCGGCCAGCAGGGATTCCAGGGCGGGCAGTGCCTCCCGCGCCGCCGCCCGACCCGCTTCGACCAGCTCGTCGATGCGACGGAACTCGAGGAGCCCGACGTGACCGACGCTCGGTGTGACGACCAGGTCGGCCCTGCGACGGTTCTCCTGGGTCAGGCGCCAGCTCCCGATGACACTCGTGCGCACGAGCGTCTCCGACAGTGCGGGAACCCGTTCGGGCCCCCGACCGGCCAGGTGTCCGACCATGCCGCGAACGCCGCCCGGCGTCGGGCGGCGTTCCCAGGCGACGGTCTTCGGGCGCCAGCCCTCGGCCATGACGTCGATGGCCACCACCGGGCCCGACTCGAGGGCCATGACGTCGACGGGCATGTTGTTGAGCAGGCCCCCGTCGACGAGCATGCGTCCCTCGCGGGCGACCGGAGGCAACAGCCCGGGGATGCTGGCGGAGATGCCGACCGCCTCCCACGCCGGCCCTCGGCGGTGGACCACGCAATGGGCATCGTTCAGGTCGCAGCTGACGGCGAAGAACGATCGGCCCATCTCCTCGATGTGGCCGTGGCCGAGCATCCGCACGAGCATGTCCTGGGCTCGTTTCCCTCTCAGGAACGAGGCCCGCGGAACCGTGTAGTCGCCGAACGGCTTCTTGGTCGCCAGCTCCTGACGGCACTGCTCCTCGACCTCGCCGGCGGAACGGCCCATGGCGAACATGGCCCCGATGAGCGAGCCCATGCTGCAGCCGCCGATCCGGTCGACGTCGATCCCCGCCTCGAGCAGGACGTCGAGGACACCGATGTGGGCCATGCCGCGCGCGCCTCCCCCCGACATCACCACGCCCAGGGACGACCCGGAGACCCGGCGTCCCAGGCGACGGACGTCGGCGGCGAAGGCGGGGCCCAGCGCCACCTGGTGCGGGGTCGCCGCCGGCTCGGCGTCCATCCAGGGCGCCAACTGGCCGGCGGTGGCGGGGCGATCACCACAGACGGCCACATGGAGGTCGGTGTCGCCGGGCAGAGCGATCCTCGGGGCCCGTGCCGTGGTCGCCACGATCACCCGGTCGGCCTGGCGCACACAGAACTGGTCCCACTCGCCGGCCAGGGCGGTGCCCGCCCACAGCAGGACCCGTCCGTGGCGACGCTCGTGGTCATCGAGCACCCGGCCGAACGAGGAGGCGTCCGGCGTGGCCGGCCGGGTCAGCTCTGCGATCGGCCCGTCGCGTCCGAGGCCCTGGAAGAGCGCAGCCCGGAAGTCGCCGGTCCATGGCTGGCGATCGTCGACGAGCACGGCGATGACGGTCGGTCGCCGGTCCTGGACGGGACCGACTGCCGTCTCCTGGAGGTGCGATGCGAGGGCCCCGATCATGGTCCGGGCGAAGGCCGGCACCTCGAGCATGCCGTCGATGGTGCGGCGGTCGACGCCCAACAGTTCACTGTCTCGTATGGCCCGCACCGAGGCAGCGCGCGTCGACCCCGTGAGCACACCGAGCTCGCCGACGGGGTCGCCCGCGCTCAGGCTGCGGAGGCGTCGGGCCGGCGGAGGGGATTCGAGCACCACCTCGAGCCGTCCGGAGAGAACGACGAACACCCGGTCGGCCTCGTCCCCTTGGCGGAAGATCCAGTCCCCGGCCTGGACGGCGACGGCCACTGCCTCGTGGGCCACCCGGGACAGGATGTCATCGGCGAGCCGTGCGAACACGGGCACGGAGCGAAGGGCTTCTCGGAGCTCGTCGGTGCCCAAAGGGCTCCTCTCAGGGGCCGGGACGGGCGTCGCCGGGACGCCACAGTAGCCACCACCACCCTCGTCGCTTGGTGCCGGCCGGCGGGTGTCGTCAAGATTGGTGCGTGGGCCACCGCCGTGATCCCGGAACCGGTCAGGATCACGGCCTCCTGCGAGTGTGGCGGGTGATCGACACGCTGTTCTGGCTCCCCCTGGGAAACGGGCCGGTGGCCGCCGCCGCACTCCGAGAGCTCTCGCTGTCCCACCGCCAACATGTGACGGCGTGGGCCCGGGACCACGATCGACCGATGCCGGCGTTTCGCCTGGCGTCGGTCATGGCTCGGCGGGTCCCCGGTGAGGCGGTGCTGGCCCTACGCCTCATCCCGGCCTCAGCGGGGGAGCGCAGCGGCGGCCACCGGGTAGCCGAGTCGGTGATGGTCTTCGTCGTCTCGCCGCTGTTCGTGCTGGCCACGGGGCTGGCCCTGGGCGGAGCCACCGGAGCGGCGGTGGCCGCCCTGCTCCTGGGGGTGTTCTGGACGACGCTGTTCCGCAAACTGGGCATGGGAGCACCGGTCGGCGCCGGGGCGACGCCGACCGGTGCCGACCCCTCCCGGGTGCTCACGGTGGCCAACGTGATCACCTTCGGCCGGCTCATCAGCGTCGGCTTCTTCCCGATGGTGCTGTCGGCCAACGGCCACCTGCGCGCCATGCTCTTCCTCGCCACGCTGAACTGCACCGACTGGGCCGATGGCTTCGTCGCCCGCCAGTACGGCGCCGGGTCGCGCCTGGGTCAGATGCTCGACCCTGCGGTCGACCGGCTCATGGTGGTGGTGGTGGTCGCCGCCATGATGGCCGACCACCTCCTCCCCGTGGGGCTCGGCGCCCTGGTGCTGCTCCGCGAACTGGCCATCGTCGTGCTGGGGGTCACATTGTTCCGGCCCGGCTCCGGTGAGGCCCCGCGCGCCACCGTCCACCTCGCCGGCCGCATGGGCTTCGCCATCCTCAATCTCGCCCTCGTGGGGCTCCTGGTCGGCGGCAGCGCCCCGCCGACCGCGGTTCGCCCTCTGGGTTACACGGGCGTGGTGGCCGGTGCCTTGCTCAGCTACTTCGCCCTGTGGGAGTACCTGCGCCAAGCCACCGGCCACGGCGCACCGCGCCCGGGACCGAACTTCTCCGGACGACGTGTGGATTCAGGGAGGGGCCGTTCGTAGACCCCCACCGCAGTGACCGGTCGCTGCCCCCCCGGCAGGCCGGTGTCCGACCTCATCCGCCGGGCGCCAGGATGAACGGCCGGAGACGGGCGAGCAGCTGCGGGTGGGCAGCGGCGATGCCGGCGACCGACGCCATCTCGTGGTCGTCGTAGCGGAACCCGGGCGCCACCACCTCGCTGATGAGGCAGTCGGTGGCGCCGGGGGCCAGGACATGGGAGGTCTTCCACCATCCTCCCGGGGCGGTGAACGACACGACCTGGCCGGCATCCAGGTCGGGGCCGAGCACGACCTCGGCCAGCTCGCCGGCGGGCGACACGAGCGCGTAGGTGGCGGGGCCGCCGCGGTGGTGGAGATGGGTGATGTCCGACCGGTTGCGGTGCAGGTGCCCCACCGGCGACCGGGTGGTGAGCAGGTAGTAGATGGTGTTGAACAGCGGTCGCTCACCGAAGTCGGTGACGACCGTCGACGACGACTCGAACGTCTGGCGGTAGTAGCCGCCCTCGAGGTTCGCCTCCAGGCTCAGCCGCTGCACCCAGTCGACGTCCGGCTCGGTGGCCCCGGCCGTCAGCACGTCATCGCCGCTGTCGGGCACGTGGAGCTGTGCGGGGGCTTGCTCTTGGTCGTCGACCTGCCAGCCGGGGGCGACCGCCTCGGAGATGAGGCCCCACGGGCCGCCGACGAGCTCGAAGCGCTTCCACGTGCCGCCGCCCACGACGACCTGCAACCGGTCGGGCCCCAGCACCTGGCGTGCGACGTCACCGTCGGGCGACAGCGTGACCACCGCCACGGGCGCGCCCTGATGGAAGTAGTGCACGGCGTCGGCCGACATGCGCCACAGCGGTGTCGTCGGCCGGGCGGCGTCGAGCAGGTAGTTGATGACGGTCACGACCGAGCGGCCCGCACCGGAAGGGTGCGGGCACTCGTGGACCTGGCGGAACCAGCCGCCCAGGGGGTTCTCGACCAGTCCCAGGCGCTCGATGACGGGCCGCGCCGCCGGGTCCACGTCCACCCCGGCGATGGTAGGGCGCCCTATCCGGCGACCGGGCTCACGACACGAGCTCCGCGGTCGCCGGATCGATGATGGCCCGCACCTCCTCGACGGTGTCGACAGGGAAGCCGCCACAGCGGCCGTGCTCGCGGATGAGGTCCTCGTTGGCGGCCACGTACACGCAGGTGATCTTGTCGTCGGTCACGTAGCTGTGGACCCACTGGATGTCAGGGCCGAGGTCACGGAGGACACCGTTGGACTTGGTGGCGATGGCGGCGAGGGCCTCGGCGTCCATCTGGCCGGCGCCGGGCACGGTCCGCTCGATCATGTACTTGGGCATGGTGTCGTCTCCTTGGTCGGGGAGCCGTCGTGTAGCTCCGGTGACGAATGTACGGACGGGCCGGGCGTCGGTCATGAGGCATTCACCCCCCCTCCGCCGCCCACCAGCGGCTCGCTTCGAGGCAGCGGTATCGTCGGCCCATGTCGGACTCCGGCGTGCGCCTCACCGAGGTGTTGGTGGCGCTGTCGCTGGCGACCGACCTCGGCTTCGGACAACCGGCCGAGCACATGCTCCGGGCGGCGAGGATCAGCATGCGCCTGGGTGAGCGGCTGGGGCTCGACACCGACGAGCTGGCCACGCTCTACGACGTGAGCATCCTCACCTATGTGGGATGCCCGGTCTACGGCAACGAGGCGGCGACCCTGTTCGGCGACGACATCGACTTTCGAGCCGGCGCCGTCGAGATCGACCTCACCGGCTTCCCGGCCATGGTGTTCATGTTGCGACGAGCCGGCGCCGGGACCTCGGCGTTCAACCGCGCCCGTCAGGCCATCGGGATCATGGCCACGGGAGGGCGGGCCGTGGTCGAGCAGATGGCCAACCATTGCTCGGCGGCCGGCGAGCTCGCTGACCGCCTGGGGCTGCGGGCCGGCGTGCGAGCGGGCATCGAGCAGTCCTACGCCCGCTGGGACGGCCGGGGCGTGCCCGTCGACCTGGCCGGCGAGGCCGTCGCCCTGCCGGCGCGGATCGCCCACGTCGCCGAAGCATGTGAGGTGTTCCATCGCACCGGCGGCGTCGAGCAGGCCGTGGCCATGGTCCGTTCGAGGAGCGGCAGCCACTTCGACCCGGAGATCGCCGCCGCCGTGGAACGTGATCGCGAGGCGCTGTTCGCAGGGCTCGACAGTGACACCGTCGACGAGATCCTCGATGCCGAGCCGGCCGGGCGGCCACCTCTCAGCGAGGACGAGCTCGACGTGGTGCTGGAGGCCATCGGCGACTTCTGCGACCTGCGCTGCCCGTACTTCGCCGGCCACAGTCGGGGCACGGCCGAGCTGGTGGCCGCCGCCGCCTCCCTGCTCCAGCTCCCTGCCGCCGAGACGGCACTGGCACGGCGGGCCTCCCTCGTCCATGACGTCGGCCGGTTCGGCGTGCCCGCGTGGGTGTGGGACAAGCCGGGGCCGCTCACCGGCAGTGACCAGGAGCGGATGCGCATGCACGTGTACTACGTGGAGCGGATCTTCAACCGGCCCGAGCCGCTGCGCAGGATCGGCTTGCTGGCGGCGACGCACCACGAGCGTATGGACGGCTCCGGCTACCACCGCGGCGTTGGTGGCACGATGCTGTCCCTACCGGCACGGGTGCTGGCGGCGGCTGACGCCTACCACGCCATGACCCAGCCGCGGCCCCACCGCGGCGCCATGACCGACGCTGATGCCGCCCGCGAGTTGCGGCGGGGCGCCGACCAGGGACGGCTGGACGGCGCTGCCGTCGATGCCGTGCTCAGCGCTGCTGGACCCAGCGGGGGCGGACACAGCGCCGCCGGAAACCCCGGCAGCCGCACCCGGGCGGGAGGGCCGGCGGGACTCACCGTCCGGGAGGCCGACGTGCTCGGCTTGCTCACCCAAGGCCTGCCCAACAAGGGGATCGGCCGCCAACTGGGGATCAGCCCCAAGACGGTGGGCAACCATGTGGAGCGCATCTACACCAAGCTCGGCGTGTCGAACCGCGCCGGCGCCGCCATGCGCGCCATGCAGTACGGCCTGGTGGGCGGTGAGGTACGTCAGCCCACCGGCGGGGAAGAACTGAGGTGACCATGAACCTGCCCACCCTGTACCTCGAAGGCCTGACCCAGAGCGCATTTCATGGGGACGAAGCCCTGAGCACCTACAAGCTGGGGCTCATCGAGGCGGTGCTGAAAGAGGCGTTGCGCGCCGACGAGCCGGACCTCCCGTCGATGCGGTCGGCCGCCCAGACGGCCCTCGACGTGGCCCGTTGGGACCCCCCTCGCTCGGCACGCCGCGGGCAAGGTGCCGCCGGGACGCCCTAGCGCCGTTCTCCCGGCTCGCCCCCAGCCGCCCCCGTCCCGCCATCATCGGTTGAGGACGCTGAGGTAGTCAGCCTCCCTCAGGTGGCTGCCGCGTGGGTGAGGGAGTGGGCCGCTCACAGTTGAAGATCTGGTCGTGGCCGCCGCCGCCGAAGCAGGTGTCGACCTTGTTCGGGTCCTCGTGGGGGGCGCCGGGCGGTCTCTCGCTGACAGGCGCGTCCGGGTTCCCGTCGATCAAGTCGTTCCCCGGGCCGCCGAAAATGGTGTCGCTCCCGAAGTCGCCGAAGACGGTGTCGTTGCCCGGGCCGGCATCGATGACGTCATTGTGCGGACCGGCGTGGATGTCGTCGTCACCCCCGCCACCGAAGATCTTGTCGGCACCGCCCATGCCGAGCAGGGCGTCATTGCCGTCGCCACCGATGAGAACGTCGGGGCCGGCCAAGCCGGCCAGCACGTCGTTGCCGGTCCCGCCGACCAGGGTGTCGATGCTGCCCGTAGCCGAGGCCGGGTTGCCGATGATGCCGGTGTCGGTGAACCCGAACGGGTCGCCGCTGATCTGGTCGTCGCCCGACCCACCGTCGATGTAGTCATTGCCGCCGTTGCCGCAGATGACATCGTCGCCTCCGAGGCCGCTGATCACGTCACGGCCAGGACTGCCGAAGATGACGTCATCGCCGGATGTGCCGACAATGCGACCAGAGCCGGTGATCGTCGCCGGCAAGAGCGGCGATTCGGGTCCTCCGAGGGACTGGCAGGCTGGCCCCTGGGCCTGGCCGTAGGCGGGCATTCCCAGCCCGACCATCGGAGAGAGGAACAGGATGGATCCGCCGAGCAGTGCCGGTAGTCGCGTGAGCCGCATGGTTGCCGTCCCCTTCGCCGAGTTCCTCAGGCGGGGATGCTACCAATGGCGGGTCACCACTCGCTGGGCCGAGGCGCTCGACCACGCGGTGAACCCCACCCGCCTCCGCCGGGTGTGAGCATGCGCAGCACGTCGCCGCCCTTCATCCGGATGGTGCACTTGTCGGCCAACCGTTCGGCCCGCCGCTCGTCGCCTCCGGGCAGAAGCCAGTTCTCCCCAGTCGCTCCGGGCTCGCCGCCTGCAAGTCCCCACGGACGGGACACCCGACGCTCGGTGATCAGCGACAGGGTCACGTCGACCAGCACGAGCAGGTCGCGCTCGATGCC
>JBBWZS010000033.1:0-4913 GCA_039649175.1 Acidimicrobiaceae bacterium
GGAGCTGGCCTCGATGTGGGAGGAGCGCCCCCGGGAGGAGGCACTGAGCCTCGCCACCGGCCTGTTCCCGTCGGTGCTCATCGACGCCGAGACGGTGGCCGCGGTCGACCGCGCCCTGTCCGACGAAGGGCTGCCCGGACCGCTCCGGCGCATCCTGGCCGAGGGCAAGGACGGTCTGGAGCGGGGGCTGCGGGCGCGGGCCGCGGACCGGGAAGGGTCGTCGTAGCCGGTAGCATGGGAGGTCGCGAGAGGCACTCCGGCTTTTCTCGCCAGATGGCAGGAGACCCAGGTGGCGACTGAAAGCCGATCCCTCTCTACCGACCGCTCCGACCGCCGAACGAGCGGGAGCGCCCGCTGAGCGGGCGGCGGGCCAGCTTCGGCAAGCGGGATAGGGAGCGGGCGAAGAAGGAGAAGGCGGCAGCCAAGCGTGACGCCCGCCAGACCCGGGCGGCCGAGGCGGCAGAGGCGGCGGCCGAGGGGCCGCCCATGGCTCCCGAGGGACCGGCGCCCGGCGCCGAGGCGGCGACGACCCGCCTGCTCGAGGCCATCGAGGCCCTGCACCGGCGGTTCGACGCCGGCGGGATGTCCTACGACGACTTCGAGGAGCAGAAGGCCGAGCTGATGGGGCGCCTCACCGTCGAGTAGCGACGGCATGGCGTGACGGAGCCGTCCCGCCATCGGGGTACCGCCTCATGGAGTATCATGAGGTGTCGCCGGTACGCCCGGCGGATCGCCGGCCCCGTCACCCTCACCGAGGAGCCGGGCTGGTGGGGCCACCTGGAAACTCGTCGAGTTGGCCTGTGCTTCCCCCTCGATCGGAGTTCTCCTTGCCCTTGACCTTTGCCGACATCGGCGTGCCCGCCGACCTCGTCACCCTGCTCGCCCGCCGCGGCGTCACCAGCCCGTTCCCGGTGCAGGCCGCCAGCCTCCCCGACGCCCTCGCCGGCCACGACGTCTGTGGTTGCGCCCCCACGGGCTCGGGCAAGACCCTCGCCTTCGGGCTGGCCCTGGCCCTGCGCACGGGTACCGGCCAGCCCCGCCGGCCCCGGGGCCTGGTGCTGGTTCCCACCCGGGAGCTGTGCGCCCAGGTGCAGCGAGAGATCGCGCCCCTGGCCGCCACCCGCAACCGCAGCGTGACCGCCATCTACGGGGGTACCTCCTACCCGGCCCAGGCTCGGGTGTTGCGCAAGGGCGTCGACATCGTGGTGGCCACCCCCGGGCGGCTGGAAGACCTGGTGGCCCAGGGTGACCTGCGCCTCGACGCCGTCGACATGGTGGTCGTCGACGAGGCCGACCGCATGGCCGACATGGGCTTTCTGCCTGCCGTGCGCCGCATCCTCGACGCCGCCACTCCCAACCGCCAGACGCTGCTCTACTCGGCCACCCTCGACGGCGACATCGACGTGCTCGTGCGCCGCTACCAGAAGAACCCCCGCCGTCATGACGTCGCCGGTGAGACCGCACCCGAGGACGTCGAGCACATCTTCTGGTGGGCCGACCGTGCCCAGCGGGTGGCCATGACCGTCGAGCTGGTGGAGCACCACGAGCGCGCCATCGTGTTCTGCCGCACCCGCCACGGCGCCGACCGCCTGGTCGGCCAGCTCGGGCGGGCCGGCGTACGGGCGGTGGTGATCCACGGCAGCCGCAGCCAGTCCCAGCGCGACCGGGCCCTGGCCGCCTTCACCAACGGCAATGCCGAGGCCCTGGTGGCCACCGACGTGGCCGCCCGGGGCATCCACGTGGACAGCGTGCCTTGTGTCGTCCACTTCGACCCGCCCGGCGACCACAAGGACTACGTGCACCGCTCGGGTCGCACCGGTAGGGCCGGCGCCACCGGAACCGTGGTCTCCCTCGTCGGGGCCGAGCACCGCTCGTCGGTGCGGGCCATGCAGCGGGCGCTGGGCTTTCCCCAGCGCGTCGACCACCGCTCCGCTCCCGCCACCGTTGAGGGCCGGACCCCGGTGCAGGTCGCCGCGCCCCGAGCTGCCGCGCCCCGACCTGCCGCCACCCGTCCCACCCGTCCCGGCAGCGGCAGCGGCCGTCGCAACCACGGGCCCGGCCCCAAGGCCCGTACCCGTCGTCGCCACGTCGGGTAGCCATTGCTAGTGTGCGCCCACCAGGCGTGGAGGGTGAGCGTGTCGGAGCAGACAAGGGCAGGGATGAAGCGCCTGGCGGCGGGAATCGTCGGTGTCGTCGCCACGCTGTGGCTCGGGGGTGCGGCCCTGGCCCCGGCGGCCGTCGCCCAGGCCACGGTCAGCGAAGGCGACGCGTGCCCGGTCGCCGGCAACACCGCGGTCAGCTCCACCAGTGGTCAGGCGCTGATCTGCACCACCATGCTCGACAACGGGGCGGGCGCCGGCGACTTGCGCTGGCGGGTGCAGACGGCGGCCAACACCCCCCTCGACCCGGTCACCTCGACCACGGTCGCCGGCGACACCACCACCACGACAACGCCTGCGGTCACCACGCCCACGACACCGCCCACCACCACCGCCCCCATGCCCACGACCGGGGTCGACAGCGGGCGCTGGGCCGGTGAGGCCGGCATCCTGATCGCCACCGGTGGTGTGCTGGTGGCCGCCGGCCGCCGCCGCCGGCGGCGCGGGTTCGGCGTTCCGGCCTGAGCCGCCGGGCAGCCGGCGCTCGTCGGCGAGCTGCCAGCCTGAAGACGATCAGTGCCGGCACGCGGGTGCCTCCCTCGGGATTTCAGCCGGCGCCGCTGGACACCCTGATCTCCACGTTGCCGCGCAGCGCGTTCGACACCGGGCACGACTGCTCGGCGGCCGCCAGGGCCTCACCGAAGGCGCCCTCGTCGGTGTCGGGGACGTCGGCGTCGATCTCCAGGCGCATGGTCGTGATCTTCCCGTTGTCGAAGGTGGCCACCGCGGCCACGGCCACCCGGGTCGGCACGTGGCCGCGCGAGCTCAACTCGTTGGACAGGGCCATGGAGAAGCAGGCGGCGTGAGCGGCGGCCAGCAGTTCCTCAGGGCTGGTCCTGCCGCCGGGGGCCTCGGTCCTCGACGCCCACGTGACCTCGGCGCCGGTGAACAGGCCACTGCTGTCGGCCGTGACCGTGCCGCTTCCCTTGAAGAGGTCGCCTTCCCATACTGCGCTGGCATTGCGATCGGCCATGTCCGCTCCTGTCCCTCGGGTGGGTCCGACCGACGGTAGCCGCCACAGTCCGCGACCGGCCTGCCGGCACAGTCCGCGGCCGGCCTGCCGGCCGTGTCCGCCGACGGCCTGCCCGCCCGTGTCCGCCGGCGGCCTGGTCCCGGCCAGGCTTGCCCGGCCCGGTCGATCGGGGGAGACTGCGCGCGGTGGACGGCGAGCTGGCCCGCGGGGCCGAGGGTGGCGAAGTGCCGGTGCCGTTGCGCCTCGACGTGTTCGCCGCCGTGCTCCACCGCCAGGCGGTCGACGCCGGAGAGTTGCTCGAGTTCCTCGCCGACCGGTTGGCCACCGCCCTTCCCGAGGCGGTCACGGTGGCCCACCGAGGACCGTTCGGAACCGGACGCGTCACCGGGGTGCGCATCGGCCTCCCCGCCGCCGAGTTCGAGCTGCGCCGCCTGCCGGTGGGCAGCCTGGCCGCCACCGAGGGCCGTGTGGTCGGTGGCATCGTGTTGCGCCGCGATCCCGTGACCGTCGACGTGTGGATCGACGACGTGGCCGCCGCCCTGGCCGACCTTGCCCGCCAGTCGGAGGCGGCTGCCTACGCCCTCCGTTCCATCGTCAACTGAAGGGGTCCCCCGTGTCCGACCAGATCGACCTGTCCGCCTCCCACGCCCGGCTCCAGGAGACCGTCGCCGGGCGGTGCTTCACCTCCGACCTGTCGGTGAACGAGTTCCTCCTGGTCACCGAGACGGGATTCGAGCCCCTCGGCCTGGTGGTGGGCAGCTCCATCTACCACATCGGCCTCCAGGTGGCCCGGTGGGGGAAGTCCCAGGAGCTGAACGTGCTCACCGCCGCCATGTACAACGCCAGGGAGCTGGCCATGCGACGCATGGAGGCGGAGGCGGCCGAGCTGGGGGCCGACGGCATCGTCGGCGTGCGCATCGAGATGAAGATGTACGCGTGGGGTGAGTCGGTGGCCGAGTTCGTGGCCATCGGCACGGCCGTGCGCTCGACGACCCACCCGGGCGAGTACCGCGCGGCCAACGGCCGGCCCTTCACCTCCGACCTGACCGGCCAGGAGTTCTACACGCTGTGCCGGGCCGGCCACTTCCCGGTGGCGTTCGTGTTCGGCACCTGCGTCTACCACGTGGCCCATCAGGGCTTCATGCAGACGCTGGGCCAGGTGGGGCGCAACGTGGAGATGCCGCAGTTCACCCAGGCCGTCTACGACGCCCGCGAGCTGGCCATGGGCCGCATGCAGGCCGAAGGTGAGCGCGACGGCGGCACCGGCATCGTCGGAGTGCGCCTCATCGAGGCCACCCACGTCTGGGGTGAGCACGCCATCGAGTTCCTCGCCATGGGCACCGCCGTGCGCTCCCTCGACGTGGGTGCGCCGCCGCCCCAGCCCCAGCTCGTCCTGCCGCTGCTCTGAGCCGGACGCGCCAGGCAACTCTCCGTTGCTGTCAGTCGTTGTCGACGATGGTGCCAACGCCCGTGCCGTCGGCGACCGTTGCGCCGGTGGGCGACGACAGGACGACCGAGAACGTCTCGTTCGACTCCTTTACGTTGTCGCCCGTGACCTTGACCTTCACCTTCATGGTGGTGACGCCCGCCGCGAAGGTGATCGTCTTGTTGGTGATGGCGGTGTAGTCGCTCCCGGCAGTGGCGGTGCCGTTGGCGGTGGAGTACTTCACCGTCGAGCTGCCGGTGGTGTCCCCCGTTCGCTTGACCGTGAACACCGCCGTCTTGGTGACTCCGGCGCTGCCCTCGGTGACCGACACGTCGTTCACCGACAACGCCGGGCT
>JBBWZS010000038.1:0-20479 GCA_039649175.1 Acidimicrobiaceae bacterium
GGACCGAGGCCGGCGGTGCCGGCCTCCCACGCCGCACGGGGTTGGGTGGCGGCCACCGCCTGCAGCACGGGGACGCCGAGGGAGGCAAGGGCCGACGCGTCCCAGTCGTCGTCGCGCGCCGAGCCCATGGCCAACACGGTGGTCACCACCACGTCGACCGAGCGTTCAGCCAGGAGCTCGAGGGCAGGGACCCGGCCGTCCGGATCGGGGCGCAGCGAGTAGCACCACACCGGCACGGCGGTGGCGCCCCGAGCCTCGATGGCCGCGCAGAGGTCCTCGACGAACCCCACGTTGCCCGACAACACGTGGGCGCGGTAGAAGACCACACCGATCACCGGACCAGCAGCGGCGTCGGGGGTGACGGCCACCGGATGCTGCCCGCCGAGGATGCCGTGGGCCGGCAGCTCGACCGGGGCGTCGAAGCCGAACCCACCCATCAACACGGTGTCGGCCACGAAGCGCAGCAGCTGCTCGATGTTGGCCAGACCCCCGTGCACCAGGTAGTCGAAGGCCTGGGCCACCGTGGCCGACGCCACCGTGGAGGCGGCGGTGAGCTCGGCGTCGGGCAGGGCCTCACCGCCGAAGGCCAGGAGGGGCACGCCCCGCCGGCGGCACTCGGTGGCCAGCTCGTCGAAGGGGGCCTCCCACGCCCGGCGGCCGCCGAGGAGGCGGACGAGCACCACGTCGACACCGTCGAGGGGAGGCGCGGAGGCGAGGGTGTTGGGGTTGGCGGCCCGTACCCGGGGGAAGCCGTCGGGCAGGCCCTCGAGCACCGAGCGCAGGGCGAGGATCTCGGTGTCGGCGTTGGTCAGCACGAGGATCATCGGGAGGGCTCCTTCAAGAGCGCGTCGACGGCGGCCAGGTCGAGGTTGGCCTCGACCATGTCGGCCAGGCGGTCAATCTGGGACTGGCGGGCGGCGGCGAACGAGCGCTCGGTGACGACGAAGGCGCGCCCCCGCCTGCGGGCCACGTCGACGAGGAACGCCCGGCGGAGCCCGTCGTTGTCGAACAGCCCGTGCAGGGTGGTGCCCACCACCTGGCCGTCACCGCCGGTCGCCCCTTCGTCATCGGTCCCGTACCCGTCGTCGAGGCGGCTCCATGGTCGGGACCCCGGACCGCGCGTCACCAGCCCGTGGTGGATCTCATAGCCGCTGAGCGGTTGGCCCAGCGCCTGTCCCCGGCGCCGGCGGGTGACCTTGTCGACGGAGAACACGGTGCTCACGTCGAGCCAACCCAGCCCGGCCACGCGGGCGCCGGCGGGCCCCGACTCGACGTCGTCGGCGATGGTCGTTCCGAGCATCTGGTAGCCGCCGCAGATGCCGAGCACCACACTCCCCCGCGCCCGGGCACCGTCGACGGCCCGGTCGAGCCCGCCGGCCCGCAGCCACTCGAGGTCGGCCACGGTGGTCTTGGTGCCGGGCAGCACGACCAGGTCGGGGTCACCCAGAGCACCGGCGTGGTCGACCATGCGAACGCCGACGCCCGGCTCGGTCTCCAGCGCCTCGAGGTCGGTGAAGTTGGCGATCCTCGGGAAGCGGATGACAGCCACGTCGAGGGTCTCGCCCTGCGGTGGGTGGGCGGGCGACGGTCGGCGCCCCCGCAACGACAGCGAGTCCTCGGCGTCGAGGCCCACGTCGTGGATCCAGGGGAGCACGCCCAACGTGGGTACGCCGCAGCGACGCTCCAGGTCGGCCAGGCCGTCGCCCAGCAGGGCGGGGTCGCCCCGGAACTTGTTGATCACGAAGCCCCGCACCAGGGGCCGGAGGTCGGCGGGGAGGAGGGCGACGGTGCCGTAGAGGGCGGCGAACACTCCCCCCCGGTCGATGTCGCCCACCACCAGGGCGGGAGCGCCGATCTCGGCGGCCAGGCGCAAGTTGACGATGTCGCCGCCGAGCAGGTTGATCTCCGCCGGGCTGCCGGCGCCTTCGAGGATGACGACGTCGAAACGGGAGCGCAGGTCGGCCAGCGCCGCGCTCACGACGGAGCGCAACGCCGGCTTGGCCGCCTGGAAGGCGACGGCATCGAGGTGTCCGTAGGGGCG
The DNA here is from genome assembly GCA_039649175.1 of Acidimicrobiaceae bacterium. Taxonomy (GTDB): domain Bacteria; phylum Actinomycetota; class Acidimicrobiia; order Acidimicrobiales; family AC-14; genus DATAQC01. The sequence goes on from JBBWZS010000038.1 coordinate 2,042, forward strand.
ACCCATCACCATCACCTGGCTGGTGCGGTCGCCGGTGGGCTTGACCAGCACCGGGTTCATGGCCACCTCGGCATCGACGCCGGCGGCCAGGGCCTGCACCGCCTGGGCCCGGCCGATCTCGTGGCCCGCCGGGGTGACGGCCGAGTTCAGGGCCATGTTCTGGGCCTTGAACGGCGCCACCCGGATGCCCCGGCGGTGCAGGAGCCGGCACAGGGCGGTGACCAGGTGGCTCTTGCCCACGTCGCTGGCCGTCCCGCACACCATCAACACGCCCGTCATGAGCCGGATCCCTCGGTGGCGGCCAGGGCGTCGCCCAGGCGGGCCAGACCGGCGGGGCCGGGGACGGCGATGCGAGCGTGGTCGGGCAGCCCGAACGACGCGCAGTCACGCACGAGCACACCGTGGGGCGCCAGGCGGGCCCGCAAACCGGGCGCCCGCACCAGCAGCCACGGCGCGTCGGACGGTTCCGCATCGAGACCGAAACCGGCCAGCACCTCGGCAAGGCTCGTCCGCCGGGCGGCGACGACGGCGGCCCATCCGGCCAGGTCGGCGCCGGCCAGCAGGCCGGGGACGGCCGCCGCCGCCAGGCCGTTCAGCGACCATGGCGTCTGGCGCCGGGCGGCGCGTCGAACCAGGTCGCCGGTGGGCGCCAGCACGTAACCCACCCGCAGGCCGGGGCAGGCGAAGACCTTGGTGAGCGAGCCCACCACGACCGCACCCTCGTCGGCGTCGCCCCGCGTCCATCGGCCGGTGGCCAACGGGTAGAAGGCCTCGTCCCAGATGTGGGCCCGCACGTGGGGCCCGGCCAGCAGACCGCTCGGGCTGTGGGGGTTGGACCGCCACCGGGGCCCGGTCCCCCGGGGGTAGAGGGCGAAGTCCGGTTCGTCCACCCGTCCGCCGAGCTCGGCGGCCACCAGGGCGATGGCCTCCGCCCCCCCGTTGGTGAGCAGCACGCGGTCGGCGTCCACGTCGAGAGCGGCGGCCATCGCCGCCGTGGCTGCGGCCGGGTCCGGGTAACGGGACACGGCGTCGAGGTGCTTGCCCACCACCTCGCCGGCGTCGGGCGCCGCGCAGTTGAGGCTGGCCGACAGGTCGACCACGGCACCGGGGTCGACTCCCAGGGCGGCGGCCAGCCTGGCCCCGTCACCACCGTGGGCACCGGGCGGGGGCAGCGACGCGACGGTCACGGCGCCCGCCTGTCGCGGCGGTTGCTGCTGCCCTCAGCGGCCGCTCGCGCCGACACCCGCCGAGCCGCCACTCCCACCGTCGCCAGCACCGCCGCCAGGGCGAGGGAGACGTCGGTCGACAGGTGCACGGCCCGGGCGATGTCGGGGGTCTCCGGCGAACGCCCGTCACCGAGGGATGGCCGCAGCTCCAACCTGCCCCCGTAGGTGCTCGACCCGCCCAGGCGCAGGCCCAGGGCGGCGGCGAAGGCGGCCTCGGCCACCCCGGCGTTGGGCGACGGATGATGCGGGGCGTCGTGGCGCACGGCCCGCCACACCGCCGTCGCCGAGCGGGGACGCACGGCCATCACCAGCGCGGCGGTGACGCGTGCCGGCACCCAGCCGGCCGCGTCGTCGATGCGGGCGCTGGCCCAGCCGAACCGGCGATAGCGCGCCGAGCGGTGACCGACCATGGCGTCGAGGGTGTTGGCCGCCCGGTACCCAAGGGCCCCGGCCGCCCCCGCCGCCGCCGCCCACAGGACGGGCGCCACCACGGCGTCGACGGTGTTCTCAGCCACCGACTCCACCACCGCCCGGGCCATGGCCTTGGCGTCGAGCCCGTCGGGGTCACGGCCGACCAGTCCGGGAAGCAGGGAGCGCGCGCCATCGAGATCGTCGCCGGCCAGAGCGGTCGACACCGCGGTGGCCGCTCCCGCCAGGGCCCGGCCCCCGACGGCGAGTGTGGTCGCCACCGCCGTCGATCCCACAAGCGCTCCCGCCCCCACCCCGAGGCCCATCCCGGCGGCGGCATAGGCGGCGCCCGTCCCGCGACCATCGCTCCACAGGGCGTCCTCGGTGCGGCGCATGGCTCCTCCGAAGGCCACCACCGGGTGGGCGACGGCGGGCGGCTCGCCGGCCAGGCGGTCGACGAGGATGCCCGCGGCGGCGCCCAGGGCCCGGCCGGCCAGGACGCTCATGCCGTCGTCCACCGGGGGCGGGCGGCGGCCATGGCCAGGCCCACCGTCTCCCCCACCAACCCGGCGGCGCCCAGGACGTCACCGGTGAACCCGCCCAGCCGCCGCTTGGCCACTGCCGCCACCGCCACCGCCGCCGCCGTGAGCCCGCCCACCGCGACCACGCCGGCCGGGCCGGCGGCGACCCCGGCCAGGGCCAGCGACACGACGAGCCCGCCGACGGCCAGCACCGCAGTGGCGCCGCCGGACCGGTGGGGAGCCAGGAAGGCGCTGGCCAGGCCGCCCGTGGGGCGGGCATAGGGAAGGGCCCGGGCGGCGACGGCCATGGCCGTGCGGGAGGCGCACCACAGGCCGGCCAGGAGCAGGGGGTCGGGGGCGAGGACGGACAGCGCCGACCAGCGCACCAGGAGCACGGCCGCCGCCGCGCCCACGCCGAAGGCGCCCGCCCGGGGGTCGGCCATGACGTCGAGGCGCCGCCCCCGCTCGAGGTGGGGAAGCAGGCCGTCGGCGGCATCGATCAGGCCGTCGAGGTGGAGCATCCCGGTGAGGCCCAGGTCGGCCACGACCACCACGGCCGCCGCCACCGGTGGCGGCCACACCCGGGCGGAGGCCCACCACACCCCGCCGAGAGCCAGGCCCATGGACGCGCCCACGGCCGGGAACCACGGGAGGGCCCCGGGCGACGGCGTCCGTCCCCCGCCGACGGGGGTGAGAAAGGCCACGGCCGCGGCGGCGTCGCCGGTCGGCGTCACCCGCGGCCCCCGAGGGCCAGGGTACGCCCCGCCACCACCAGCACCACGTCGTCGGCGATGGCGGCCACCGCCTGGTTCAGCGTGCCGACGACGTCACGGAAGCGTCGCCCCGCCTCCGACGACGGGTGCACGCCGAGGCCCACTTCCTCGGACACCACCACCGTGTCACCGCCGCGGTCGGCCAGGGCCGTGCAGAGACCCTGGACGTCGACCGCCAGGTCGGCAGCGGCGGCCACCCAGGTGCCGAGGGCGTCGACCAGGGCCACCCCCTCGCACGACGCCAGGGCACCGACGAGGTCGGCGCCGGTCTCCACCGTAAACCAGCCGGCGGGCCGCCGGGCCCGGTGAGCCGCCACCCGCTCGGCCATGTCGTCGTCGGCCACCACGGCGGTGGCCAGCACCGTCACCGGCGCCCCCGCGGCCAGGCCGGCCGCCCTGGCCTCGGCCACCTTCGACTTACCCGAGCGCGCCCCGCCCAGGACGAGCGCGATCACCCGTCCCGCCCGTGCTCGCCGGCACCGCTGCGGGCACCGGCGCTGACCGCGCCGTGGACGGCCCGGGCCAGCCGTGACCCCCAGACCGACCGCGGCCCGCCGAAGGCGTGCAGGCGCCCCTCGGCCGGGCAGGCGATGCACACGGCATCGGTGGCCGTGCCCGTCGCCGCCACGCCTATGTCCCACAGGGCCTGGGCCTTGGCCTCGGTGACCGTGGCCACGGCGTTGACCAGGGCGGCATCGGACAGCCGCTCGGGCAGGATCGCCACCAGGTTGACGGTGCCGACCAGGCTGGCCGGGCGTCCCTCGTCGGGGGCGGCGGCCCAGATGGGATGACCGAGGCCGACGGTGGCCGCCACCTCCACACCCTCGTCGGTGGTCACCGACACCCGGCGGACGTCGGCGGCGGTGAGCATGCCCACACCGTGTCCGGGCAGGCCCAGCGACACCCCCAGCTTGGCCAGGTGGTGGTCGGGGTCACGACGCCCGTAGGCCGCCGGAACCTGGGCGTTGAGCACCCAGCGCCGAAGGCCCAGGCCCCCGCCGTGCGCAGCAGTGGCGATCATCCGCATGGGTTGGCGGGCCCGCCACACCACTACGGGGAAGCTCCGACCGCTCTCCTGGCGAGAACGGACCTGCATGTCCACGACGTCCACGCGACCTTTCCGAGATGGGCCGACCGGTGTCGGCGCCAGACGGGCAGGCAGGTTTCCTGGCTCCCGGATCGACGCTCCCCCCGGCCTTCCCGCCCTCTCGGGCCGTGGCTACCGCGTGGGGGTCGCTCCCCGATGACAGTTGCGGGACAGCCCCGGACTCACACCGGGTTCCCTGCGCTACGGCCCCGACAGTAGCCTCCGCCCATGCCCGATGCCGAACCCCATCCACGGCGCACAGCCACGGGCCGGGCCGCATCCATCGTGCTGGTGAACACCGGTTACGGGAAGGGCAAGTCGTCGGCCGCCTTCGGCGTGATGGGGCGGGGTTGGGCCCGGGGGTGGCGCGTCGGCGTGGTCCAGTTCGTGAAGAGCGGCAAGTGGAAGACCGGCGAGCGCAAGCTGGCCGACCACCTCGACATCGAGTGGCACACCTTGGGTGACGGCTTCACCTGGGAGTCGACGGACATGGACGAGACCGTCGCCCGGGGCCGCCACGCGTGGGACGTCGCCCGCCAGAAGCTGGCCTCTGGGGATTTCGACCTGCTCGTGCTCGACGAGCTCACCTACGCGGTGAGCTACGGCTGGGTCCCCGTGGCCGATGTGGTCGATGGCGTCCGCAGCCGGGCGCCCCACACCAACGTGGTCATCACCGGGCGTGACGCGCCCGACGAGCTCATCGACCTGGCCGACACCGTCACCGAGATGCGCAAGGTCAAGCATGCCTACGACAGGGGCATCAAGGCGAAGAAGGGCATCGAGTATTAGGCGATGTCGCGTCGCTGGAACAACACGGTGGCGACGACCAGCAGGGTGACGGCCACACCCGTGAGGTACAGCCCGGCCACCAGCACGCTGCGCCCCACGACATCGCCGCCGCTGTCCTTGCCCGAGATCAACACGATGGCATTGCCGAGGAGCAACCAGCGCCGGAAGCCGGCGAGGAAGTTGCCCACCACGTTCTCGATCACCAGGAAGTAGGCGAAGCCCACGCCGAGGGCGGCGGCGGTGTTGCGCCCGATCGAAGCGACCGCGAAACCGACGCTGGTGGCCACCGCGATCATCAGCTCGCCACGCAACACGACAGCCACCGTCGAGCCCAACCAGCCGGCGCCGGTGCCCGCGGTGGTGCCGTGGACGAACACCGCGGGCAGGAGGGCGGCCGACAACAGTGCCCAGGCCACCAGGCTGAACACCCAGGCCACGATCACCGCCGCCACCACCTTGGCCGCCATCACCCGGACCCGCCGGGGCTCCCACGTGAGCAGCGTGGTGATCGATCGGGCCTGCCATTCTGCGCCGATGCTCGACGCCCCCACGACCCAGGCCACGATCACCAGCGGGGCGGTGAGGCCCTGGAGGACACCCTTGAGCTTCTCCAGCTTCAGGCGCCGGTCGGTGACCCCGCCGTAGCGGAACCGGCAGAAGTCCTCCTGACCGGCCGGCGACAAGCCGGCCTTGCCGCCGGGCGGCACGCCCGGGCCCGGCACCACCGGCACCTGGCGGACGCAATCGGCCACCCTCGCCTCCGCCGCCGCCCGGCGCCGGCCCAGCACCGCCTCCGACGTCTGCTCGGTGTTCAAGAACGTGGCCACCCCGCCGATGGCGATGCCGAGCAGGGCCAACAGGGCCAGCACCTTGATCATGCGCCGCGCCATCAGGCGCCGCAGCTCGCCCGCCAGCAGCGCCGTCATTGGTCGTCCCCGGTGACGATGTGGCCTTCGCCGCCCGAGGTCAGCTCGAGGAACACCGTCTCCAAGCTGACCTCTTCGGGCCGCAGCTCGTGGAGATAGAGCTGCCGGGCGGCCAGGGCGCGCGTCACGTCCTCAGCCCGGGCCGGCGGCAGGTCGACACGGAGGAAGCCGTCGGCCCGCGTGGCTGCCATCCCGGCGTCGTGCAGCACGGCCAGCCCGGCGTCGAGGTCGGTCAACCGTACGATCAGCCCGGTCGATCGACCGGTGGACAGCACCTCGTCGACCGGCCCCGAACGGACGCACCGGCCGCCCGACATGATGGCCACCCGGTCACACGACTGTTGCACCTCGCTCAGGATGTGACTGGAGACGAAGACCGTCCTGCCTTCGTGGGCCAGGCTCTTCAGCAGGTCCCGGACCTCTTTGATCCCCGCCGGGTCGAGGCCGTTGGCCGGTTCGTCGAGCACGAGCAGCTCGGGGTCCTTGAGCAGGGCGACGCCGATACCCAGGCGCTGACGCATGCCCAGGGAGAACCCCCGCACGGCGTCGTCGGCCCGCGCCGCCAGGCCGACGCGGTCGAGCACCGACTGGACCCTCGCCGACCCGATGCCCTCGAGGCGTCCGAGGACGGCCAGGTTCTTCCGCGCCGACAGTCCCGGGAACAGCCCGGGCATCTCCACCAGCGAGCCCACCCGCCCGATGACGCCCGTCAGCTCGTGGCCGGAGTCGGCGCCGAGGACCCGGCACGAGCCGGCACTGGGGCGGGCCAGGCCGAGCAGGCAGCGGATGGTCGTGGTCTTGCCCGAGCCATTGGGCCCGAGGAACCCGAAGACGCCGCCGGAGGGAACGCTGAGGTCGAGCCCGTCGACCGCCACCACCGGCGGTCGCCGGAACCGCCGGTACTCCTTGCGGAGACCCTCGACCTCGACGACGTCCATCCGCACAGGTGTAGCAGCACCGCCCGTACCGGCGTCGTGACCTCTCGGCGCCGCTCGACGCCGGCGCGCCCACCGTCGAAGATGGGCGGACCCAGCCACCCGTCCGGAGGTCCACGCCCCATGTCCGGCTTCGCCCCGATCACCGTCCGCCAACCCGCTCCCTTCGACATCGTCGACGACCCGGTCGGGGTGTGCGGGATCGGCACCGGCTTCGAGGCCACGTTCAGCGCCCGGGTGCGCGACGCCGGCGGCCACGAACTGGCCCAGGTGTCGATCAGGGCCGGGCTGGGCAACGGGGCTCTCGGCAACTTCCACGTCGAGCTTCCCCTCGGCCCCGTGCCGGGCAGCTTCCAGGGGACGCTGGAGGTCTTCGAGGCCTCAGCGGCCGACGGCACCGAGCTGAACAAGGTGGTCGTCCCCATCACCTTCGGCCGCGCCCTGATCGAGACCTACCGCGGGTTCCTCCAGTACACCGTGGAGCCCGGCGACACCCTGACGGCGATCGCCCGGCGCTTCTACGGCGACGGCACCCTGTTCGGGAGGCTCTTCGAGGCCAACCGCGACCAGATCCACGATCCCGACCTCATCTTCGGCGGCCAGGTCCTGCGCATCCCCCAGTAGCTAGCCACCGCCCGCGGCCCGGGCCTGCGCCTGGGCCTGCGCCTCGGCCTGGGCCAGCAGGCGCTCGAGGTCGGCCGACCGCACGCCGCCCAGGATCTTGGAGACGATGATGCCGTCGGGGTTGACCACGAACGACTCGGGAACACCGCCCACGCCGTAGTCGAGGGCGATGCGGCCGTCGGGGTCGGTGAGCATGGGCCAGTCGCCGCCCTCTTTGGCCCGGAAGTCGCGCACCGCCGAGGGCATGTCGCTGTAGACCACGGCCAGGATGGTGGCGTCGCCGGCGGCTCGGTGGGAGTCCTGGAAGCGGACCAGGTCGGGGTGCTCGTCGCGGCAGGGGATGCACCAGGTGGCGAAGAAGTTCACGACCACCCACCGGCCGCGGAAGTCGGCCAGGTTGGCGTGCTGGCCGTCCACCGTGGTGCCCTCGGCCGCCGGCGCCGGCTTGCCCAGAAGCGGTGATTGGACCGTCTTGCTCTCGGCCGACGGTCTGGTGGCGAGCACGAGGATGAGCATGGTCACGGGCACGGCCACGGCCACGGCGATCCACAGAGCCTTGCGGGTCCGGCGCAGGTACACCATCGACCGGGGCCGGCCGACTTCGCCGGGCCCGTCGCTGTCGGGCGACTCCCCCGAGAGCGTCTCGGGGCCGCCGGCGCCGCCCGGCGCCAGCTCGGTGGTGGCGGGAGATTCGAGGGGATCTGCGCTCATCGTGGAGCCAGCGTAGGTCCCATCCAACGGCTGGCACCCATCGCCCGCCGCCTCTCGGACGGCGGTTCGGGCCCCGGACGGGCAGAATCGCCGTCGTGCCCGTCCTCGGTCCTCGCCTCGTGGTCGCCGGCACCGCGTCGGGCGTGGGGAAGACGACGGTGGCGACCGGGCTCATGGCCGCTCTCCGGCGGCGGGGCCTCACCGTGGCCTCGGCCAAGGTGGGACCCGACTTCATCGACCCCGGTTACCACGCCCTGGCCACCGGGCGCCCGGCCCGCAACCTCGACGCCTGGCTGTGCGGCGCCCAGGCCATGGGTCCCCTGGCGGCACGGGCCGGGGAGGATGCCGACATCCTGGTCGTCGAGGGCGTCATGGGGCTGTTCGACGGCGCCGCCGACACCACCGCGGCCACCGCTTCCACCGCCGAGATGGCTGCCCTTCTCGACGCGCCTGTCGTGCTCGTCGTCGACGCGGCAGGGCTCAGCGGCTCGGTCGCCGCCGTCGTCCACGGGTTCCGCAGCTGGGACCTCACGGTGGAGGTGGCGGGGGTGGTGTTGAACAGGGTGGCCGGCGACAGTCACGAGGCCATGCTGCGGGCGGCGCTGGCGCCCGTCGGCGTGCCCGTGCTCGGCGTGGTGCGCCGCGACCCGCGCCTGCGCTGGCGTGACCGTCACCTGGGCCTGGTGCCCGTCGTCGAGGACGAGCCCGGGGTGCGCCGCAGCCTCGACGCCCTGGCCGACGTGGTCGACCACGACTGCGACCTCGACGCCGTCGTGGCCCTGGCCCGCTCCGCCCCTTCGGTCACGGTCGCCGATGTTCCCCGGGCTCGGCCTTCGGGGCGGGCCCGGGTGGCCGTCGTCGGCGGGCGGGGGTTCAGCTTCACCTATCCCGACAACCTGGAGCTGTTGGCCCAGGCGGGTGCCGAGCTGGTGCCCCTCGACCCCGAGACCGATCGCCGCCTGCCTGAGCACATCGACGCCGTCTACGCCGGTGGCGGCTTCCCCGAGGTCTATGCCACGACCCTTGCCGCCAACCGTCCCCTCCTCGACGACGTGGCCCGCCGGGTAGCCGCGGGGCTGACGACCTGGGCCGAGTGCGGCGGCCTGCTGTGGCTGGCGCGGTCGATGGACGGCCACGCCATGGCCGGGGCCATCGACGCCGACGCCCACATGACCGAGCGCCTCACCCTCGGGTACCGGCGGGCGGTCAGCGCCGTCGACACCCCGCTGGCCCCGGCCCACACCGAGCTGCGGGGCCACGAGTTCCACTACTCGGTGATCGACCCGCCCGGCGACGCCCTCGCATGGGAGGGCCGTCACGGTCGGGGCCGGGCCGGTTTCGCCTCGCCCCGGTTGCTGGCATCGTTCCTGCACCTCCACCTGGGATCTCGTCCCGAACAGGCGGAGCGCTTCGTGGCCCTCGCCTCCGGGAACCAGCCAGGGTGACCGGGCCCCGACGGCGAAGTACAGTCCATGACGCTGCGGCATCGGGAAGTCGGTGAGAGTCCGGCGCGGCACCGCCACTGTGACCGGGACCTCCCGGGAGCCAGGCCCCGACCGTGACGAAGGCACGACGACGTCGTCTCGGGAGACGAGATTGAGCAGGCTGATCGGCGTCGGGATGGGTCCGGGTGACCCGGAGCTGGTCACGGCCCGGGCCGTGCGCGTGCTGACCGAGGCCGACCGGGTCTTCGCCCCCGCCACCGCCCTCGATGCCGTAGGTCGGGCCGAGTCCATCGTGCGCCAGGCCTGCCCCGACGCCACCGTCGACCGCCTGGCCTTCGAGATGACCGTGGGCGCGGTGCGTGACACCGCCCTGGGCGAAGCCGCCGACCGGGTCGTGGAGTGCCTCGACGCCGGCGAGGTCGTGGCCTTCGTCACTCTCGGCGACCCCAACGTCTACAGCACCTTTCCGACCCTGGCGGAGGCCGTCCTCCAGCGGCGACCCGATGTCGCCGTCGAGACCGTCCCCGGCATCACCGCCTTCCAGGACCTGGCGTCGCGGTCGGGCACAGTGCTGCTGACCGGGACCGAACATCTCACCCTCGTCACCGCCCTCGATGGGCCCGAGGCACTCGACGCCGCCCTCGAGGACCCCGGCGGCGCCGTGGTCGTCTACAAGGGCGGTCGTCACCTGCCGGCGGTGGCCAAGCGCCTGGCCGACGCCGGCCGCCTCGACGGAGCCGTGGCCGGGGAGTTGCTGGGCCTGCCCGGCCAGCGCGTCGGCCCCGTCGCCGGTCTGGCCGGCGGCCCCGCCTCGTACCTGGTGACCGTCATCGTCCCCCCCTCGGAGCGCGAATGATCTCCTTCGTGGGGGCGGGGCCCGGGGCGCCGGACCTGATCACCCTCCGGGGCTGTGACCGGTTGCGGGCCGCCGACATCGTGGTGTGGGCCTCGTCGCTCGTCCCCGCCGAGGTGCTGGGCCATGCCCGGCCCGGCGTCGTCGTCCATGACTCGGCGTCGATGACCCTCGAGGACGTGCTGGCCGTCTACGCCGCCAGTCCCGATGCCGCCATCGTGCGCCTCCACTCCGGCGACCCCTGCCTGTACGGGGCCATCCAGGAGCAGATCGACTGGTGCCAGGCCAACGGCCGCCCTTTCGAGGTGGTGCCCGGGGTGTCGTCACTGGGCGCCGCGGCTGCCGCCCTCGGCCACGAGCTCACCGTTCCCGGCGTGGCCCAGAGCGTGGTGGTCACCCGCCTGGCCGGCCGCACGGTGGCCTCCATGCCGCCACGCCAGTCGGTGGCCGACTACGCCCCCCACGGTGCCACCCTGGCCGTGTTCCTCTCCGCGGCCCGGCCGACAGAGCTTCAGGACAGCCTCCTCGCCCCCGACAGCGCCTACCGCGCCGACACCCCGGCGGCGATCGTGGTGCGGGCGTCGTGGCCGGACGAGTCGGTGGTGTCGACCACCGTCGGTGGTCTGGCCGACGACCTGGTGGCCACCGGCGCCACCACCACCGTCCTCGTCCTCGTCGGCCCCGCCCTGGCCGACGCCCCTGCCGCCCGCAGCCACCTCTACTCACCGGCGTTCGCCCACCGCTTCCGGCGCCGCTCCACGCCCGGCACCACGGCCGGCCGGCCAGCCATCCGTTCGGGCCCGGAGCCGGCATTCCGTTCGGGCACGGAGCCGGCATTCCGTTCGGGCACGGAGCCGGGATGAGCAGGAACCGTCTCCCCGTCCCCTTCTCCCAGCCCGATGACGGCACCGGTGGCGACGAGCCGTTCGCCGAGCGCCGCGATGCCCGGGGCATGCGGCTGGGCTGGACGACGGGCACGTGCGCCAGCGCCGCCGCCAAGGCTGCCGCCACCGGGCTGTTCACCGGTGCGCCGCCGGCGGCCATCGACGTGGCATTGCCCAACGGGTCGCGCGAGTGGTTCGAGGTCGAGCCCCAGGGAGCCACCCGGGCGGTGGTGGTCAAGGATGCGGGCGACGACCCCGACTGCACCAATGGGGCCCGCATCACCGCCAAGGTGGGCATGGCCAGGGCCGACCGCACCACCCAACTGCTGGCTGGTCCCGGCGTGGGCACGGTGACCAAGCCGGGCCTGGGCCTACCCGTCGGGGGGCCGTCCATCACGCCGGTCCCCGAACGCATGATCCTCGAGGCCGTCCTCGAGGTCACCCACGAGCCGCTGGTGGTCACCCTGTCGGTTCCCGACGGGGAGGCGATGGCCGCCCAGACCACCAATGCCCGGCTCGGCATCGTGGGCGGCATCTCCATCCTCGGCACCACCGGCGTGGTCAAGCCCTACTCCACCGCCGCGTGGCGGGCGTCGATCGTCCAACAGATCGAGGTGGCATCGGCCCAGGGCGAGACCGAGATGGTGCTGGCCACCGGGAGTCGCACCGAGCGCCTGGCCATGTCCCTGTTCCCCGCCCTCGACGAGATCTGCTTCGTCGAGGTGGGCGACTACAGCGGGACGGCACTGCGCAAGGTGGCGGCCATGGGCTTCGTGCACACCGTGTTCGTGGGCATGGCCGGCAAGATCACCAAGCTGGCGGCGGGGACGATGATGACCCACTTCCGGCGGTCGAAGGTCGACGGCAAGCTCCTGGCCGCGGTGGCCCGCTCCGTCGACGCATCCAAGGAGGTGGTGGCGGCGGCCACCGCCACCGAGACGGCCCGCCACTTCTTCGAGACCTGCATCGCCTACGGCGAGATCGCACCCCTGACCAAGGTGTGCGAGCTGGCCAAGCAGGCGTGCGAGGAGCACACGCGCGGCAAGCTGGACGTCGACGTGCTCATGGCCGACTTCGAGGGTCGCCGGATCGTCGCCCGTGCCTGAGCGGCCGATCGTCGTGGTGGGGGTGGCGGGGGCCGAGCTCGGGAAGGACGCGGCGCGGGCGCTGCAGGACGCCGATCTGGTCGCCGGCGGCCGGCGCCATCTCGACGCGCTGGCGCCTCGAGGTGCACGGCGGTTGACGATCACGGGTGATCTCGGCGGCGTCCTCGACGCGGTGGCAGCAGAGCCCGGCCGGGTGTGCGTGCTGGCTTCGGGCGATCCCGGCTTCTTCGGCATCGTCCGCGTCCTGGCCGAACGCTTCGGCTCGGAGGCCCTCGAGGTCCACCCCGCGCCCTCGGCCGTGGCCCTGGCCTTCGCCCGTCTGGGCCTGCCCTGGGACGACGCCGTGGTCGTCTCGGCCCACGGGCGCCCCCTGGGCGACGCTGCCCGCCTGGCCGCTGCCGCGCCCAAGGCGGCCGTGCTCACCTCGCCCGACAATCCCCCGCAGGCCCTGGGCCGGGAACTGACGGCCATGGGCGTGGCCGGCCGACGGGTCGCGGTGTGCAGCCGCCTGGGCAGCGCCGACGAGACGGTGGACGAGGTCGACCTGGCCGGCCTGGCCGGGGCCACCTGGGACCCGCTGTCGGTGGTCGTGCTGCTGCTCGACCCCGCTCAGGGGGCCGCTCGGGCCCAGGATCCCGCTCGTCGCCGGCCCAACAGCTCCCCGGTGCTGGCGTGGGGACTGCCCGACACCGCCTTCGCCCACCGCCAAGGGATGGTGACCAAGGCCGAGGTGCGGGCCGTCGTCCTGGGCAAGCTGGCCCTCCCCGCCACCGGGGTCCTGTGGGACGTCGGGGCGGGCAGCGCCAGCGTGGCCGTGGAGTGCGCCCTGGTGGCCCCCGGACTCACGGTCGTGGCCGTCGAGCGCGACTCCGACGACGCCGAGCGGGCCGGGGCCAACGCCGCCGCCCACGGCGTGAAGGTCCAGGTCGTGCACGACTCGGCGCCCGGCTGCCTGGCGTCGCTGGCCGACCCCGACCGGGCCTTCGTCGGTGGTGGGGGGCTGAGCGTGCTCGATGCCGTCCTCGCCCGCCTGCGCCCGGGAGGGCGCGTCGTGGCCACGTACGCCGCCCTCGACCGGGCCGCCGCCGCCGCCGAGCGCCTGGGCCACCTGGTGCAGGTGCAGGTGAGCCGCGGGCAGCGCCTACCCGACGGCAGCTTCCGCCTGGCCGCCGAGAACCCCGTCTTCGTGGCCTGGGGCCCCGACGAATGACCACGGTGATCTCCGTCTCGGTCACCGAACGGGGACGGGCGCTGGCCGCCCGGCTCCCGTTCCCGGCGGTCCACGGCGATGCCCGCGCCACCGTGGCCGACCGGTGGGCCGAGGCCGATGGCTTCGTCCTGTTCCTGGCCACCGGCGCCGCCGTGCGCATCATCGCACCCCTCCTGCACGCCAAGGCCACTGATCCCGCGGTCGTGTGTGTCGACGAGGCGGGCCGCTTCGCCGTGGCCCTGTGCGGCGGCCACGCCCGGGGCGCCAACCGCCTGGCTCGTCAGGTCGCCGACCTGATCGGGGCCGAGCCCGTGATCACCACGGCCACCGATGCCGCCGGCGTCACCGCCGTCGACCAAGTCCCCGGCCTGGTGGCCACCGGCGACGTGGCCGGCGTCAGCGCCGCCATGGTCGACGGGCACTTCCCCACCGTCGTCAACGAGCTGGGCTGGCCGCTGCCGTCCGGCCTGACGGCACCGGTCGCCGCCGCCACCGGACCGACCATGCTGGTGATCACCGACCGCGCCCTGCCGCCCGCGGCCGGGGAGGTCGCCCTGCACCCGCCGTCGCTGGTCGTCGGGGTGGGGGCATCGACGGGGGCGCCGGTCGACGAGGTGGCCGCCCTGGTGGGCGCGGCCCTGACCGAGGCGGGGCTGGCCCGGGCGTCGGTGGCCGAGGTGGCCACCATCGACCGGCGGGCGAACGACCCCGCCATCGGTGCCCTGGGCCTGCCGGTGCGGGCCTTCACCGCCGATGCACTGGCCGCGGTGGCGGTGCCCACACCCAGCACCGTGGTGGCCGCCGCCGTGGGCACCTCCAGCGTGGCCGAGGCGGCCGCCCTGCTGGCCGCCGGGACCGATGCCGAGCTGGTGGTCCACAAGCGGGTCTCGCCCCATGCCACCGTGGCCATCGCCCGCCGGCGCCGTCCCCGGGGCAGCCTGGCCATCGTCGGGCTGGGCCCGGGTCAGCCTCGTCACCGCACACCGGCCGCCGACGTGGCCGTGGGCCACGCCCAGGTGGTGATCGGCTACGGCCCCTACGTCGACCAGTGCGCCGACCTGCTGGGCCCGCACCACGACGTGGTGCGCAGCCCCATCGGTGACGAGGTCGTCCGGGCCAAACAGGCGCTGGCCGAAGCCGGGGCCGGGCGCCGTGTCGCCCTCGTCTCGTCCGGCGATCCTGGCGTCTACGCCATGGCCGGCATCGCCCTCGAGCTGGCCGCCGACGTCGCCCCCGATGTCGACATCGAGGTGGTGCCCGGCGTGCCCGCCGCCCAGGCCGTCGCCGCCCTGCTCGGCGCCCCTCTCGCCCATGACCACGTGGTGATCAGCCTGTCCGACCTCCTGACGCCGTGGTCGGCCATCGAGACCCGCCTGAAGGCGGCCGCCGATGCCGACCTGGTGGTGGTGCTCTACAACCCTCGCTCGCGGGGGCGGTCGTGGCAGCTCGACGCCGCCCTGACGTTGCTGGGCGCCCGCCGGGCTCCGGGCACGCCCGTCGGCGTCGTCACCGACGCCGCCCGACCCACCCAGCGCGTGGTGCTCACCACCCTGGCCGACCTCGACGTCGAATCGGTGGGCATGACCACGTGCGTCATCGTGGGCTCGTCCACCACCCGGGTGGCCGCCGGCCGCATGGTCACACCGCGGGGATACCAGCCGTGCTGAACTTCACTGTCGTCGTCGACGACCGGTGCACAGCGTGCGGGGCCTGCCTGCTGACCTGCCCGGAGCGGGCGCTGCTGGTGGCGCCCAAGCGGCCCGCCACCGTCGACAGCCTGTGCACCGGGTGCCTGGCGTGCATCGAGATCTGCCCCCGCGACGCCCTCACCGTCACGGCCCGAATCGGTTCTGGGCAGGTCTGGGGTGGTCCTGGCGACCCCAGACCTGCCCAGAACCGGGGGGTTGCGCCGTGACCGGGACGACGCGGCTGTCGGGGCCCGAGATCGAGGCCGAGAGCTTCCGCATCCTGGCCGAGCGGGTCGATCTCACGGGCTTCGGCCCCCTGGCCCGGGCCGTGGTCGCCCGGGTCATCCACGCCAGCGCCGATGTCGGGTACGCCTCCTCCATGGTGGTCGACGAGGACTCGGTGGCCGCCGGTGTGGCGGCACTGCGATCGGGTGGGCCGGTGATCGCCGACGTGGAGATGGTGGCGCGCGGCATACGGGGTCCGGACGTGTCGTGCCACCTCGGCGCCGGCGCCCCGCCGGGCACCACCCGCAGCGCCGCCGGCCTGCGACGAGCGGCGGCGGTGCACCCGCGGGGGGCGGTCGTGGTGGTGGGGTGCGCCCCCACCGCACTCGACGAGGTGCTGCGCCTGGTCGAGGGCGGGGGGTTCGTGCCCGCCCTGGTGGTGGGCCTGCCCGTGGGGTTCGTGGGCGCGGCGGAGGCCAAGGCCGCCCTGCGGGCCAGCGGGCTGGCGGCCATCACCAACGTGGGCGAGAAGGGCGGCAGCGCGGTGGCGGCCGCCGCCGTCAACGCCATGTGGCGGGTGGCGCATCCATGACCAGGCATCCCGCGCTCCTCGTGGTGGGCCACGGCAGCCGATCGGCGGCCGGCGTGGCCGAGTACTGGAAGCTGGCCGAGGTGATCCGTTCCCAGGCGCCCGGCATCGAGGTCGGCTGCGGGTTCATCGAGCTGGCCCCACCCGACCTCGACACCGCCATCGACGACCTGGTGGCCGCCGGCGCCACGTCGGTGGTGGCCAGTCCCCTCATCCTGCTGGGCGCCGGGCACCTGAAGAACGACGGCCCCGCCGCCCTGCACCGGGGCCGCCACCGGCATCCTCACGTCGGGTTCCACTACGCCCGCGACCTGGGCATCCACCCGCTGGTGCTGGCCGTGGCCCAGGACCGCATCGCCGAGGCGGTGTCCACCGACACGTACGGTGCGTCCGATGGGAGCACGGCAGTGGTCGTGGTGGGCCGGGGCTCGTCCGACCCCGACGCCAACGCCGACCTGTACAAGGTGGGCCGCCTGCTCGCCGATGCCACCGGCGTCGGGCTGGTCGAGCCCGCCTTCGTGTCCCTCGCCGCACCCTCCGTGCCCGCCGCCCTCGACCGCTGCCTGCACCTGGGCGCCACCCGCATCGCGGTGGTGCCCTACTTCTTGTTCACGGGCATCCTCGTCGACCGCATCCGGGACCAGACGGCGGCGTGGGCGGCGGCCCACCCCGATGTCGAGGTCGGCCACGGGCCCCACCTCGGCGCCGATCCCCGCATCGCCGCCCTGCTCCTCGACCGCTACCGCGAAGCCCTCGCCGGCGACGCCCACATGAACTGTGACCTCTGCGTCTACCGCACGGCCATGCCCGGCCATGAACACCGGGTGGGCGTCCCCATCCGCGGTGGGCACCAGCACACCGACCAGGAGAGGGGGTGATGCAACTGGAAAGCACCGCTGACCTCATCCCGCGACGGGTGCCCGTGTGGTCGTGGCTCGTCGTAGCCCTGGCCCTGGTGGCCGTCTACGCCCTGACCCTCGAGAACGGGGCGACCCTCAGCTCGGGAGCCACCGTGATCCATGAGCTGTTCCACGACGGCCGCCATTTTCTCGGCGTCCCGTGCCACTAGCTGACTGACGGCGCGACCGCCCGGTGATCACACCGGGCGGGCCGTCCGTCGAGCGTCCAGAGCGTCGAAAGGAGTGACTGCATGCGCCGCCACCTGGGTGACGGCGCCCTGGCCGGCCTGGCCGGAGGCGCGGCGTTGGCCCTGGTCCTGGTGTTGGCCGGGGAGCCCACCATCGGCCAGGCCATCACCTTGGAGCAGCGCGCCCATCCCGGCGAGGCCGGACACGAGATGTTCTCCCGTGGCACCCAGCAGTTCGGTGGCGTGCTTGCGTCCCTGGTCTGGGGCCTGGGCCTGGGCCTGGTGTTCGCCGTGGCCTACTTCGTGCTGCGCCGCCACCTGGCCACCGGCTCGGACTGGCGGGCAGCGGTGACGCTGGCCGGCGTCGGCTTTCTCACCGTCAACCTGGTGCCGTTCCTGAAGTACCCCGGCAACCCGCCGGGCGTGGGCGACCCGGCCACCATCGGTCGGCGCACCACGCTCTACCTGCTCATGGTGGCGTGGTCGGCGGTGTCGACGGCCGCCGCCTGGCGGGCGGCGCGCTGGCTCGACACCCGGGGTCGCGCCGACCACCTGCGACTGCCCGCCGTGGCCGGTCTCTACGTCGCCCTGGCCGTGATCGGGTGGGCCGCCCTGCCCGGGTCGCCCGACGTGGTCGCTGCCCCGGCCACCCTGGTCTGGCACTTCCGCCTCACCAGCCTGGGCGGGACGGCCGCCTTCTGGGCGGTGGCGGGCACCGTCTTCGGCTGGCGCCGCCTGTCGGCCACCGGCCAGGCACCCTTCAAGTCACTCCGGACCCCCGCCACCCCGTCGGACGTCTGAGCCCGGAAGCAGGGCGACTATCGCCCCGGGAGCATCGCCCGTACCGTGTCGATGGTGTCGGCGTCGGCCGGGCCCTTGTCGTCGCGGTAGCGGCGGACCCGGGCGAAGCGCAGAGCCACCCCGCCGGCGTAGCGGGTCGACGCCTGCACGCCGTCGACGGCGATCTCCACCACCAGGGGCGGGGCGATGTCGACCACGTGGCCGCGGCGGCCCGACTCCCGGGCCAGGAACTGCGCGGTCTGCCACTCGAGCACCGCATCGGTGAGGCCCTTGAAGGTCTTGCCGACCATCACGTAACCGCCGGCGTCCTCCCGGGCCCCGAGGTGGAGGTTCGACAGCCACCCCCGCCGCCGGCCGCTCCCCCACTCCGCGCCCAGGACCACCAGGTCGAGGGTGTGGACGGGCTTCACCTTGCGCCAGGCAGAGCCCCGGCGGCCCGCCTCGTAGGGCGACGACGCCGCCTTGACCATCACCCCCTCGTGGCCGGCAGCCAGGGCCTCGGCCTGGAAGGCCAGCGCGGCATCAACGTCGTCGGTGACCAGCGCCGGCA
>JBBWZS010000060.1:0-14810 GCA_039649175.1 Acidimicrobiaceae bacterium
GTCCGGAACGAGGGCAACCAGCTACCTAGAGGCTGGCGATGAGCTTTTCGACCCGCTCGTCACGTGACTTGAAAGGGTCCTTGCACAGCACCGTCCGTTGCGCCTGGTCGTTGAGCTTGAGGTGGACCCAGTCGACGGTGTAATCCCGCTTGCGCTCCTTGGCTTTGCGGATGAACTCGCCCCGCAGGCGGGCACGGGTGGTCTGGGGCGGCGACACCACCGCCTCGTCAATGGTGGCGTCATCGGTGATGCGGTCGACCAGGCCCCGGTCCTGCATGAGGTAGTAGAGGCCCCGCTGGCGGTTGACGTCGTGGTACTGGAGGTCGAGCAGGGCCACGCGGGGACTGGTGAGCGACAGGCCGTGGCGCTCCCGGTAGGCCTCGATCATGCGGTACTTGATGACCCAGTCGACCTCGCGGTCGAGGCTGAGCGGGTCGTGGTCGAGCTTGGTGAGGCAGTGCTCCCACATCTTGAGGGCCTGCTCCTCGAGAGGGCTGAGGCCACGGGTCTCGGAGTACCGCAGCGCCCGGGTGAGGTACTCGCTCTGGATCTCCACCGCCGACAGCTCGCGTCCGTTCTCGAGGCGGACCTTGCGCTTGCAGGTGATGTCGTGGCTGATCTCGCGGATCGCCCGGATGGGGTTGTCGAGGGTCATGTTGCGCATGACCACGCCCGGGTCCTCGAGCATGCGCAACAAGATGCTGGTGGAGCCCACCTTCAAGAAGGTGGCGTACTCGCTCATGTTGGAGTCGCCCACGATCACGTGCAGACGCCGGAAGCGCTCGGCGTCGGCGTGGGGCTCGTCGCGGGTGTTGATGATGGGCCGGCTGCGGGTGGTGGCCGACGACACCCCCTCCCAGATGTGCTCGGCCCGCTGGCTCACGCAGTAGGTGGCCCCCCGGGCCGTGTTCAGGACCTTGCCGGCGCCGGCGAAGATCTGCCGGGACACGAAGAACGGGATGAGGATCTCGGCGTAGTGGCCGAAGTCGTCGCGGCGGCTGGTGAGGTAGTTCTCGTGGCAGCCGTAGGAGTTGCCCGCCGAGTCGGTGTTGTTCTTGAACAGGTAGACGACGCCGCGGATGCCCTCCTCCCGGAGGCGCTGCTCGGCGCTGGCCAGCAGGCTCTCGAGAATGCGCTCCCCCGCCTTGTCGTGGGCCACCAGGTCTTCGATGGAATCGCACTCGGGGGTGGCGTACTCGGGGTGGCTGCCGACGTCGAGATAGAGCCGGGCCCCGTTCTCGAGGAAGACGTTGCTGCTGCGGCCCCACGAGACCACCCGCCGGAACAGGTAGCGCGCCACCTCGTCGGGACTGAGCCGTCTCTGCCCGCGCAGGGTGCAGGTGACGCCGTACTCGTTCTCCAAGCCGAATATGCGGCGCTCCATGGACGTCCTGTCGGGCCCGGATCGGCGACGGTGGGCCAACAGCCACGGTACCGTTCTGGGGATGCAACGGACCCGCATGGTTCGCCTGGCCACTGTGAACAGTTCGTTTCACGCCCGCGTCATCGCTGCCAGGGTGGGCGCCGAAGGCATCCTCACCGAGCTGCGGGGCAACCTGGACGGGCCCTACCCCATGGGCGATGTGCACGTCTTCGTCGCCGAGGACGACCTCCCGAGCGCCCAGGAGCTGCTCATGGCCGATGAGGTCGAGTCGGCGTTCGACGACGATGAGGACGCCGACCGGCGCCCGTCGGTGAAGGTGTGGATGGTGCTGGCCACCATCGTCGCCCTCGCCGCCGTCCTCATCTCCAGGTCGTTCTGAAGCCCGACAAGATGGTGGACGACGCCGGCTCGGGCCCCAGCCTCACCAGCGAGGGTGAGCGACGCCCCCCCGAGGACAACAACGAGGTTGACCACAAGCGCTTCCTGCGACGGGGCGCCTCCACCGCCTTCGTGCTCCAGGCCAGCGCCAACGCCTTGCAGTACCTGGTCCAGCTGGTCATGGCCCGGGTGCTCGGCGTCGACGCCTTCGGCACCTACACCTACGCCATCACCTGGACCCGGGTGGCCGGCGACGTCTGTGACCTGGGCACCACCAGCAGCTCGTTGCGCCTCCTGCCCGAGTACACGGTGCAGGAGCGCTGGCCGTTGTCGGCCGGCGTGCTCCTGCGCTCCCGCCAGGTCGCCATGATCGTGGGGGGCCTGGTGGCCCTCGTCGCCTCGGTGGTGCTGCTCGCCGTCACCGGCATGTCGGAATCGACCAGGGTGCTGATCCTGGCCCTCATCCTCGTTCCCGTGGTGACCCTCATCGAGCTGCAGACCTCGCTCATCCGGGCCTTCGAGCGGGTGTTCAAGGCGTTCTTCCCCTGGCTCGTCTTCCAACCCCTGGTGCTCATCGCCGGGCTGGGCGCGGCCTACGCCGCCGGCGTCGACCTCGACGCACGGGGGGCCATGACCTTGACGGCGGTCTCGTTCGCCGTCACCGTCGCCCTCCAGTTCTGGTGGCTGGCACAGGCCGTCCCCGCCATGGCCAAGGTGGCCCGGCCGGCGTACGCCTACCGGGAGTGGGCCAAGATCTCGCTGCCCATCTTCGGCTCCAACGTCGTCTCGTCGGTGTTCTCCCGCTTCGACATCGTGATGGTGGGCCTCCTCATGTCCCCCACCCAGGCAGGCATCTACGCAGTGGCCATGCGGGCGGGCATGCTCGCCGCCCTGCTGCAGACCGCCATCTGCGCCAACCTGGCCCCCCGCATGTCGAAGCTGTACTGGGCCGATCGCCACGCCGAGCTCGAGGAACTGGTGCAGACGGCCCTGCGATGGGTGTTCATCCCCAGCGTGATCGTCACCGCCGGGCTGGTGGTGATCGCCGGCCCGGCACTGCGCATCTTCGGCAAGCCGTTCGCCGGCGGCACCAGCGTGCTCGTCATCATCGCCGTCTGCCAGCTCGTCGGCGTCAGCGCCGGGCCGGTGGGCTGGTTGTTGAACATGACCGGCCACCAGAACGTCACCGCCACGGTCTTCGCCGTCACCGCCGCGGTCACCATGGTGGCCTACTTCGTGCTCATCCCCTGGCTGGGCCTCACCGGTGCGGCGCTGGCCAACGGCGGCGCCGTGGTGGCGCGCAGTCTGGTCCTCAACCAACTGGCCCGCCGCCGCCTGGGCTTCAGGATCTCGGTGGTCCGGGCCCTGGGCCTGAGCCTGCGACGGTGAGGCGATGACGGCGGCGGTGAAGGTCGTCTATGTCCTGGGGACCCAGCGCGGGGGCACCACCATCGCCGGCCGGCTGCTCGGCGCCGTTCCCGGCGTCGCCTTCGTCGGGGAGCTGCGCCGCCTGTGGGAGATCGGGCCCGACGGCGACCGCCGGTGTGGTTGTGGCGCCACCCACCGACAGTGCCCGGTATGGGCGGCGGTGTTGCCCGCGGTGTTCGACACCGGCCCGGCCCGGGACGAGGTCCGCCGGTGGCAGCGCCTCGTCAGCTCGCGCTACTCGTCGGCGGTCCAGCTCTGTGGCATGCGACGGCGCTCGGGCGACTTCGACTCGGCCCGGCGCAGCTACGGGGAGCTCCTGGCCTCGACCTATCGGGCCCTCGCCGAGGCCACCGGCGCCCGGGTCATCGTCGACAGCTCCAAACTGCCCACCGAGGGCCGCCTGGTCGGCGACCTCGACGGCATCGAGGCCTCGCTCGTCCATCTGGTCCGCGATCCCCGTGCCGTGGCCTACTCCCTGGTCCGGCGATCCGAGGGGTCGCCCACGGCCTTCGGCGCCCACCCCCGCCAGACCCTGTCGGGGTCTTTTGCATGGCTGGCCCGCCACGGGTCATCGGCGGCCGCCTGCCGGCCCCGAGTCGCCGGTCGGTCCATGGTCGCCCGTTACGAGTCGATGGCCACCGACCCGAACGCCTTCGTGCGCTCGGTCATGTCACTGATCGACGAACCGGCGCCGGTTGCCGACATCGTGGAAGACGGCGTGTTCCGGGCCGGGCCCGACCACACCCCCACCGGGGGAGGCCGCTTCGCCCCGGCTGACGTAGAGCTGCGGCGCGACGACCGCTGGAAGGCCAGCCTCGCTCCCGCCGACCGCCTGCTCACCACTGCCGTCACCCTGCCCCTCGCGCGCCGGTACGGGTACCGGCTGGCGAAGATCTGAGCTCCCCGGGCCTACCAGGCGGGAGCCACATGGGCGCCGGCGCCCGCCTCCACCCGGGCCCGCAGCGCCGCACCGGCGACCTCAGGCGAGTACGGGTAGGTAGGGGTGAAGGTGGCCGGACCGGAGCCGTAGAGAGGCGAGCACGGGGCCACCGGCGGGCTGGCGCACGCAGGTGTGGCCACCGAGCTGGCGATCACCGTGTGGCGCGCCGTGACGTAGGGGCTGACCACGGTGCCCGCCCCCCAGGTGTCGTCGCAACGCTTGCCGAAGTCGTTGCACCCGTTGCCGATGGCGTTGTACTTGACCGCCACCCGGCCCGACTTCAGCCCGCTGCCGACGAAGACGTCGCTCTCCAGGTAGCACTGGGCCGAGCGCTGGCAATTGACGCCATATGCCGTCCATCCCTCCACCACGTCGTTGAACTGGTGCAAGGTGCCGTAGGAGATGGCCGGCGTGCGGTAGCCGAGGCCGGCGAACAGGTTGTGGGTCGAGGTCACGGTCTGGGCCGAGTCCACCGCCTGGCCGTCGAACACGTCACCGATCTGCACGAACTGGGCGGCGTAGGCGTCGCCCACGAAACGGTTCCAGGAGACGGTGACGTTGGTGGTCCCGCCCATGATGGCCAGCTGCTTGTTGCCCACGTTGGCGAAGGTGTTGTGGTCGATCCAGACGCCGTCGGACCCGATGACGTTGATGCCGTTCGGCGGGTCGTTCTTGGCCCTCAGGGACGGCGACCCGAAGTCGGTGATGGTCAAGTCGTGCACGATGACGTTGGAGACATGGGCGATGACCACACCGTCGTGCTCGTCGTTCTGGCCCGTCAGCGTGACCGACTGGCCTGACCCGTCGAGGGTGGTGCCCGACGGCACGTTCAGGGCGGCGACCAGGTGGGTGGTGCAGCCTTGCTGCCACCGCACGACGCGGGGCCCGGGCACGGCCAGCGCCGCCCGCAGTGTGCCGGGTGCCGGGTCGGAAGCGGCGTCACCGCAGTCGGTCACCCAGGTGGTGGCCGCCGCCGCCCCCCCGTCGACCCCGGCTCCGAAGCCCACGCGATGGGAGCGCAGGTCCGGGGCGTCGGCGTTGGCCGGGCCCTGGAGCCCGACCAGGCCGAACACAGACAGGGCAAGGATCATCACCACGGTCGCCCGTGTCCCTGAGCCCTGCCTCTTGCCGACGTCAGACGATCGGTTCATGAAGCCAGTCCTTTCGCGAACGGCCGACTCCGAGTTCGACCGATCCATCTGGCGTCCTATCGGCAGGGCACACGCCAAACCTGAGCGTGACTCTCAGAGTCGGCCGGTGCGCCCCGACCACCCGCCGCCGATGCAGAACCTAGGTCAGACTCTCATCTGGTGGCGATGCCGAGAGCGATGTAGCGACAGGTCGGCGGCACCAGCGTCGTGACCGCCCGGTCGACGGTGCCCAACAGCCGGCGCTGCCACTCACGGTGGCCGAGCGGGGCGAGAAAGCCGACGGTGGTGTAGTGGACCTCGGCGAACTCGGAGAACAGGCCATCGAGCTCGGCCAACCTCACGTACCGCCAGTCCGGTATCCCGGCGCCGAAACGGGTGCGCAGGGCGGCGTGCAGCCGGGTGGCGGCGAGGTTCTCGGCGAACCACAGCTCTCCCCCGGAGCGCAACGCCCCGTGCATCTGGGCCACCGCCTTGCGCTGCAGGTCGGCGCGGTCGCCCTGGCCGATGTTGCCGAGCACCGACTTGAAGGCGACGACGTCGAACTCGTCCCGGTACGGGATGTCGAGGGCGTCGATACTCTCGAACGTCACCCGGTCCGAGACCCCGTGGCGGGCGTGGACCTCGGCCATCTCCTCGGTGTGCATCTTGATCCCCGAGCAGGTCACGTCCATGCCGCGCGTCGCCATCCACAGCGACAGCCCCCCGCCGCGCTGGGCGCCGATCTCCAGGGCCCGGGCTCCGGCGAGGCGGATGCGGGTGTGCTCGCTCCAATAGGGGAAGCAGGTCGACCAGTTGGTGACATCCCAGCCGATGCTGTCGCACGCCACCTCATCGGGTGGCGACACCCCCACGCCTAGGGTCGTGACTTGTGGGTGCTCAGGTCGCCACGGTGGCGCTCGACCGCCTTGTCGGTGCTGGGGGCCCGGCCCACCTCGGCGCGGGGGGACCGGCCCGGGCCGGACGCGGCAGCGTCGTCAGCCCAATCAGAGCGCCGCCGCTTGACGTCGGCATCGGTCAGAACAGTGCCCAGCACCGGCGCCGACACCGCCCGCAGCTCGTCGAGGCTCTCCTCCACGGAGCTGGCATCGACGTGGCCGGCCCGGGTCACGAGCACGACGCCGTCGACCCAGCGGGCCAGAGGCAGGCCGTCGGCGGCGGCCAGCACGGGCGGGCCGTTGATGACCAGGTACTCGTAGCTGGACTTGAGCTGTTCGAACACGGCGAACGCCCGTGAGGAGAAGAGCAACTCGCCGGGGTTGTCGACGGGCCCGCCGCTGTCGACGAAGTCGAGGTTGCCGGAGCCGGGGATGTCGATCTTGTGGATGACGTCCTGGCCCGACCCCGTGGAGCGCAGCACCCCGGCCAGCCCCTCGCCTTTGGGCCTGACCCCGAAGGCTTCGCGCAGGCGCGACGATCGCAGGTCGGCGTCGACCAGGGCCACGTTGGCCCCCGCGCGGGCCAGGCTGACCGCCAACCGGGCCCCGCTCAGCCCGCTCACGTCGTCGGCCGAGTCGGGTGTGGTGAACAGCAGTGACCGGGGACGCTCGTGGCCGTTGGCGAACAGCAGGTAGGCGCGCAGGCTGCGGTAGGCCTCGGCCTGGGCGCCCCGGTCGTCGACCAGTGCCACCTCCCGCTTGGACTTGGGCACCGGGACCACGAAGCCGGTGCCGGCGATGCGCTCGAGGTCGGTGACGCCGTGGATGCGGTTGTCGAGGCGCTCGCGCACCACGGCGATGCCCAGGCCGATGAGGAACCCGAGGCCGATGGCGATGACCAGGTTACGGAACGTGGCCGGCACCACCGGGGCGTCGGGGCGTGACGCCGGGCTCACCAGGTTGATGGCGTTCTGGTGGGTGACGGCCTCGAGCTCCAACTGGTCGGCCTGCTTGAGGTTGGAGTCGATGCGCGCGGCGGCGGCGTCACGCTGGCTGGTGAGCGACTTGACCTGCTCGGACGGCGGTGGAAGGAAGAGCCGGCCACTGGGATCGAGGGTGGGCTTGGGCTCGGCGTCGGCGATCTGGCGGGTGAGCGAGGCAACCTCGTCGTTGCTGGTCGCGGCATCGGCCCGTAGCTTCTTGGCCTGGTCGACCAACGGGGTGGTCTCGGCGTCGCGCCGCTTGGCGATGAACACCTCGGCGTAGGCCTGTGCCGCCCGCTGGGCGAGGTCCTTCCTGGGGGCCTGGGCGCTGAACTGGATGGCATCGGCGTCGAGGACGCTGGCCGCCGACACCGAGGAGATCTTCTTGGCGTCGGCACCGAGTCGGGCGTTGGCCTCGTTCTTGAGCTCGGGCGACTGGGCGTACAGCACCTGGATGCCGATCTCACGCAGTGGGTCCACCCGCCCGGCCTCGTTGGGGCTCGCCACCGCGGTGTTGAAGGCTCGAACCAGGGCGTCGGACTGGTACAGCGGCGTCTGGGACTTGGAGTACGCCAGGGCGGCCACCACGGCCAACACGATGGGGAGGGCGACGACCCACGCATTGCGACGGACCGCCGGCCAGTAACGGCGCAACTCGATGCGGCTGGTTTGGTCCTGCGAATCCATCAAGTTCCCTCTCGCCTGGTGCGCCCCCCGACGACCCTGCCGCGAACGCAGCGGCGAGCAACTCTATGCCACGCCGGACGTCAGGGGTCCAGCCAGGTGGTCAGGTCACGTCCGATCAGGTCCTGGACGCGCCGGATGTCGGGGGCGTAGAGCGCACGCAACCGGGCGGCGACGGGCTCGGGCAGGGTGGGAGCCGGCGCCTGCAGCTTGCGCCAAACCTTCTGGAGGAGCGGGCGCGTCCCCGCCGGCAGTCGCCGGCTCACGGCGTCCCGGGCCCGGTAGCTCGGGAGGGCCCGGCTGACCCAGGAGTCGCGGCTCACGCTGGCCCGGTTGTAGACCGTCTTCAGATCCAGCTCGAAGGCGGGGTCGACGCCCAGGTGGGTGAACACGTCGGCCATGGTCGGGGCGGGCCGGGCCACGATGTCGTCGAAGAGCCAGATGCCCACACGAGGGCGACCGAAGGCATCGAGGAACCGGGCCAGGGGCTCGCTGTAGAAGCCGTTGTCGACAGGGCGGGTGCCCGGCACCAGCGCCACCTCGGGCGGGCGCGACTCGTAACCCTTGCGCAGCTGGCTCAGGTAGGCCGAGTAGGCGCGGGCCACCGGGTCGCGAAGGACGACGAGCAACCCGGCGTCGGGAACGAAACGGCGGATGCGCTCGACCGCCACCGGGCTGCGGAAGCAGCTGGCCGAGAAGTCGACGCCCACTCGCTGCTGACCGTCGGTGAACAGGCGCTCGTAGTCGTCGAGCGTTCTGACCGGGAAGTGCAACCACGGCGTGTCGGTCCGGGCCGCCTCGTCGCCCGGGTAGGAGAGGAAGTTGATCTCTTTCAACCGGGAAACGTCGATGCCGGGGTGCTGGGCCATGTAGTGGTACAGCGACGTGGTGGCGGCCCGGGGGACGCCGACCAGGACGAATGCCGGCAGGCCCATCTCTGGAAACTAACGCGGGCCACGCCGCACACTGGTCTCGCTATCATGGCGAGCTTGACCGCCACGAAGACCGGTTCCGTTGGTCGAGGCGTGGAAACCATCCAGCGGATCTCGTTCTGGGTGCTCCTGGCCTTCGCCGCCTCCATTCCCGTGGAGGACGCTGTCCAGTTCGGCATCGGGCGGTTGTCCAAGGTGATCGGGCTGGTGGCGTTCGCCACGTGGGCGTTGCTGGTGTTCCTTCGCGGCCGGCTGCGACCCCTCACCCCGATCCATCTCGTCGCCACCGCCTTCGTGACCTGGTGCATCGCCACCTATTTCTGGTCGCTCAACCCATCGGCCACCGTCACCAAGGCGGCCACGTTGGTGCAGATGGTGGCGGTCGTGTGGCTGGTGGTCGATCAGGCCCACAGCCGGTACGACCTCATCCGCCTCATGAGGGCGTTCGTCGTCGGGTCGTTCGTGGGGGCGCTGGTCACCATGTTGCACGCCAGCCATGGCGTCCAGCCCGGGGTCAGGCGCTTCGCGGTCGTCAGCACCGATACCAACAACACCGGAGCGCTCCTCGCCGTCGCCTTGATGCTGGCGCTGTACCTGTTGGTCGCCGACCCGAAGGGCCGGTGGAAATGGGTCTACCGGGCCTTCCTGCCCATCGCCGTGGTGAACATCATCCTCACCGGCTCGCGAGGAGCGCTCCTCTCGCTGGCCTTCGGCTTGGCGACCGTGCTCGTCACCACCAAGAGCCTGCGCGCCGGGCGCCTCCTGGCGCTGGTCGCCGCCGGCTCCATCGCCCTGGTCCTGGCCGCCGCCCTGGTGCCTCAGGGCACCCTCGACCGGCTGGGGACGACCAAGACCGAGATTCAGAGCGGCAACCTCGACAAGCGCCTGCTCTACTGGCGGACGGCGTTTCGCCTCTGGGGCGAGCAGCCAATCCAGGGCATCGGGCTGGGGAGCTTCCGGGATGCCAACTACCAGGAGGGCAACCACCGGGCGGCCGTGGCCCACAGCGCGTTCATGTCGGTCCTCGTCGAGACCGGATCGATCGGGTGGATCCTGTTCCTCCTCTCGGTGGCGCTGGCCGCCGCAATCGCCTTCACCGCCGAGCGGGCTGAACTACGTCGTCCGTGGATCGCCATCTGGGTCAGCTGGGCCCTCGGCGCCGCCTCACTCACCTGGGAGACCCGCAAGATCACCTGGTTCCTGGTGGCCCTGGGCGCCGTGCACATATCGGCGGTGCGCGAGGAGCGTCGTGCCCTCGCCGAGGCGGCCGAACCGCTCCATCCCGCACTGACGCCGGATGCCGGCATGGCTCGTCAAGCCGAACCCGTGGGCGGGTCGTAGCGGTTCGTGGCGCCGGAACAGGGACAGCAACACCCGGGCGGCGACCACACGCTCGTGTTCGTCGGCGGCCTCCACCGCAGCGGCACGACCCTCGTCTCCCGCCTGCTGGGCCGCCACCCGCAGGTGAGCGGGTTCCAGGGCACCGGCGCCAAGGAGGACGAGGGCCAGCACCTCCAGAGCGTGTACCAGCCGGCGAACGTCTTGGGCGGCGAAGGCCGGTTCGGCTTCCAGCCCGGAGCCCACTTGGTCGAGGCGCCTCCGGAGCGGGCCCGACCGGAGGCGGCGACGCTGTTCGGGCAGTGGAGCCGGCACTGGGACCTGGGGCGCCCGGTGCTGGTCGAAAAATCACCCCCGAACCTCGTCCGCATGCGCTACCTGCAGAGCCTGTTCCCCCACGCCCGCTTCGTGGTGATCATGCGCCATCCCGTGGAGGTGGCCCTCGCCTCGCGCAAGCGGGTTCGCTCGGCCACGCTGTGGCCGCTGCTGCGCCACTGGTTCGTCTGCCACGACATCTTCGCCGCCGACGCCCCCGCGATCACCCGGCTGCTGGTGCTGCGCTACGAGGACCTGGTGGCCGAGCCCCAGCGCACGCTCGACGGCCTGCTCGGGTTCGTGGGCCTGAGCCCTTCACCCGAGGCAGCGGCCGCCGACGTGAACGCAGCGGCCAGCGCCCGCTATCAACAGCGGTGGAACCAGTTGTCCACCGGCCTGGCGACCCGACCGGTGGCCGGCGTCCTGGTGCGACGGTTCGAGGCCGATGCCCAGCGGTACGGCTACAGCATGCGGGACCTGTCGGTCGCCAGCCCGTGGTCGCTGGGCGTCTGATGCCTCGGGACGGCGGGACCCTATGATGCTCGGCGTGCGGAGGAGTATGTGCAAGCCCTTGGTCGTCGCCGTGCTGAGTGCCGTAATCAGCCTGCTGGGCCTCGGGTCTGTGCCGGCGGCGGGCTCGGTCGGGCTGAAGCCCGTCATCACCGGCCTCCTCGACCGCAAGGGAGCACCACCGGCGGCTCTGGTCCCGGCGGTCGACGGGTTCGTGGTCAGGGTCCGCTGGGCCGACCTGCAGCCCACCGCCTCCGGTCCCGTCGCCGACCACAACGCCATCGACGCCGCCATCGCCAAGGCCCGGGCGCTGGCGCCGGGCGCCGACTACCACCTGAAGCTGCGGGTGTTGGCGGGCACGGAAGCGCCCACCTGGGCCAAGAACCTGGACGGCGGCCCCGTCAGCTATTTCAAGGGCAGGAAGGTGCTCACCTACGGCCGGTTCTGGACGAGCTCCTTCGGCGCTGCCTACGCCGACCTGCAGGCCAAGCTGGCCGCCAGGTACGACACCGTGCCGGAGATCGCCGAGACGGTGATCTCGCGTTGCACGATCCTCGACGCCGAGCCCTTCCTGCGAGCCGTGCGCACCGACCGCCGCACGCTGAGCGCCCTCGTCGCCGCCGGGTTCACCGCCTCCGCCGACCAGGTCTGCCACACCGAGGAGATCGACGCCCACGGCGTCTGGGCCCAGACGCGCTCGGGGCTCACGCTCGACCCCTACGACCGCATCGGCGCCGACGGCACCGCCTCGGTCGACGAGTCCTTCACCGAGTCGATGATGGTCTACTGCCGGAACACGCTCGGGGCCCGGTGTGTCCTCGAGAACAACGGCATATCGTCGCCGCTGCTGCCCGACCCCTATCCCACCATGTACGCCGCCATCAGGGCCATGGGACCGCCGTTCGCCTTCCAGACCGCCAGCCCCAAGGCGATCGGCGACTGGTACGCCACGCTGCGCTGGGCCGCCGATCAGGGCGCCAACCACGTCGAGCTGAACATCGACTATCCCACCTACGACCCCGCCCAGCTGGCATCGGTACGGTCCCAGCTTCGTGCCAACGCCACGCAGGTGGGGTGACCCCGCCGCGACCTGACCCGGCCCCGGGGCGGGTGGCGGTCGCCATGCCCGCCCTGACGGCGGCGGGTGCGCAGAGGGTGTCGTTGGAGCTGGCCGAGGGCCTGCTCGATGCCGGCGTCGAGGTCGACGTGGTGGTGGGCACCGACGTCGGCGAGCTGCGCCACGAGGTCCCGGCCCGCGCCCGGCTGTTCGTGCTGGGCCGGGGGCGGCGGGTGGCGCTGTGCCTCCCTCCGCTGGTGGCCTACCTCCGCTCACGGCGGCCCGGGGCGGTGATCTCGTGCCTCGACCACATGAACGTCCTGTGCATCCTCGCCGCCCGGTTCGTGCGACCCCGTCCCTGGGTGATGGTCACCGAGCACAACACGCTGTCGACCTCGTCCCGACACTCCGGCGATCACCGCGACCACGTGATGCCCCATGTGATGGCCGTCGCCTACCGGGGTGCCGACCGGATCGTGGCCGTCTCCGACGGGGTGGCCGACGACCTGGCCAGCACGGCGCGGCTGCCCCGGGCCCGCATCCACACGGTGTACAACCCGGTGCGGTTCGAACGGGTGGCCGCAGCCGCCGCCGCGCCTGTCGACCATCCCTGGCTGGCACCCGGGGCTGGCCCCGTGGTGCTGGCCGTCGGGCGACTCGTCGCCCAGAAGGACTACCCCACCCTGCTGCACGCGTTCACGAGACTGCCCGAGAGCTTCCGGCTCATCGTCCTGGGCGACGGCCCCGACCGCTCCCCCCTGGAGAAGCTGGTCGTCGGCCTGGGTCTGGCCGGGCGGGTCGACCTGCACGGCTTCGTGGACAACCCGTACCCGTACTTCGCCGCCGCCGACGTCTTCGCCCTGTCGTCACGATGGGAGGGCCTCCCCACGGTGCTGATCGAGGCGCTGGCCTTCGCCGCGCCCATCGTGGCCACCGACTGCCCGAGTGGCCCGCGCGAGATCCTCGAAGACGGGAGGTGGGGTCGCCTGGTGCCCGTCGGTGACCCGGCGGCGCTGGCCGATGCCATCGTCGAGGCGGTGGCGTCGCCGACCCCCCGCCCCACCGCCGCCTGCGACCGTTACCAACTGGGCACGGTCACGGGGCGCTACCTCGATCTCCTCCCCTCGTCTGTCACCGGGCGGCCGCCGACATCGGCGGGCGAGCCCGGGGAGGTCGGGGATGGCGGGTCACCTCCCGGTCGAGGAGACCGGCCCACTGGGCCGTGACGGCGTCGACGGAGAACCGACTGGCTACCAGGCTCCTCGCCGTCGACCCCATGGAGCGGCGGTCCTCCTCGGGCACGGCCATCATCTCGCTCATGGCCCGACCCAGCTCCTCGGGCTGTCCCGGGCTCACCGTCGTCCCCGTGACCCCCTCGACCACCAGCTCACCGACCCCCCCGACCCGGGAGGCCACGACGGGACGGCCGGCGGCCATCGCCTCGAGCACGATGTTGGGGAGGCCCTCGAAGGCCGACGACAGCACGACGGCGTCGGCGGCGGCCAACAGGTCGGCCACGTCTGTGCGCAGGCCGAGCAGCTGTGTCCGCGACGCGACCCCCAACCGGGCGGCCAGGGCCTCGAGCTCCTCCCGTAACGGGCCCTGGCCGGCGATGCGCAGGACAGGATCACCCCCGGCCCCGGCGGCCCCGGCGACCCCGGCGAAGGCCCGCAGCAGGGTCGGATAGTCCTTCTGGGGCTCCAGGCGGCCCGCAGCCAGCCACAGGAACTGGTCTCCGACCACGCCGAGCGCCTCACGGATCTGCGCTCGACGGGCCGGCGACGGCGGCGTGAAGGCGGAGGGGTCGACGCCGTTGGGCACGACCACCAGGCGCTCTCGCGGGACGACCCCCCTACTGATGAGGCCTTCGGCCGCCAGCTGCGAGTTGGTGGTGGTCAGGGTGCAGAGCCGGTCGGTCAGGCGGATCAGACGCTCCCGGCCCAGGCCCGGGACCCGCTCGTTGCGGATGGAGGAGATGATCACGGGCACGCCTGTGAGCCGGCCCGCCACCCGGGCCAGCATGTCGGCCTGGAAGAGGAAGCTCACCACCGCATCGGGGCGCCAGGCGCGCAGGACGCGTATCCCGTCGGCCATGGCCGACACCGCACGCAGCCCCGGGCGCAGCTTGCACTCCACCGCGGGGATGGCCAGCGTCGCCAGATCGTCGAGGAACGCCTCGTTGGGCAGGATCGACAGGAGGCCGACCTCGTCACCCCGTCGCCGCAGCGCCCGGGCCAGCCCCATCAGCTGGGTCTCGGCCCCGGCGCGGGTCAGGCCGTTGCTGACGAGGACGACGCGCATGTCAGGACCCTCTGCCCTAGGACCCGAAGTTGGGCCACAGCCCCAAGTCGATCTCGGGGAACTCCGCCGCCAGCTGCTCGACATCGGGCCCCAGGCGGGCGCGCACCTCGCTCATCAGCGGCGCCGGTAGCTCCAGCTTGGCGATGGCCGTGACGTTGACGCGACCGACGGCGGCCGTTGCCGGGGGATGCTCCGCCAACTCCAGGAAGGCGTGGGTCCGCCGCAGCATCCGGACCGGCTCGGCCGTGCACCGCTCGTACTGGAGGACGAGGACCTGCGAGCGAGGAAAGTACCGGAGGACGCCGGCCAGCTGGGCTCGGTACAAGCTCCGGGAGAGGGCCTCGTCGACGGTCGCGGCGTCCACCGTCCTGCCCCGCTCCAGGCTGTGGGTCAGCCCCGACCGGAACCGTTCCACCGGGTCCCGCAGCATGACGACAAGCCGGGCCTCCGGGGCCGCCCGGTGCAGCAGGGGCGGTGTCCACGCGTCGAACATGTAGCGAGGCGTCCACTCGCCGCACCGCTTGCCCGCCGGCC
>JBBWZS010000097.1:0-6052 GCA_039649175.1 Acidimicrobiaceae bacterium
CCCCACGTGCTGGCCGCCGTGCCCATGGTCAACATCCACTTCTCGCTGCTCCCCCGCTGGCGGGGTGCGGCCCCGGTGGAGCGGGCCATCCTCGCCGGCGACACCGTCACCGGCGTGTGCGTGATGGCGTTGGAGGAGGGCCTCGACACCGGCCCGATCTACGCCAGCGAGGAGGTGGCGATCGGCCCTGACGAGACCGCCGACGAGTTGCGCGCCCGGCTGGGCGAGCACGGCACCGCCCTGCTGGTCGACCTCCTGGACGGAGACCATCTGCCCAAGCCCCGGCCCCAGCTGGGCGAGCCGACCTACGCGGCCAAGCTGGCTCCCGCCGACCACCACCTCGACTGGCACCTGCCGGCGGTGGAGTTGCACAGGGTCGTTCGGGTGGGCCAGGCGTGGACGACCTTTCGCGGGTCGCGCCTCAAGGTCCACCGCACCCGCCTGGTACATGACGCAGCCATGTCGCCGGGCGTCCTCGACCCCACCACCCTGGTCGTAGGCGCCGGCGACGGCGGTCTGCAGCTGGTGGAGGTGCAGCCCGAGAACCGACCGGTGCAGAGCGCGGGAGCCTGGCGCAACGGCGCCCGCCTGGCCCCCGAGGATCGTCTCGGTGACTGACGCCGACGCCACCGTCTTGCAAGCCAAGGTGCTCACCGTGTCCGACGGCGTGGTGGCCGGGACCAGGGAGGACCGCTCGGGGGCAGCGCTGGTCGCCCGCCTGCGGGAGGCGGGATGGGAGGTGGCCGACCACCGGGTGACCGCCGACGGCGACGATGCCGTGGCCCGGGCGCTGGTCGACCTGGCCGAGGGCTTTGCCGGCGTGGTGGTCACCACCGGCGGCACCGGGTTCGGTCCGCGCGACCTGACCCCCGAGGGAACGCGCAAAGTGCTCGAACGAGAGGCACCGGGGCTGGCCGAGGCCATGCGCCTGACCAACCCCGACAAGGGGAGGCTGTCGCGAGGCGTGGCCGGCACGCGGGGTCAGGTCGTCATCCTCAACACCCCCGGATCTTCGGCCGGGGCCGTCGAGTGCCTCGAGGCCGTGCTCGACGTCCTCCCCCACGCCGTCGCCCTCCTGGCCGACCGCCCCACGGCCCACCCGGCATGAACCACGACGCCGCCGTCATGCGACGGGCCGTCGCCCTGGCCGCCGGTGTGCGGGCCACCACGTCGCCCAATCCCTGGGTGGGCTGTGTCATCGAGCCCGGAGGGTTCGAGGGCGCGACCCAGCCGCCGGGGGGGCGCCACGCCGAGGTCGTGGCGCTGGCCGCCGCCGGTGAGGCGGCACGAGGGGCGACCCTGTTCACCACTCTCGAGCCCTGTGTGCATCACGGCCGCACCCCGCCGTGCGTCGAGGCCATCGTGGCCGCCGGTGTGGCCCGGGTCGTCGTGGGCATCACCGACCCCGACCCCAGGGTGGCCGGCGCCGGCGTGGCGGCGTTGCGGGGGGCGGGCATCGAGGTCGTGACTGGGGTGGGCTCCACCGAAGTCGCCGCCCAACTGGCGCCCTACCTCAAGCACCGCACCACGGGCCGTCCGTGGGTGGTGGTGAAGCTGGCCGCCACCCTCGACGGTCGCACCGCGGCGCCCGACGGCTCCAGCCGGTGGATCACCGGCGCCGAGGCCCGAGCCGACGCCCACTGCCTGCGGGCCGACAGCGACGCCGTGCTCGTCGGCGCCGGAACCGTCCGCGCCGACGACCCCGCCCTCACCGTGCGCGATGCCCGTCAGGGGCGCGACGATGAGCCGGCGGTACAGGCGCGATCTCCACTCCGGGTCGTGCTGGGAAAGGCGCCGGCGCAGGCGCGGGTGCAGCCCGTCCTCGAGCTCGACGGTGACCTGGGAGGCGTGCTCGACGACCTCGGAAAGCGCGACGTCCTCCAGGTGCTGGTGGAGGGCGGCGCCACCGTGGCCGGTGCGTTCCATCGGGCCGGGCTTGTCGACCGCTACGTGTTCTACCTGGCTCCCGCCCTCCTGGGCGGCGACGACGGCCGTCCCGTGTTGGCCGGGCCGGGCGCGCCCACCATGGCCGACATCTGGCGGGGCCGGATCGTCGACGTGCGCCGGCTGGGCGCCGACCTGCGGGTCGACCTGGCACCGGCAGCCGGCCCGGGTGCCCCCGGTCGGCCCGAGGCGGACGGGTAGCGAATCGTGTTCACCGGCATCATCGAAGAGCTCGGCCAGCTCCGCTGTCGCGAGGGCAGCCGCTTCACCTTCGACGCCGAGCGGGTGCTCGACGACGTCGAGCTCGGCGCCTCCATCTCGGTGAACGGCTGCTGTCTCACCGTCGTCGACCACGGCCCGGGTTGGTGGTCGGCCGACGTGGTGGCCGAGACCCTCACCCGGACCACTTTCGGCGACCTGGCACCCGGCGAGGCGGTGAACCTCGAGCGCCCGGTACGCCTGGCCGACCGCCTGGGAGGTCACCTGGTGCAGGGCCACATCGACGCCGTCGGCAGCGTCACCACGCCGGCGCCCGACCTGGCGGTGGTCGCCCCCGCCGGCCTGCACCGGTATCTGGTAGCGAAGGGATCGGTGGCCGTCGACGGTTGCAGCCTGACGATCGCCACTGTCGACGACGGGGGCTTCACCGTGGCCATCGTTCCGCACACCGCTGCGGTCACTACTCTGGGGAGGAGGAAACCCGGGGATCGGGTGAACCTCGAGGTCGACGTCGTCGCCAAATACGTCGAGAGACTCGTCACCGGGAGCTGACCGCTATGCCGTCCACAGTCGGGCCCATCGCATCGAGGATCGAGGCGAGCGACAGCCCGTTCACCAGCATCCCCGACGCCGTGGCCGCCTTCGCCCGGGGCGAGATCGTCGTGGTGGTCGACGACGCCAATCGCGAGAACGAGGGCGACCTCATCATGGCCGCCGAGTTCGCCACCCCGGAGAAGATCGCCTTCTTCTTGAACCACACCTCGGGGGTCATCTGTGCGCCGCTCACCGGCGATCGCCTCGACGCCCTCGAGCTGCCCCCCATGGTGGTCGACAACACCGAATCGAACCGCACCGCCTTCACCATCTCCGTCGACGCGCGCGTCGGCACGTCCACGGGCATCTCCGCCGCCGACCGGGCGGCGACCATCGCCGCCCTCATCGACGCCGACACCCAGCCGGCCGACCTCGTCCGCCCGGGCCACATGTACCCGTTGCGCTACCGCGAAGGCGGGGTGCTCAAGCGCGCCGGCCACACCGAAGCCGCCGTCGACCTGGCCCGCCTAGCCGGCCTCACCCCCGCCGGCGTGTTGTGCGAGGTCGTCACCGAGGACAAGACGGCCATGGCCCGCCTTCCCGAGCTCACCCGCTTCAGCGCCGAGCACGGTCTGGCCCTCATCTCCATCGCCGACCTCATCCACTACCGGCGCCAGTCCGAGAAGCTGGTGGAGCGGGTGGCCGAGGCGCGCATCCCCACCCAGTGGGGCGACTTCACCTGTTACGTCTACGAGAGCGTGCTCGACGGTGACCGCCACCTGGCTCTGGTGCGGGGCGCCGTGCAGGGCGAGGCCGACGTGCTCGTGCGGGTGCACTCCGAATGCCTCACCGGTGACGTGTTCGGTTCGCTGCGCTGCGACTGCGGGTTCCAACTCGAGGCGGCCATCGAGCTGATCGCCAAGGAGGGCCTCGGCGTGGTCGTGTACCTGCGGGGCCACGAGGGCCGGGGCATCGGCATCGCCCACAAGCTGCGGGCCTACACACTGCAGGACCAGGGCGCCGACACCGTCGACGCCAACCTGGCCCTCGGCCTCCCGGTCGACAACCGCGAATACGGCATCGGCGCCCAGATCCTCGTCGACCTCGGCATCACGACCATGCGCCTGCTCACCAACAACCCGGCCAAGTACGGCGGCCTCGAGGGCTACGGCCTGCAGATCGTCGAGCGCGTGGGTCTGCAGTCCAAGCCCAATCCCGAGAACATCGCCTACCTGCGCACCAAGCAGCAACGGCTCGGTCATCTCCTGGAGGGACTCGATTGAACACCTACCAAGGCCGGCTGCGCGGCGACGGGATGCGCATCGCCATCGCCGCCAGCCGCTTCAACGACCTGGTCACCGATCGCCTGGTGGCCGGGGCCCGCGACGCCCTCGTGCGCCACGGTGTCGAGGAGGCGTCGATCACCCTGGCATGGGCGCCGGGCGCCTTCGAGCTCCCCCTGGTGGCGCGCCGCCTGGCCGAGTCGGGCGACCACGATGCCGTGGTGTGCGTGGGGGCTGTCGTGCGGGGATCGACCGACCACTACACCCACGTGTGCACGCAGTGTGCGGCGGGCCTCCAGCAGGTCAGCCTCGAGACGGGCGTCCCCGTCATCTTCGGGGTCCTCACGACCGACACCACCGAGGCGGCGCTGGAGCGAGCCGGGGGCAAGGTCGGCAACAAGGGATTCGAAGCGGTCACCACCGCCATCGAGATGGTCGACCTGCTGCGCCAGCTCCCCAAGAGCCAGGGACCGGTGTAGGCGTTGCTGCGTCTGGTCCTGCCCAAGGGCTCACTCGAGCGGGCCACCATGGCCCTGTTCGAGGACGCCGACCTCGGCGTGAGCCGGGGATCCGATGTCGACTACCGGGGCGCGGTCGACGACCCCCGCATCGACGAGGTCCGCATCCTGCGGCCTCAGGAGATCCCCCACTACGTGGCCGAGGGACTGTTCGACCTGGGCATCACCGGGCGCGACTGGATCGAAGAGACCGGTCGCGAGGTCGTGTCCCTCGGCCAGCTCCACTACTCGAAGGCCACCGCCAGGCCTGTGCGGGTGGTGCTGGCCGTCGGTGGTGACTCCGTGGTTGAGCGGGTCGAGGACCTTCCCTCGGGTCTGCGCGTCTCCACCGAGTACCCGGAACTGACCCGTCGCTACTTCGAGAAGCACGGCGTCGACGCCGACATCCGCCTGTCGTACGGGGCCACCGAGGCCAAGGTGCCGGAGATCGCCGACGCGGTGGTGGAGATCACCGAGACCGGTCGGGCCCTGCGAGCGGCGGGTCTGCGCATCCTCGACACCATGTTGGTGAGCTTCACCGAGCTCATCGCCAACCCGGCGGCCTACGACGACCCGGCCAAGCGCCACGCCATGAGTCAGCTCCACACCCTGCTCCAGGGCTCGCTCGAGGCCCGGGGCAAGGTGCTGGTCAAGCTCAACGTCGCCGCCGCCGACCTCGACGCCGTCATCGCCCTGCTACCCGCCCTGAAGGCGCCGACCATGTCGAAGCTGTTCGGCGCCGAGGCCTACGCCCTGGAGACGGTGGTGCCCAAGGCCGAGATCAACATCCTCATCCCCGCCCTGAAAGACGCCGGCGCCTCCGACATCATCGAGGTCCCCCTGGCCAAGATCGTCCACTGAGTCGTTCCCGGCGGGTACCCGGGTGCGTGGCACCGCGGTGCCCCGTGACGACAGGAGGAGGCGGATCCTCGTGACCTTCGGGACCGTCGCCGACTTCGACGAGCACCGCGGCTCGGGCACTGTGCGAGGCGACGACGGGCGCGAGCTGGCCTTCCACTGCACCAGCCTGGCCGACGGTTCGCGCATCATCGAGCCGGGCACGGCCGTCGTCTTCGCTGTGATGGCCGGCCATCACGGCCGCTGGGAAGCAGCCGAAGTCCGGCGGCTGGAGCGTCCGTAGGCCATCGGCCGAGAGCCGATCTCCCGCTCGGTCGCGGAAGTCGCAGGCCGGCTACCAAGCACATGGCTGTCATCCGTATTCGGCAAGAAGGTACAGAACCACTTGCAAAGACCGGAGACGACGTCTAACATCGAACATGTGTTCGCACTGGTGATGGCAGCGGTCAAGCTCCTTCGACGGGCGGTGGCGTCGCTCGAGCCCCGGACCTTCCGAGGTGACGACGCCGCCCGGCTCCTGAAGCTGTTCGCCGAGGCCGAGCGCCTGGCGGCGGCGGGCAAGGCGCTCATGGCTCGGCGGGTGGAGGAGACCAACCAGTGGCGGGGCGGCGGTCATCGCAGCGCCGCCGAGTGGCTGGCCTCGGCTACCGGTTCGTCGGTGGGTGCGGCGGTGGGCACCCTCGAGACCGCCCGTAGGGTCGAGCAGCTCCCCGCCAC
>JBBWZS010000109.1:0-3314 GCA_039649175.1 Acidimicrobiaceae bacterium
TGGGCGCCGAAGTCACGGGGAACCTCGACGACGTTGCCCAACCGGGTCGACACGCCCAACGTCGCAGCCGGGCCTTGTGCCCCGGTGGCCCCGGTGGCCCCGGTGGCCCCGGTGGCGCCCTGCGCTCCGGCCGGACCGACGGCGCCGGTCGCACCCTGCGGCCCGGCCGGCCCGGCAGGGCCTTGAGGACCTTGCGGCCCGACAGCGCCTTGCTGGCCGACCTCATTCCACTGAATGGCCGTCTCGGTCGTCTTGCACGCGTCCCC
This sequence comes from Acidimicrobiaceae bacterium, assembly GCA_039649175.1. Classification (GTDB taxonomy): domain Bacteria; phylum Actinomycetota; class Acidimicrobiia; order Acidimicrobiales; family AC-14; genus DATAQC01. The sequence goes on from JBBWZS010000109.1 coordinate 267, forward strand.
GGCAGAGACGTCGACCACCCGCAGGCCGCCGTTCGACTTGTTGTAACAGCCGCTGATGACGCCGTTCTGGCCGGGGATGCTGGCGACGGCGACCCCGGCCGCGCCGAGGGTCCCGGCCACGACGATCACTCCCAGCGACAGCCTCCACCGGCGGGAACGGAATCGATCCGCATTGCCACGTGCCTTTGTCATGACTACCTCTCCCTTGTTTGGTATGGAATTTCGAGCGGCGCGATGCGCGCCCTTCGTGCAACTCCGTTGTCATCCGCCGATCGGTCGTGAGCAGGACGGCGCGGCGGCCGCCTCTCTCTGTCAGTTGGCCAGAGCGGAGGCCGGGGGCGCCGAGGTCCAGGATGAGCGGCCGGCGGCTGCAAGGGTGGCGAGTCCGACGGAGACGGCACCGACCAGGCCCCAGGCCGCGATGGCGGGAACGGACGGGTTGCCGTTGTCGGCCGCCACCAGGGGGAACATCACGAGGAACGGGTACAGGCCCATCGCCAGCGGGCCGAACCGGGACGGACCGTGCCACACACCGGCCCGGACGACGGAAACGCCGTACGCGAGCATTCCGGCCGCGCTCAGAAGGGCCGCAATGGGGTAGAGCGCGTTCTCGTCCGACCGTTGGACCAGGCTGACAAGCTCGGCGGCGACGAACACCAGCCGACCGATGACGGCAATGGCCATGCCGACGTTGCCGAGCCGGCCTGGTCCGTGCGCTCCCAGGCGTCGCAGATCGACCAGGCCCGCAAGCAGGAGCAGATCGGCGATGATCCACAACGCTTCAGCGGAGTCGAATCGCCATCCATGGAGATCGGAGCCGACTGCGCCCGCCGTCACCCACAGCAGTCCGCCGGCCAGCCACAGGGCGCCGGTTCGCCGATAGCTCCCGGACCCCTGGTCACTGTGGCGATCCTGGTTCTCTCGCATGGCTGCCCCCTTCTCTCAGCCGGTACCCCGGCACTGGTCTGACCTTGGGCGCTCCAGGAGGTCGGCGCACGGGACATCCGACCGGGCGAACCGGGAGGTCTCCCCGGGACGTCCCGGGCCGCGTCCCGGGACTCATCGGCAATGTCCCGGGCGCGCCGGGACACATGCACGGCACCATGAGGGCATGGTCGAGCGCCGGGCCGCTCCGCTCGACGAGCATGTGAGGGGAGGAAGAGTGCCGACAGCGCGACCGACAGCCTCGGCGAGGACCGCCCGCGTGGCTCTGGTCGCCGGCGTGGCCCTCGCCATCGCCACGGCCCTCGCCCATGTTCCGAACCGCAGTCTTCCCGTCCACGAGTCGTTGCCGGATCTGTTCCAACCCTTCTGGTTCATCAACGCCAGCTCCGGGGCGCTGTTCACGATCACCGGCTGGTACCTGGCGACGAGGCGGCCCGGGGTGGTCTTCGGGTGGTTGGCGCTTGGCGCGGGGGTCGCCCACGGGTTGGCCGGCGTCGGTCTGGAACTGGCCGTGGCCGTCGGCCTCGGCCACCATCACCTGCCCGCCCCTACCTTCGGGCTCTGGCTTGCCGCCTGGTGCCCCCTGGTCGAGCAGCCCATCCTCACGGTGATCTACGGGCTCTACCCGGACGGCCAGGCCCCGGGCGGCTGGAAGCGGTGGGTGGTGTGGGGGGCGGTCGTGCTCGCCGTGGTGGGCACGCTCGACGCGGCCCTGGACCCCTTTCCCGGTCAAGGTGGCAGCGGCGCAGCCATCGCCCGGTGGCACAACCCGCTGAGCGTCTCCATGGCCAGGTCGTCCATCGACATGGCCCCGGCGTTCTTCGCCCCCGCCGCCATCGCTGTCATCGTGGTGTTGGTCCTGCGCTGGCGGCAGGCCCAAGGCGACGATCGCCGGGTCCTGTCGTGGCTCGTGGCCATCGGCGTTCCCATCACGATCATCGTGCCGATCGCAGTGGTGGCCCTACCGGCGGGGATCGGCACGGCAGTCGCCCAAGGCACGACGCTGATCGAGGTTTCGGTCATCGTCGGCGCCACCCTCCGACACCGCGTCTACGGCATCGACATCGTTCTCAACCGCGCCTTGGTCTACGCCGCGCTCACGGCCGTCGTTGCCGCCGTGTTCGGCGCGGCGGTCGGCGTCGCCGCCCTCCTGGGGTCCGAGGGTGCCGGCACGCCGTCGTTCGTCGGTGCCTTGGCCGCCGCGCTCGTCCTCGTCCCGGCTCGAACCCGCATACAGCGCAGCGTGAACCGCTTGCTGTACGGCCAGCGCGACGAGCCGTCCGCGGTTCTGTCACGGGTCGCAGGTCAATTGGCGGCGGCCGGGTCGCCGGAGGAGCTCATCACGGGGTTGGTCACCGTCACCGCCGCCGCACTACGAGTGCCATATGTCGCGGTCGAGCTCATCGGGGCGGATCGCGTGCAGGTGCTCGCCCAGGGCACCTGCGGGGAGGAAGCGACGCGGATCCCCCTGGTCCACCAGGGTCGGACGATCGGCGCACTCGTCGTTGGTCGCCGGCCGGGCGAGCGCGAGATCACCGACCGGGAACGCACGCTGCTCAACGAACTGGCCAGCCAGGCCGCGGTGGTCGCCGCCAACGTGAGCCTGACCGAGGATCTCCGGCGCTCCCGTGAACGTATCGTGGCGGCGCGGGAGGAGGAACGTCGCCGGCTTCGCAACGACCTGCACGACGGCCTCGGACCGCAACTGACGGGCGTGGCCCTCGGTCTCGACCTCGTGATCGAGGCCGCCGAGCACACCGCCCCGGCTGCAGCCGCGGCCGCGGAGCGGCTGCGTGTCGAGCTGGAAGACGCCATCGCCGACATCCGCGGCCTCGTGCAGGGCCTCCGTCCCCCGCGCCTCGATGAAGTCGGTCTTTGCGGGGCGCTGCGGGAGATGGTCACCCGGGCCGAACGAAGCGGTCTGATCGTGGATGTGCAGCTACCCGACGACTGTCCGACCCTTCCGGCGGCGATCGAGGTGGCCGCCTTTCGCATCGCCACCGAGGCCATCACCAATGTCGTACGCCACGCCGACGCCCGATCGTGCGTGGTGCGCCTGGATGTCTCGTCGGAACTTCACCTCACGGTGACCGACGACGGACG
>JBBWZS010000147.1:0-4588 GCA_039649175.1 Acidimicrobiaceae bacterium
GGCCTGGCCGGAGATGCCGCCACCGTCGATGCTGGCGTCGACGTCGTAGACCTCGTCGGTGGTGGTGAGCCGCAAGGGCTCGGTGACCACCATGCGGTGGGTCTCGGAGGGGAAGTAGTTGTCGAGGCTCCGCTTGTTGACCGTGATCTGACAGGTGCCCGGGCGGATGCGCACGCGGGCGACGGCCTGCTTCCGGCGACCAGTGGACTGCACGAGGGGCTTGGGCATCTCGGGGGGTCTCCTACGGGGCGATGCGCCGGGCATGGGCCACCGGGCGCGCCTCGGGCATCTGGGCGGCATGGGGATGATCCGGCCCGCCGTAGATCTTGAGCTTGCGCAGCATCTGCTGGCCCAGCGGGCCCTTGGGCAACATGCCCTTCACCGCGTGGCGCACGGCGTCCTGGGGCCGGGTGGCGAGGATCTCGGTGTAGCCGCGGCGACGGATGCCACCCGGGTACCCGGTGTGGCGGATGGCCTCCTTCTTGGAGGCCTTGTCGGCGGTGAGCACCACCTTGGAGGCGTTGATGACGATGACGTGGTCGCCGGTGTCGAGATGACGGGCGTACATGGCCTTGTGCTTGCCCCGCAGCAGGGTGGCCACCTCGGTGGCCATCCGGCCGAGGACGAGGCCGTCGGCGTCGATGACGTGCCAGGCGCGGTGGATCTCGGCAGGTTTTGGTGAGTACGTACGCACGCGGGTTCCTTCCGACAGCGGCGCGCTGAGCCGGTTCAGTCTAGACCCACGTGGGGGCATCGCCCCCACCGGGGGCGGTGCCGGTAGGATCCGAGCATGGCAAACAAGGCTCCGCCGTCGGGACAGAACAAGAAACAGGGCAAGAGCCTGCTCGAGAAGCGGGCCGCCAAGAAGATGAAGAAGGCCGAGAAGACCAAGCGGGGAACCACCTAGATCTCGCGCTCACGCCGGTCAGTACCCGACCTCCCAGAGGCACAGACCATGGGCGGGAGCCAGGTTGGGGGCGGCGGAGCGGTCGCGTGCGCGCAGCGCCGCCGCCACCTCACCGGCCCGCCGGCGACCCGTCCCGATGGCCACCATGAAGCCCACGATCGAACGCACCATCTGGTGGCAGAACGCGCTCGACCGGATCTCGAAGCGCACCACGTCGTCGGCGGCGCGCACCCATCGGGCGTCGAGGACCCGGCGCACCATGTTGGCCTCCACGAACATCCGCCGGGGCACGCGGCAGAACGAGGTGAAGTCGTGCTCACCCACCAGCGGGTCACAGGCCAGGCGCATGGCGGCGATGTCGAGGGGCTCGGGCACGTGCCAGGCGGTGACGGCGAGGAACGGGTCGGGGAGGGGGTGGTTCAGGATCGTGTAGCGGTAGCTGCGGCTGCGCGCCCAACGCCGGGCGTCGAACCCTTCGGGTGCCGCCTCCACGGCCCGCACCACCACCGCCGGCGACAGGGCCCGGTTGAGCGAGCGTTGCAGGCCGACAGGCTCGAACCGGTCGGCGGCGGCGTCGAAGCTCACCACCTGGGCCCGGGCGTGGACCCCGGCATCGGTGCGGCCCGCCGCCACCAGGGTGACCGGGTGCCCCAGGCGCCGGCTCAAGGCGCCCGAGAGGGTGCCGGCCACCGTAGGCAGGTCACCGGGCTGGGCGGCGAAGCCGTGGAAGCCGTGGCCGTTGTAGGCGACCGTCATCCGCACCCGCACCATGGGGCCGGGGTCGCCAGGCTCGGCGGGCGGCGACGGCGTCTCGGTCACCGGCTCGCCGTCGGGCCCCGGCTCCGACAGGTCGGGGCCCACCAGGGAGAGCTGACCCTGCGGCAGGGCCGCCGGGCCCCCCGCCGGGGTCGGGGTCACACCAGTTCGATGCGGGCCATCGGTGCGTTGTCACCGTGGCGGGGGCCCAACTTCAAGATACGGGTGTAGCCGCCGGGCCGGTCCTCGTATCGGGGGCCGATCTCGTCGAACAGCTTGTGGGCCATGTCCTTGTCCCGGATGAACGAGACGACCTGACGGTGACGGTGCACGCCGCCCTTGCGGGCCTTGGTGATCATCTTCTCGGCCACCGGACGCAGGGCCTTGGCCTTGGCCTCGGTGGTGACGAGGGCCTCGGCGGCGATGAGCGACGCCACCAGGTTGGCCATGATGGCCTTCTGGTGGGCGGCGCTGCCGCCGAACCGCCGGCCCTTGGTGGGGGTGCCCGGCATCGCTCAGACCTCCCGGGGGGCGGAGGCGCGCAGGGCCAGTCCGCGTTCGTCGAGCTTGACGAGCACCTCGTCGAGCGACTTCTGGCCGAAGTTGGTGATGGCCAGGAGGTCGTCCTCGCTCTTGGTCACCAGCTCGCCGACGGTGTTGACCTGGGCCCGCTTGAGGCAGTTCCGGGGCCGCTCCGACAGGTCGAGCTCCTCGATGGCCAGGTCGAGGTCGGGTGACCCGCTGCCGATCGAGCCCGTCTCGCCCAGCTCCAGGGCCTGGGGGGCGTCGCTCATCTCGGCGACCAGGGAGACCAGGGCCCGTAACGTGCCCCCCGCCGAGGCCAGGGCCTCGCGCGGCGAGATGGACCCGTCGGTGTCGATGTCGAGGGTGAGGCGGTCGTAGTTGGTGGCCTGCTCGACCCGGGTGGGCTCGACGTTGAAGGCCACGCGCCGCACCGGCGAGAAGATGGAGTCGACCGGGATGACCCCGATCACCACGCTGTGCTTGTTGCGCTCGGCCGACACGTAACCCCGGCCCCGCTCGACGGTGATGTCCAGGGCCAGGCGGCCCTTGGGCGACAGGGTGGCGATGTGCAGCTCGGGGTTGAGGATCTCCACGTCGGCGTGGGGCTGGAGGTCGCCGGCGGTCACCTCGCCCGGGCCCCGGGCGTCGAGGCGCAGGTTGACCGGCTCCTCGGACTCCACCCGCATGACCAGATCCTTGAGGTTGAGGATGAGGTCGGTCACGTCCTCTTTGACCCCGGGGATGGTGGCGAACTCGTGGAGCGAGTCGTCGAACCGCACCTGGGTGGCGGCGGCGCCCGGGATGGACGACAGCAGTGTCCGGCGCAACGAGTTGCCGAGGGTGTGGCCGAAGCCGGGCTCGAGCGGTGAGATGGCGAACCGCTGGCGGTTGCCCTCGGGCTCGCCCAGGGCTTCGACGGTGGGGCGCTGGATAATCAGCATCAGCCTGCTCCTACGGGGTGGTGGTTGCGGTGGCCGGGCCGGGCGGGCCCGTCACTGCCTGTTGACGTCGCCGCCGGGTCCGACAGGCGCGAGACGGAGGTGGGTTACTTGGAGTAGAGCTCGACGATCAGCGACTCTCGGACGGGCACGTCGATCTGTGCGCGCAGGGGGAGGTCGCGGACGCGAACCGACATCGGTTCTTCGGCCGTCTCCAACCACGGCGGCATGGCCCGGTCGAGAGTGTCGAGGTTGTGGCGGATCACGATGAGCGACTGCGACTTCTGGCGAAGGGCGATCACGTCGCCCTTGCGGACCTGGAAGCTGGGGATGGTGACCCGGCGACCGTTGACCTGCACGTGGCCGTGACGGACGAACTGGCGGGCCTGGTTGCGACTGGCGCCCCAACCGGCACGGAAGACCACGTTGTCGAGGCGTTGCTCGAGCATGCGCAGCAGGTTCTCGCCGGTGATCCCGCCCTGGCGGTTGGCCTCTTTGTACATGAGGCGGAACTGCTTCTCGAGCACGCCGTAGATGCGGCGGGCCTTCTGCTTCTCCCGCAGCTGGAGCAGGTACTCGGACTCGCGGATGCGTCCTCGCCCGTGCTCGCCGGGGGGGTAGGGCCGGCGCTCGATCGGGCACTTCATCGAGTCGCACTTGGGGCCCTTCAGGAACAGCTTCATCCGCTCGCGTCGGCACAGCCGGCAGACGGGACCGGTGTAGCGGGCCATCAGACACGCCTCCGCTTGGGGGGGCGGCAACCGTTGTGGGGGATGGGCGTGAGGTCTTTGATGCCGGCGACCTCGATGCCCGCCGCCGTCAACGACCGGATAGCCGTCTCGCGTCCTGATCCCGGGCCCTTCACGACCACCTCGACGCGGCGCACGCCGTGCTCCATGGCCCGCCGGGCGCAGGTCTCGGCCGCCAGCTGGGCGGCGAAGGGTGTCGACTTGCGTGACCCCTTGAACCCGACGTTGCCGGCCGACGCCCATGCCAGGACGTTGCCCTCGGGGTCGGAGATGGAGACGATGGTGTTGTTGAACGAGCTCTTGATGTGAGCCACGCCGAAGGCAACGTTCTTGCGTTCCTTCTTGCGCGGCCGACGACCGCCGGGCTTGGGCTTCGGCACTACTTCCTCACCTTTTTCTTTCCGGCAACGGTCTTCTTCGGGCCCTTGCGGGTCCGGGCGTTCGTGTGGGTGCGCTGCCCCCGAACCGGCAGGCCGCGGCGATGGCGGATGCCCTGGTAGCAGCTGATCTCGATCTTGCGCTTAATGTCCTGGGCCGTGTTGCGCCGCAGGTCACCCTCGACCTTGAGGTTGTCGTCGATCCACGTACGGAGCTGGGCCACCTCGTCGTCGGTGAGGTCGCGCACCCGGGTGTCGGGGTTGATGCCCGTCTGGGTGCAGATGGTGCCGGCCGTGGTGCGACCGACGCCCAGGATGTAGGTGAGGGAGATCTCC
>JBBWZS010000191.1:0-23996 GCA_039649175.1 Acidimicrobiaceae bacterium
GCCCCCACTCGACCGGGCACACCTCGACCACCGGCCGGTCGCAGATGACCATGCCCCCGGAGTGGATGCCCAGGTGGCGGGGGAAGCCCTCGACCTGACGGGCCAGGTCGACGACGGCCGGCGGCACCTCGGCGAACTGGTCACGTTTCGGCGGGCCCTGGCCCGCAGGAACGTGACCGGAACGGTCGGGGGGGTCGGCCGTGTCGGCGGGGAACGCCTCGGAAAGCGACCAGCCTTCGATCTGCTTGGACCAGGCATCGAGGGCGCCGGGGGGATGGCCCAGGGCCCTGCCCATGTCGCGCACGGCCGACTTGGGCCGGTAGGTGATGACGTTGGCCACCTGGGCCGCGTTCTCCCGGCCGTAGCGCTCGTAGACGTACTGGATGGCCTCCTCCCGCCGGTCGCTCTCGATGTCGACGTCGATGTCGGGCGGCCCGTCACGCTCGGGCGACAAGAAGCGCTCGAAGAGCAGGCCCAGGCCCACCGCGTCGGCGTTGGTGATGCCCAGGGCGTAACAGACCGCCGAGTTGGCCGCCGACCCCCGGCCCTGGCAGTAGATGTCGTTGCTGCGGCAGAACTCGACGATGTCCCAGACGATGAGGAAGTAGCCGGGGAAGCCGAGGGCCTCGATGACCTCCAGCTCGTGGGCGATCTGGGCCAGGGCCTTGTGGTTGCCCGGGGGCGGGTACCGACGCTCGACACCCCGGCGGGTGAGCTCGCGCAGCCAGGTCATCTCGGTGTGACCGGCGGGCACCGGGTAGTTGGGCAGGTTGGGGGCGACCAGGGCCAGGTCGAAGGCGCAGGCCCGGCCCAGCTCGGCCGCCCGCTCGACGGCCCCCGGGTACCGGGCGAACCGGCGGGCCTGCTCGGCGCCCGAGCGCAGGTGGGCCGATGCCGCCGCCGGCAGCCACCCGTCGACCTCGTCGAGCGAGCGCCGGGCTCGCACCGCGGCCAGGGCGGTGGCCAACCGGTGGCGGGCGGGCGTGGCGTAGTGGACGTTGTTGGTGGCCACCACGTCGAGGCCGGCCCGGGCGGCCAGCCCCACCAGGGCGTCGTTGCGGGCGGAGTCGACCGGGTCGCCGTGGTCCCAGATCTCCACGGCCACGTGCTCGGCCCCGAAGGCGCCGACGAGCGCAGCCAGCTCCTGGGCGGCGGCGGCGGGACCGGCCTCGACGAGGGTGGCGGGAACCGCCCCCTTGCGACAGCCGGTGAGCACCTGCCAGTGACCGCCGGCCAGGGGGGCCAGCTCGGGAAGGCCGATGCGGGGCAGGCCCTTTTCGGGCGCCGCCATCTGGGCGGCGGAGATGGCCCGCGACAACCGGGCGTAGCCGGTGACGTCGCGGGCGAGCACGACCAGGTGGCGTCCCCCGGGGTCGGCAACTCCCGCCTGGGATGTCCGGGGACCGTCGATGGTGAGCTCGGCGCCGAAGACGGTGGGCACCCCCAGCGCGGCGGCCGCCTCGGAGAAGCGCACCACCCCGTAGAGGCCGTCGTGGTCGGTGAGGGCCAGGGCGGTCAGGTTCAGGCGGGCCGCCTCCTCGGCCAGCTCCTCGGGAGCGGAGGCGCCGTCGAGGAAGCTGAAGTTGGAATGGCAGTGCAGCTCGACGTAGTCGACGGCACCGGACCGACGGCGACGGGGCCGGGAGGCGACGGTGGCTGGGGGGACATACGGCCCCCGCTTGGCCGACCAGGCGGGGCTGTCGCCACCGTCACCGCGCGCGTCGGCCACGACCGGCCGGTCGGACAGCCGGCGCTCCAACTCCGACCACGGGACGGGTTCGTTGTGCCAGCCCATCCCGCCATCGTATCGAACTGGTGTTCGATCATGCCGCCCCCGGGAGCGGCCATCCCGTCATCTAGGATCGGTCGGCTCCGCCACCCCCGTCGTCCACCCCACCGAGGTCACATGACTACCCGATCGTCAGGTTCGGCCATCGCGGTCACCGCCTCCCTCCTGATCCTGGCCGGGTGCGGGAGCTCCGGTTCCGGCTCCGGCTCCAAGGAGGCCACCGCCCAGCCCGCAGACGTGGCCAAGGCGGTGCGCACCGTCGACATCAAAGCGACCGACGACCTCAAGTTCGACCCTGCCAAGGTGAGCGTGAAGCGAGGTGAGACGGTGGCCTTCAAGGTGTCCAACCCCACCAAGGTCGATCACGAGTTCGAGGTGGGCGACGCCGCCTTCCAGCAGCAGCACGACGAGGAGATGAAGAGGATGGGCCCCGACATGAACATGGCCGACGAGGCCACCGGCTTCGTCGTGAAGGTCGGGGAGACCAAGACCATCGCCTTCACCTTCCCGAGCACCGGCACCGTGCTCTACGGCTGCCACGAGCCCGGCCACTACCCCGGCATGAAGGGCGACATCGAGGTCACGTGACCACCGCACCGAGACGTGGAGGAAGCAGTTGAAGAAGATCGTCCTGGCCGTCATGGTCGCCCTCGTCGCCGTGTCCTGCGGCGGCGGGAGCGGGAGCAACACCGACGACCCCACCATCGGCGCCGGCGGCGCCACCTGCACGGCCTCGGGTGACCAGGTGTCGATCTCGGCCGACAACATCAAGTACGACAAGGCGTGCCTGGCCGTCCCCGCCAACCGGGACTTCACCGTCAACTTCGACAACCGGGAGAGCCTCCCCCACAACGTGGTGATCCTGAAGGACACCGACTCGTCGGACTCCCTGTTCTCCGGGTCCATCGTCACCGGGCCCAAGAAGGTGGCCTACACCGTGAAGGCCATGCCCGCCGGCACCTATCGTTTCCACTGCTCGGTCCACCCCACCCAGATGAAGGGGACGTTCATCGTCCAGTGAGGCCGGGAGGCTGACGCAGGCGTGTGGCTGACGTGGAAGGCCGGGGTCGTGCTCTGTGGGTGCCTGATCGCCGTCGCCGTGGCGATCCGTCCCGGCCTCGTCAGCCTGGTCGACGGGCCCTGGCGGCGAGGGCTGGTCGTGGTCCGGGCGGTGGCCACAGAGGCGGCGGTGGTGGCCGGGCTGTACTCCATCTGGCAGCTGGCGGGGACGGTGTCGGTGATGCAGGTCGACGGCGCGCTGGAGCGGGCGCAGTCGATCTGGGACGTCGAGCGTTGGGTGCACCTGCCCAGCGAGGTGACGGTGCAACATCTCGTCCTGCCCCATCCGTGGCTGGTGGAGTCGCTCAACGGCTTCTACGCCATCGTCCACGGCCCGTCCATGCTGGTGTTCCTCGTCTGGATGTTTGCGCGCCACCGTGACGGCTACCCCCGGGCCCGCAACACCATCGCCATCGTGACGGGGGCGTGCCTGGCCATCCAGCTCGTGCCCGTCGCCCCTCCCCGCATGCTCGACGGCCTGGGGTTCGTCGACACGGGCCTGCTCTACCACCAGTCGGTCTACGACGCCCTCGGCCGCAGCCTCGCCTACCAGCTGTCGGCCATGCCGTCGGTGCACGTGGGCTGGGCGGTGATGATCGCCTTCTTCGTGATCGGCGCCAGTGACAGCCGGTGGCGCTGGCTGGTGCTGGTCGACCCCGTGCTCACCGTCTGGGCGGTGGTGGCCACCGGCAACCACTTCTGGCTCGACGGCATCGTGGCGGTGGCCCTCATCCCCGTGACCATCCTGGCCCTGACGGTGGTCGCGGCGGTGGGCTCCCGGCTCCGCCCGCTCGGGGGTGACGGCGATCCGGGTGACGGCGACCTGGAGCCGACGCCGGCCGCCGGGCCCGGGCCGCCGGCACCGTCGCCGGACGGGGCGGCGCCCAGCGTGGCCGCCGTGCACGCTCAGTCATAGGTGGCTTCCACCGACCAGCGGCCGGACTCGACGACCAGGAGATAGGCGGCCCCGGCGGAGGTGACCACCTGCCACCGGGCCCGCCGGCGATGGGCCCGGTGGTCCCACCAACGCTCGTCGAGGGGCCAAGGCCCGGCCCAGGCGGCGACGTCGACCCAAGGACCTCCGGCCACCGCCAGCCGGCTGGGAGCACCGGTGGGCCCGCCGCGGCCGGTGACGCCCACCGGCGAACCACCGGCATCGACCACCTCGGCACCCGGTGGCCGGTGATGGACACTGGCGGGAGCGGGTGGTGGGAGCCCTCCCGGCCAGGGCGGGACCTCCCTCACCTTGGATCGCCCCGACGTGACCCGGCCCGGCCCGGCGTCGCCCCAGGGCACCAGGCGGGCCCGCTCAGTCGGACCTCGGGCACCTTCGACCACGGCGATGGCCACCGACCCGGGACCGAGCATCCCCTGGAGGCGGGCGAGGGCCCGACCGGCTCGCTCCGCTCCGGCGCCGTCGTCACCCCAGAAGCCGCCCTGGCTCCCCCGGTCGGGCCCGATCTCGTCGGGGACCAGGCGCAGCAGGGTGATCCCGGCGGTGGGCGCCTCGGTGGCCTCGGAAACCTGGCGGCCGTCTCCACCCGACAACCACCCCTCGAGCTGCCAGCGGACCCGTTGGGCCAGAGCGGTGGCCGACAGCCCTCCGTGGTGGCGCCAGACGCGGCACAGGCGCTCTCCGTGCTCGGTCTCGGCCTCGATGCCCACGCAGGTGACGGCCAGGCCCAGCTCGCCCAGCCGGGCACACAGCCCGTCGGCCAGGGACTTGGCCACGAACGCGGCCGTCTCCACCGACTCGACCGGGGGGTCGAGCTCGGCGCTCACCGTCAGGTCCGGAGGTGGGGTCCGGGCGGTGAGGGGTCGCTCGTCGAGGCCTCGGGCCAGGCGGTGGGCGGCGGCGCCATCGGGCCCGAAACGGGCGACCACGGCCGCCGGTGGAAGGGCGGCCAGTTGGCCCAGGGTGGCGATGCCCAGGCGTCCCCAGAGGTCGACGAGAGGGGCCCCGTCCACCACCGATTCGAGGGTGGTCACCGGGAGGGGGGCGAGGAAGGCGGCACTGGCACCCCGGGGGACGATCCCCCGCCCCAGCCGGGCCGCCTGCTCGGCGGCGAAGGGACCGTCGGCAACGCCCACCCGGCAGGGGCCTGCCGGCCCCAGCACGGCGTCGACGGCCTCGGCCACCCTGGCGGCCAGGGCGGCGTCGCCCCCGAAGTACCGGGAGGGCCCGCGGGTGGCGACCGAGCACATCCCCGCCCTGGTGATCTCGACGCGCGGGGTGAACGACGCCACCGCCGCCGCCACCGGCTCGAAGGCCCGGGCGTCGGCGCCGGGGTCGTGGTCGACCACCACCAACGACGGGCAGCGGGACTCGGCCTGGCGCCGGCGCAGCCCGACTTCGACTCCATCAGCGCGCGCCGGGCCCGAACAGGCCAGGACCCGCCCGCCGCTCAGCACCGCCACCGCCGAGGTGGGCGGCAGGGCGGTGGCCACCACCGGCCAGTCGGGGCACCACACGACGAGGGTGCGCACGGCCATGTGCGCTGCGCTCCCCTTCAGCCGGCCGAGCCGGCGCAGGCCGGCTCGGCCGGGGCGTCGGCCACTCCCCCGCCGGCGGCGGGCAGCCACAGCACCCGGCGACGCTCGCGGGCCGCCGCCCCCCGCCCGGTGGCCACCACTTCGACCCGCCGGGACAGCAGACGACCGTGACCGCTGCCGATCCCCTCCCAGCTCGACGTGACCACGGTGAGGCGGACGTCGACCGGCTCGGTCCATCCGGCGCCCGCCACCACCAGCACCGCCCCCCGCTCACGACCCCGGGCGGCCAGCCGGCGAGCATCGGCCCCCCGCACCCCGCCCGCCGGCCACGCCGCCACCACGTCGACGGCGTCGAGCAGGGCGCCCACGACCCACGACCACCCCCCGGGTTGCGAACCGGGGAGGGCGGCCACCAGCGGGAAGCGCTCCAGGGCCACGCCCAGCTCGAAAGCAGCCTCGGGGTGCACCGAGGGTCGGCCCACGGCCACCGCCGCACACCACGAGCCGGAGGCCGACGCCGCCGCCACCAGGGCCAGCGCCAGCGAGGTCGACCCCACGACGGCCACCACCGACCCCCGGCGGAGGCCTCCCTCGGGCAGGAGGGGACGAAGGGGGGGGAGCACCGGGAGCAGGCGCTCGCCGGCGAGGGCCACGGGACGGGCGCGGCCGGCGATCTCGGCCAGGTCAGGGCGGGTGGTGGCGTGGGCGACGGGGCTGACAGCCGATGGTGGTGGCGTCACCCGTCCATCATAGACGAACGTGTGTTCGGTCTAGGTCGCTGCTTCCGCCGCCATGGGATCGGTGACCTCCACGCCTTCGCGGTAGTAGGTGAACAGGTCACGGATCACGTCCTCCAGGCCCTCTCCCCCGCTCCCGGCCGTCAACTGCACGGTGACCACGTTGGAGTACACGTGCACGGCAGTGACCTCCCCGGTGGCGAAGAGCCGGCGCGCCAGTTCGTCGACGGGCCGGTGCCCGGTGACGTCGGGCGACCGGTAGCGCTCGTGGCCCATCCCGGTCAGGCTGCGGTTGAGATCGAACACGACCACGCCCGCCTCGGTGGTCGGCTTCCGGGTGACGGTGATCAGCTGGCCCATGGCTCCCGCACGCTAGCGCCACGACGAGGATGCGGTCCGCACGCCGCACCGCCACGACGTGGTGACGCCACCCGCTGGCGGTGCGATGCTAGGGACCGAATGCTCGATCTCAAGACGGCGGGACACGACACCACGGCGGGCGGCGATCACCGAGACGACGCCGGCTCCGGGGCAGACCGGCACCGGCATCTGCCCCCGCTGTTCCTGGCCATAGCCATCCTCTGCATCCTGGTCGCCGGCGGGACAGTCACGGCGTTGCGCGTGTGGCACCCCTTCGACTCCACCTCCCCCCCACCACCGCCGCCTGTCTCCCTCTCGCTGTCGCCGGCCGACGGCGCCGTCGACGTCCGCCTCGATGCCGCCGTCGAGGTGAGCGCCACCCTCGGACGGTTGGAGACGGTCGCCGTCACCACCACGTCGGGGGCCGCCACGCCGGCGACGAGCTCGCAACCGGGGCCCGACCCCACCGCCGGGCCCGCCGAGCTACCGGGCAGCGGTGACGCCCAGCACTGGCGGTCCGCCGCTGCGCTGCAGCCGGCCAGCACCTACACCGTCGCCGCCACCGTGATCGACGTGGTCGGCCGCCGGGAGGTGCGGCGGTCCACGTTCACCACCCTCACGCCCACCAAGGTGCTCAAGGTCAGCATCGGGCCCCTCGACGGCCAGACCGTGGGCGTCGGCATGCCGCTGTCGGTCTACCTCAGCAGTGCCATCACCGACCACGCCGCCTTCGAGGCCCGCCTGGCGGTGACGACCGTCCCCGCGGTGGCGGGCGCCTGGCACTGGTTCTCCAACACCGAGCTGCACTACCGGCCGCAGGACTACTGGCCCCCCGGCACCAAGGTCTCGGTCGCCGGTAACCTGGCCGCCTTCGATGTCGGCGGCGGCGTGTGGGCGGTCACGCCCCGCGCCATGTCGTTTGCCATCGGGGCGTCGCACATCTCCACCGTGGATGCCGGGACCCATCAGATGACCGTCACCGACGGTGGCGCGGAGGTGCGCACCCTGGACGTGTCGACGGGACGGGACCGCTACCCCACCGACAGCGGCATCCATGTGGCCTCCGAGAAGAGCCCGTCCATCACCATGGACTCGTCCACCGTCGGCATCCCCCGTGGCTCGGCCGACGGCTACTACGAGACCGTGGCCTGGGACGTGCGCATCTCGAACTCCGGGGAGTTCATCCACTCCGCCCCGTGGTCGGTCGACGACCAGGGCCACAACAACGTGTCACACGGTTGCGTCAACCTCGCTCCCGCCGACGCCGAGTGGTTCTACAACTTCACCGTCCCCGGCGATGTGGTGCGCGTGGTGGGCACCCCCAAACAGCTGGCACCGACCAACGGCTTCGGCGACTGGAACGTCGACTGGTCGGACTGGGACAACTGACCCGAACCTGAGATCGGCCCTCTGCGACCGCGCCGGGCTCCCCGAGTGGGACACCGGTGGGTGGGTAGGCTCGGCCTGTGTCGACCGAGCCGCGCCCGGTTCCGGTCAAGACCATCATGGCCACCATCGGGCTGGTGCTGGGCACCGTCGTCGGCCTGTACATCGTCGTCCTCCTGGCCAGGGTCGAGGCCTGGTTGGTGGTGGCTGCCTTCGTCGCCGTCGTGGTCAACCAGCCCGTCTCGTTCCTGTGCCGACGGCTCCATCTCCCCCGCGCGCTGTCGGTCCTGGTGGTGTACCTGTTGGGGCTGCTGGCTCTGACCGGCATGCTCTACCTGTTCATCAGGCCACTCGTCGATCAGGTGCAGCACTTCGCCGACCGGTTCCCGTCCTATGTCGCCGATGCCCGGGCCGGCAAGGGTGAGGTCGGCCGGCTGGTCAAGAAGTACGACCTCGACAAGAAGCTCGACGAGAACAAGGCCAAGATCCAGGACTGGGCCAGCTCCTCCGGCGGCGGGGCCCTCGGTGTGGCCCGGGGGGTGGCCAACGGCCTCCTCGCCCTCGTGACCATCCTGGTGCTGTCCGTCCTCATGATCCTCTACGGCCCCGACCTCCTGTCCAGCGGCGTCGGCCTCCTCTCCCCACCGAAGCGCGAGCGCCTGACGGCGGTGGCCCGCGACTGCGCCCGGGCCATCACCGGCTACGTGATGGGCAACCTGCTCATCAGCGTGATCGCCGCCTTCGTCACCTTCGTGAGCCTGTGGGCCCTGGGTGTCCCCTTCCGCGGGGTGCTGGCCCTGTGGGTGGCCTTTGCCGACCTGATCCCCCTGGTGGGCGCCACCCTGGGCGCCATCCCCGCCGTCGGTGTGGCCTTTCTCCACTCCACCACCGCCGGCATCGTCATGCTGATCGTCTACATCGTCTACCAGCAGTTCGAGAACCACGTGTTGCAAGTGGTGATCATGTCGAAGACGGTGCAGATCAACCAGCTCTTCGTGCTCGTGAGCGTGCTCGTCGGCGTCGAGCTGTTCGGGTTCCTGGGGGCCCTGCTCGCCATCCCCGCCGCCGGCGTGATCCAGGTCATCATCCGCGACTCGTGGGACCACCGCCGGGGGCGCCTCAAGCCCGAGCCCACCATCGGCGCCGACCAGGTCCCCCTGGCGGAGCACGCGGCCGACGGCGCCGGGGAGCCGACCATCGCCGAGCGCCGGGAAGACCTGGCCACCCTCTCCTCACCACCCCCCACGTCGCCGCCGCTCGAGCCCTGATGGCCACTGAGGTCGTCGAGATCGAAGGCCACATCATCGACTCGCTCATCCTGGCCAAGGTCCTCGACATCGTGGTCGACGCCGGCGCCGACTACCGGATGGTCGACGTGGAGATCGGCAGGACCAACATCGACGCCAGTCGGGCCCGTTTCGAGGTGGTGGCGCCCGACGACGACATCCTCGGGCGGCTCCTGTCGGACCTGCGGGTGCACGGGGTCAACCCGGTGGCCGAGGCCGACGCCACCGTGGCCGTCGCCGAGACCGACGGGGTCCTCCCCTCCGGCTTCAACGCCACCTCCAACCTCCCGACCCAGGTGCGCCTGTCGGGACGATGGGTGGACGTGGAGAGCCCCGAGATGGACTGCGCCCTCGTGGTGGGAGCCGAGGGACGGGTGCACACCACCCCCATGCACCGGGTGCGGGCCGGTGACCAGGTGGTGGTGGGCGACGACGGCGTGCGGTCCCGGCCCGCCGTGCGGGCCCGCGGGGTGAGCCCGTTCGAGTTCATGACCTCGGAGGTGTCGTCGGAGAAACCCAAGGACGTGCTGGTGGGCCGGGTGGCCGACCGCATCCGCGCCGCCCGTACCGCCGGCGGCAAGGTGCTGGTGGTCTGCGGCCCGGCGGTGGTGCACACCGGCGCCGCCTCCGCCCTGGCCACCCTGGTGAACCAGGGCTGGGTCGACGTGGTGTTCGCGGGGAACGGCTTCGCCACCCACGACATCGAGGCCAACGTCTCGGGCACCTCACTCGGCGTCCCCCTCTCGGGTGACACCCCGTCGGCGGGCGGCCACAGCAACCACCTGCGGGTGATCAACGAGGTGCGCCGCCGGGGTTCGATCGCCGCCGCCGTCGAGCAGGGATGGCTCACCGGTGGCGTCATGTACGAATGCGTGCGCCGAGGCGTGCCTTTCGTCCTGGGCGGGTCGGTGCGTGACGACGGCCCTCTCCCCGACGTGATCACCGATGTGGTGGAGGCGGCCGATGCCATGCGGGCCCTGCTCGACGGGGTCAGCGTCGCCCTCATGCTGGCGTCGACCCTGCATGCCATCGCCACCGGCAACCTGCTCGCCGCCGGCGTCGAGACCTACTGCGTCGACATCAACCAGGCCGTGGTCACCAAGCTGGCCGACCGGGGCAGCCGCCAGTCCCTGGGCATCGTCACCGATGTGGGGCTGTTCGTCGAGAAGCTCGCCTCCCACCTCGCCCCTCGGTGACCGTGACGGCCGGGTCGCTGTCGTGGGGCCGGCGGTTCCTCATGTGCCCCCCGGAGCACTTCGCCGTCCTCTACGAGATCAACCCGTGGATGCACCGCGAGGTGCAGGTCGACCTCGAGGCGGCCCGCTCCCAATGGGAAGGGCTGGTGGCCACTCTGGAGGCGGCGGGCGCCGCCATCGAGGTCCTCGAGCCCCACCCGGGGTTGCCGGACCTGGTCTTCACGGCCAACGCCGGCACGCTCAACGGCCGCCGCTTCGTGCCCAGCCGCTTCCGCCACCCCGAGCGCCGAGGCGAGGTGGCGCACTATGTGGAGTGGTTCACGGCCCACGGGTGGTCGGTGACGCCCCTCGCCGAACCGCCCGTACCCGCAGGGGGGGCCCACGAGGGAGCGGGCGACGCCCTGCCCTTCGGCACCGGGTTCCTCTCCGGGTACCGCTTCCGCTCCGACGCCGCTGCCCACGTCGAGCTGTCGCGCCTGCTCGGGGCCGAGGTGCGGCCCATCGAGCTGGTCGATCCCCGGCTCTACCACTTCGACCTCACGTTCTGCCCCCTCGATGCCGGCCGGGCCATGGTGGCCCCCGACGCCTGGGACCGCTACGGGCGCACGGTGGTGGAGGCGGTGGTGGGCGAGCTGCTGGTGCTGGAGTCCGACGAGGCGGCGGCGTTCTGCGCCAACTCGGTGGTCGTCGGGACCACGGTGGTGATGCCGGCGTGCCCGATCCGGGTGGGCCGCCGGCTCGAGGCGTGGGGCTTCGACGTGGTCGTGGCCGACGTCGGCGAGTTCCTCAAGGCCGGCGGTGGCTGCCGCTGCCTCACCCTGGCCCTCGACGTGGAGGTCGGAGGGGTCGGGAGCGGCGCCGGCCTGGAAGGTTAGGGAGCTGCGACGCGGTCGCCGGCGTGCTTGCGGTTGCGGGCGGCGATCATCCAGATGGCGGCGGCGAAGCCGAGTGAGATCACCGCCAGGGTGATGTGCACGGCCTTGAAGCCGGTGGAGTGGGTGTGGTCCTTGAGGATGTTGCGGATGAACGTGCCCCAGACGAACACGGTCCAGCCGGCGGCCACCCGGAGCACGACACCGTCGCGTTTGCTCATCGCCGTCACGCTACCCCAGCTCGGCGGCGCCTCACGGCTCGTCGTCCCACAGGTCGAGCTGGGGGTCGGGGCGCACGAAACGGGGGACGCCGCCCCACGGTAGGTGGTCCATGAACACCCAGGCGCGGCGGTGGATCGAGGTCGGCCCCCAAGCAGCGAGGGCCGCCTTGTGACGCGGACAGGGGTAGCCCTTGTTCAGGTCGAAGTCGTAGGCCGGGAAGTGCGGGGCCTCGCACCGCATGATTCGGTCGCGGGTGACCTTGGCCAGCACCGAGGCGGCGGCGATCGACAGGCACGAGGCGTCGCCCCTCACGATGCGACGCACCCGGGGCGTGCCCACGAAGTCCCACGAGCCGTCGACGAGCACGATGTCGGGGGTCAGGCCCAGGCCCTCGACGGCACGGCGGGCGGCCAGGCGTTGCGCCTCGGACATGCCGAGCTCGTCGCACTCCTCCTGGCTGGCGTGGCCGACGGCCCACGCCCGGCACCAGGTTGCGATACGAGGGAACAGCCGCTCGCGCTCGGCCTCGCTCAGCATCTTCGAGTCACGCACCCCGTACACCCGCCGGTCGCGTGGCAGCACCGCCGCCCCCACCGACAGCGGGCCGGCCCACGAGCCCCGTCCCACCTCGTCGACGCCCACCACCACGTCGGCGCCCTCGGCCCACAGGGCCCGTTCCACGGCCAGGCTCGGCACCTGGGGGCGGCGGGGGGCGGCGACAGTCGTCACGACGTCGCGACCCTACCGGGCGACGCTCCCCACTACTGCGAGCGCACCGCGTCGGTGACCCACCCCAGGTAGGCCTCGTCGCCACCCACGATGGCCACGACGATGACCTCCGGCGTGTCGTAGGAGTGCGCCGCTCGCAGCGACGCCACCACCTCGTCAGCCCGGTCCTCGGTGGTCTTGGCCAGGCACAGCCACTCAGTGGCCGATTCCAGCTCGCCGTGCCACCAGTACCGGCTGTGCACCGGGCCGATCACCTGGACGCACGCGGCCAGGCGACCCCGGAGCACGACGTCGGCCAGCCGATGGGCCTCCTCTTCGGAGCCCGCCGCCGTCTGCACCTGGACACAGCTCACGGCAGGCGGGAGAACCAGATCAACGAGGTGGCGGCGGCCACGAGGGCAAAGGCCAGGCCCAGGCCCACGAACAAGGAGGTGGCTTCTTTGCGCACGGTGCGGTAGCCGACGGAGCTGCCGATGTCGGCGTAGACCTTCTTGAGCTCCTTGGCCGAGGACGCCTCGAAGAAGCTGCCCTTGGTCTCGTCGGCGATGGTGCGCAGGGCGTCCTTGTTCACGGGCACCCGCACCTGGCTGCCTTCCACGAACACGGTGCCGGTGTCGGTGCCGAAGGCGATCGTCGAGACCGGGGTCTGAGCGCCGACCGCCGCCTGGACGGCCGACTCGTTCGGCCGCCCCACGGTGGTGGCGCCGTCGGACATCAACACGATCCGCGCCGGCGGAGGCTTCTTCCCGGGCTGGGCGGGGACCGAGGCGACCGCTCCCAGCGACGCGTAGATCGCCTCACCGATGGCCGTGGCCGGGCCCAGCTGGAGATTGGCGATGTTTCGCTTCAGCAGGCTGTGATCGGTGGTGGGTGCCACCAGCACCTGGGCCGTCCCGGAGAACGAGACGAGGCCGATGTTGAGCTTGGCCGGCACCAGGTCGACGAACGAGGCGGCGGCGGCCTTGGCCGCCTGCAACCGGGTGGGCTCCACGTCGGTGGCCTGCATCGACAACGACACGTCGATGGCCATCACGATGGTGGCCTCCTCGCGGGGCACCCTGGTGTTGCGGGTGGGCTGGGCGAAAGCGAGCACGAAGGTGGCCAGTGCCAGGGCGAAGGCGGCGGCAGGCAGGTGACGGCGCCAGCCGGGCCGCTTCGGGGCCACCGACGCCAGAAGCGGCAGGTTGGAGAAGCGCACGGCGTACTTGTCGGCCCGGAACTGCCGCACCACGTAACCGACGACGAGGGCGACCACGGCCAGGAGAAGCCAGAGACGGCCGGCGGAGAGAAACGTCATCGGGTCGCTCCTGCCACCGTCGTTCCGGGCACCGTCGTCGCTGCACCGAGGGGAGGCGATGCCACCAGGCCCCCCCGCCGCCGGCGGTTGGAGACCACGAAGGAGACGACGTCGCGCATCCAGTCACGGTCGGTGCGCAGTTGCAGGTGCTGGGCCCCCGACCGGCGGATCGAACTGGCGATGGCGCCACGCTGGGCGGCGGCCGCCTCGGCGTAACGGGCCCGGAGGCTGGCCTTGCCGGTGGGCACCTGGAGGCGCCGGCCGGTCTCGGGGTCGACCATGGCCAGGTAGCCCACGTCGGGCAGCTCCAGCTCACGGGGGTCGACGACCTCGACGGCCAGGACCTGGTGGCGCAGGGCCAGGGCCCGCAGGGGCGTCTCCCAGCCTTCGGGGGCCAGGAAGTCGGACACGACCACGGCCAGGCCTCGCCGCTGGGGCGGGTGCACCAGATGACGGATGCCGGCGGCCAGGTCGGTGCCGCCGGCGCCAGGCTCGGCCCGCGGCCGGGTGAGGAGGCTGTGCAGCAGGGCGAACAGGGCCTGGCGACCGTGGCGGGCAGGGACCCGCCGGACGCCCTCAGGCCCGATCACCACCGCGCCCATGCGGTTGCCGATGCGCGCCGTGAGGAAGCCGACGGCGCCCACGGCGGCGAGAGCCAGGTCGCGCTTCTCGCACAGGGCGGTGCCGAAGTCGAGGCTGGCCGAGCAGTCGACCACCACCCACGTCTCCAACTCGCGGTCGGCCACCTGGTCGCGCACATGGGGGACGGTTGTTCGGGCGGTGACGTTCCAGTCGATGCGGCGAACGTCGTCACCCGCCTGGTAGATCCGGCTCTCGCCCGGTTCGCTGCCCGGGCCCGGCAGCAGGCCCTGGTAGTCACCCTGGAGCAGCCCGTCGAGGCGATGGGTGATCTGCAGGTCGAGCTGGCGCAACACCTTCTCACTGCGCCGCGGGTCGACCGCGGGGCGGTCAGCGGGTGCCGCCGACCGGCGGCTCACGGGCCCACGGCCGCCATGGGCGGCGGCGGCGGAGGTGCGCTCGCCGTGGCGTCCTGGCTGGGCGCCAGGCGGGGGGCGGGCACCCGGGTGAGGATGGTGGCCAACAGGTCGTCGACCGACACGCCGTCGGCCAGCGCCTCGTAGGACAGCACCACGCGGTGGCGCATGACCTCGACGGCCACGTCGACCACGTCCTGGGGGAGCACGTAGTCGCGGCGGCGCAGCAGGGCCATGCCCCGGGCGGCGGCGATCAGCCCCAGGCTGGCGCGGGGGCTGGCCCCGTAGCCGATCTGGGACGCCAGCTCGGGAATCTCGTACTGGGCGGGGTCACGCGTGGCGTGGACCAGGCGCACCGCGTAGTCGACGACGGCCCGGTGGGCGAAGACCTGGCCGGCCGTCTTCTGCAGCTGGCGCAGGTCGTCGAGCGACAGGATCTTGGCGGCGTGGGGTGGGTTGACGCTCATGCGCTGGACGATCTCGACCTCCTCGGCCCGGTCGGGGTAGTCGACGAGCACCTTCATGAGGAAGCGGTCGCGCTGGGCCTCGGGCAGGGGGTAGACGCCCTCGGACTCGATGGGGTTCTGGGTGGCCAGGACCAGGAAGGGGTCAGGCACGGCGTGGGTGATGCCGCCGATCGACACCTGGCCCTCGGACATGACCTCGAGCAGGGCCGACTGCACCTTGGCCGGGGCCCGGTTGATCTCGTCGGTCAGCACGAAGTTGGCGAAGACAGGCCCGAACTCGACATCGAAGGTCTCGGTCGACGCCCGGTAGATCCGGGTGCCGACGAGGTCGGACGGGATGAGGTCGGGGGTGAACTGCAGGCGCACGAACGAGCCGCCGACGACCTCGGCGAGGGTCTCCACGGCCAGGGTCTTGGCCAGGCCGGGAACGCCCTCGAGCAGGATGTGGCCCTTGGCCAGCAGGCAGGCGAGCATGCGCTCGACCACCCGGTCCTGGCCGACGATGACCTTCTTCACCTCGAACAGGGCGGCTTCGAGCATGGCCGCAGCGGACACCGTCTCGGCAGAGACGCCTTCGGCCGACGACGGGCCGTCGATGGGGGGAGCGATGGGAGTGCCTCCTCGGGTGTGCCGGGTGGTTGCGCAGGCCGGTCGTGGGCGGGTGGTTGTGTCCCCAGGATGGCATCGACGTCTGGGAGCTTGCTGTGAAGAGCCGGAGAGCAACCCCTGGAACGCTGCCCTACCCGGGCAGCGACGAGAACCCGTACAGCTCGGGCCCGGTGACCCGCGTCATGAGCGAGGCGAGGGCGTCCGGTGCCCGCTTGGCGTGATGGATGACGGCCACCACCTCGCAGGCGATGGGCGCCTCCACGCCCGCCCGGGTGGCCAGCTCGACCACGGCCTGCGAGCTGCGCACACCCTCGGCCACCATACGGGTCCCCGAGGTGATCTCGGCGATGGTGCGCCCCCGCCCCAGCTGTTCGCCCACCCACCGGTTGCGACTGCGGGCGCTCATGCAGGTGGCCACCAGATCACCGAGACCGGCGAGGCCGGCGAAGGTCAGGGCCTGGCCTCCGAGCGCCACGCCCAGCCTGGTCATCTCGGCCAGGCCCCTGGTGATGAGGGCGGCCCGGGCGTTGTCGCCGAAGCCCATGCCATCGGAGATCCCCGAGGCGATGGCCATGACGTTCTTGACCGACCCGCCCAGCTCGCAGCCCACCAGATCGTCGTTGGTGTAGACGCGGAACGACCCGGTGGACAACAACGCCTGCAAGCGGCCGGCCAGGTCGTGGTCGGGACCATCGCCGTCGGCGCCACGGGTGGCCACGACGCTGGCCGTGGGTTGGCCCAGCCCCACCTCCTCGGCCAGGTTGGGCCCGGTGAGCACGGCGTAGGGATGGCCCGCCGCCACCTCGACCACGACCTCGGTCATGCGCTTCAGGCTGCCCTGCTCCACCCCCTTGGTCACGGTGACCACCGCCGCTCCCGGCTCGAGATGAGGGAGGGCGTCGGACAGCACCGACCGGAACCCGTGGGAGGGGACGGCCATCACCACCACGTCGGCGCCCGCCAGGGCGTCGGCCAGGTCACCGGTGGCGCCGAGGGTCGAGGGCAGGCCCAGGCCAGGGACATAGTCGGGGTTGCGGCGGTCGGCCTCGATCAGCCGGGCCACCTCGGGCCGCCGGGCCCACAACACCGTCGGCGCCCGCTCGGCCACCATGGCCGCCAGGGTCGTCCCCCACGAGCCCGCCCCCAGCACCGCCACCCGGGTCGTCACCGCCCCGACCCTACCGCCGCTGCTGCAGGGGTCTCGGGCTTCGCCCCGGCCCTACACTCGGCTGTGGCCGGAAATCTGGGCATGGGCCCCGTCGCCGTGCTCCTGCCGGTCAAGGCCTTCGCCGAGGCCAAGCTCCGGTTGGCCCCCGCCCTCGACCCGGCGGCGCGCAGGATGCTGGCCCGGGCCATGGCCACGCACGTGCTGGAGGCGGCCGGGGAGCTGCCCGTCGCCGTGGTGTGCGACGACACCGAGGTGGCGGCGTGGGCGCGCGACCACCATGCCCTCGTGGTCTGGGAACCAGAACGCGGCCTCAACCGGGCGGTGGAGGCCGGGGTCGACCGCCTGGGCAACGAGGGCGCCCGGCGGGTCGTGGTGGCCCACGCCGACCTGGCCCTGGCCGGTGACCTCGCCTGGGTCGGCGCCTTCGCCGGGGTCACCCTCGTACCCGACAGCCGCGACGACGGCACCAACGTGGCCTGTGTTCCCGCCGGGTGCGGGTTCACCTTCTCCTACGGGCCGGGCTCGTTCTCCCGTCACGGGGCCGAGGCCCGGCGCCTCGGCCTCGCCCTGCGGGTCGTGCGCGAACCCCGGCTCGGTCGCGACATCGACCTGCCCTCGGACCTGGCCCTCACCCGGGCATGAGCGGCCTCCCCACACCGGCGCGCGCCCTGGCTGTCGGCGCCCATCCCGACGACGTGGAGTTCGGTTGTGGCGCCACGCTGGCCAAGTGGGCGGCGGCCGGATGCTCGGTGCACCACCTGGTGTGCACCGACGGCTCCAAGGGATCGTGGGATCCCGACGAGGACGTGGCCGTGCTCGTGGCCACCCGCCGCGAGGAGCAGCGGGCGGCGTCGCGCGCCCTGGGGGGCGCCGGTGACGTGGTGTTCTGCGGCTGGACCGACGGCGAGCTCGAGGCCGGACTGCGGCAACGGTGGGAGGTGGCGTCGTGGATCCGCCGCCTGCGGCCCGACGTGGTGCTGGGCCACGATCCCTGGAAGCGCTACCGGCTGCACCCCGACCACCGGGCCGCCGGCTTCGTGGTCACCGACGCCATCGTGGCCGCCCGCGACCCCCACTTCTTCCCCGAGCTGGCAGCACCCCCCCACCGGCCCACGACGCTGCTGTTGTGGGAGGCCGACGAGCCTGACCACGTGGAGGATGTCGACGGGCACCTCGAGACCAAGCTGGCGGCCCTGCTCTGCCACCGCAGCCAGTACCGGTCGACCATGCGGATCGAGGCGGCGTCGGTCGAAGCCGACACCGCCCGGTTCCGCCAGAGGATCGCCGACCGGGCGGCCGACATGGGGCGCCCCGCCGGCTTCGTCGCCGGCGAGCGCTTCAAGGCGATGCACGACCTGTAGCCCGGCGCCACCGCCGGGCCGGCTGCTACTTCTTCTTCGCCGTCTTCTTGGCGACCGTGGTCTTCAGGGCCGAGACCTTGCCCGCCACCTTCTTCACGGTCGACTTCTTGGCCGGGGACTTCTTGGCCGGCGACTTGGTCGCTGCGGCCTTGCCCGCCGGGGCCTTGGCCGCCGGGGCCTTGGCCGCCGGGGACTTCGTGGCCGACATCCTCTTGGCCGGTGACTTCGCGGCCGGGGCCTTGGCGGCGGTGGACTTCGCGACCCCTCGCCTCGCCGCCGGAGCCTTCGTGGCCTTGGCCGGAGCCTTGGCCGGAGCCTTGGCCGGAGCCTTGGAGGCCTTGGCCGGAGCCTTGGCCGGAGCCTTCGAGGCCTTGGCCGGAGCCTTGGTGGTCTTGGTGGCCACGGTCTTCTTGGCCGCGGCGACGGTGCGTTTGACTGCGCTCATCGGTACGCCTTCCCCTTTTCCCGGCGCAAGGACCGGACCGCGGCCCATCTGATCCGACCGGCACCCCGGAATCAAGCATTCAGCCTGTCCCAAAGGGGCTCCCGGGCCGTATGGACGGCGAAGCCCTTTGTTTGCAACGATTTGGGCATGAAATCTCCGTTCCCGCTGGTGACGTTGGCAGGCCTGGTGCTGCTCGCCGGGTGCGGCACCGGTAGCAGGATGGACGCCATGCAGAACGTCAAGCCCCCCGCCGCCGGCACTCCCAAGGGGCCGGCCGACGTCTCCGGCATCTACCGCTCGGCCCACCTGGCCACCCTGCAGCTGCGCAGCGACGGCACCATCACCCTGATCGTCCCCAACGGCGGGGGCGCCTCCGACGGGCGGTTCACCCTCCAGGATGGCCGCATCGAGATGCAGACCACCGGGTGCGGTGAGACCGACGGGAGCTACGACGTGGCCGTCACCGGAGCCCAGAAGGCGGGCAAGGCCACACTCGTGATCACCGGGGTGAACGACACCTGTGCCTCACGCCTTCGTGACCTGACACGCGACCCCTGGGTGTACGCCGACAGCTGAGACGCCCTGATCGACGTCCCTCAGTTGACGAGCTCGTCGACGAGGGTACGCAGGTCCTCGGCCACGTGCTCGGGCGCAGGGTCGTCGGGCACGTCGTCGGCGCCGGTGACGCCGGTGAGGACGAGGGCGAACGGCACTTCGAGGCGGCGGGCCATGAGGCCGTCGGTCGACGGCCTGTCGCCCACCAGGATGACGTCGCCGAGGTCGTCGCCCAGCCGCTGGCGCACCAGGTCGGCCATGGGCTGGTAGGGCTTGCCCGCCACCTCGGCGTCGGTCCCGGTGGCGGTGGTGACGGCGGCGAGAATGGCGCCGCCGCCCGGGATGGGGCCGTCGGGGGTGGGATAGGTGGGGTCGTCGTTGGTGCCGATCAGGCGCGCTCCCCCACACACCGCCCGGTAGGCGACGGTGAGGCGGTGGTAGTCGAACTCCTCGTGGTAGCCGACGATGACGGCGTCGGCCTCGCCCTCGTCGACCCACTTCAGGTCCCGCTCCTCGAGCGCCTCCCGCACACCCACCCCGGCACACACGAGGGTGGTGGTGCCCGCGTCGAGGAGCGAGACGGCCGCCTGGGCCGAGGTCACCACCTCGTCGGGCACGGCGGCGATGTCGACGTCGCCCAGCTTGGTGATGATGGCCGACACCGGCCGGGAGGAGTTGTTGGTGAGGAACAGCACCTGGTGGCCGGCGTCGCGCACCTTGGCCACCGCATCGGCCGAGCCGGCGATGGGATCACCGCCGAGCCAGAGCACACCGTCGAGGTCGAAGATCCAGGCCACGGACGAGTTCGTAGCAGACGGGAGACCGGTCTCCCGACACCGGTCAGGCGCCGGCTGCCACCAGGCGCGCGGTGGCCCGGCGCCCGGGGAGCTTGACCACCTCGATGGCGTTGGGCAGCTGGTGTTTGATCTCGGTGTCGTGGGTGACCACCAGCACCTGGCGGAACCGGTTGCGCAGTCGATCGAGGGCCAGGAGCATGCGGTCCTTGCGGTCGTCGTCGAGGGGGCCGAAGACCTCGTCGAGCACCAGCAGCCCGACGGCTCCACCCGACTGGAAGCGCACGTGCTCGCTGATCGCCACCCGCAGCGCCAGGTTGGCCAGGTCGATCTCCGACCCCGAGAAGCGGCCCATGCCGTAGAGGAGGCCGGCATCGCCGATGCGGATCTCGAAGTTGTCGGGGTCGACCTCGAGCAGGTCGTACTCGTGGTCGGTGAGCTCGCCGAACAGCTCGGCGGCCTGCACCGACAGGCGGGGCCCCACCGCCGCTACCTGGGTGTTGCGGAAGGCGTTGAGCAGCTCGGCCAGACGACCCAGGTGGCGGGCCTCGTCGGCCAGGACGTCGAGGCGGGCGTGGGCCTCGACGGCCTCGGACTGGCGGCGCTCCTCGGCGCCGACCCTGGTCAGCGCCTCGGTGGCGGCCAGGCGGGCGGCCTGGCCCCGTGCTGCGGTCTCCTCGGCGTCGAGGCGCGCCCGGTGCCGGTTTGAGCGGGCCTCGACCAGGTCGTCGGGACGGAACCCGAGAGCGGCGATCTTGGCGGCGATGGCCTGATGACGTCCGTCGCTCTCGGCCACCAACAGGCGCTGGACGTCGAGCTCGGCCACTGCCTGGCCCCGGCGTTCGAGACGACCCCGGAGCCGCAGGCACTCGTCCGCGGCCCGCCGGCGGCGCTCCACCTCGGTGGCCAGCGCCGCCCGATCGGCCACCGTGGCGGTGTGGCCCAGGGCCCCTTCGGCGTCGGACAGGGCCCGGCGGGCCCGGGCTCGCTCGGCCACCGCCTGCTGGTAGGTCTCCCAGGTACGGCGGGCGTCGCGCAACAGGCGCGCACCCTCGGTGGCGGTGCGAACCAGGTTGGTCGCCAGCGCCGCCAGGCGGGCTCCCTCGGCCTCCAGTCGGGCGACCCTCTCCTGGGCCTCGGCCAGCTCGGCGGCTCGGTGGGTCTGCACCTCGGCGAAGGACTCGCCCAGGGCCTGGCCGCACAGCGGGCAGTCGGCCTCGCCGGTGAGCCGGGCGGCTCGCGCCACCGTGTCGTGGGCCCTCGCCAGCTCGGCCCGGGCCCCATCGAGGCGACCGTTGACCGCCGCCAGCTCAGCGCGCGCCGCCTCGCCGGCCAGCCGGGCCGCCTCGGTGCCCTCCTCGTCGGGAGCCTCGGGTGGTGGCGGCACGACCGCGGCATCGACCACGGCCGCGGCGGCCACCACCGCCTCGACCAGGCGCAGGCGGCGCTCGGCCTCCTGCCACCCCTGGGCCGTCGCCTCCAGGGCATCGAGGCGACGGGCGGCGTCGTCGAGGGTGGCCAGCTCGGCGGCCAGGCGCTCGGCGGTGGCCGTGGCGCGGTCGCGCTCGGTGGTGACGGCCTTGTCCTCGGCCACCAGCAGGGCATGCTCCTGGCGGACGACGTCGAGGGCGTCGTGAGCCGCGGTGGCGGCGGCCAACCGGTCTCTCGCCGCCACCGCCTCGATCTCGCCGGTGACGGCGGCTTCGACCAGCACGGCTGCAGCCGTCCGCGCCTGTTCGACCTGGTGGGCCACGGCGTCGAGGTCGACCAGCATGGCCCTCAGCTGCTGGTGCTTGGCATCGGCGTCACGGGCGTCGCGCCGGGCGTTGTCGCGAGCCCCGTCGAGGGGGGTGATCCCGAGCAGCTGGAGGACGAGGCGGCGCCGTTCGGCCGGCGGTTGGGTGCTGAAGGCGGCCAATTGCTTCTGCTCGGCGAAGACCGACGCCCGGAAGGCGGCATCGTCCATGCCCAGGATCGACTGGACGTACCGGGTGGTGTCGCGCACGCCCTCGGCGACCTGCATGTTGTCGGCGAACGCCGAGGCTCGCATGGTGGCGTTGGCGCCGGTGACGGTGCGCCGCACGACGTAGAGATGGCCCTCGTGCTCGAACTCGATCTCGGCCACGCACTCGGCCTTGACGCTGGAGGTGCGCACGTCGTCGTTGGCGGTGCGGGACCGGCCGTAGAGGGCGAAGCGCAGGCTCTCGACCAGGTAGGACTTCCCCGACCCGTTGGGCCCGTAGATGCCGACCAGACCGGGCGGGATCTCCAGTTCGAGGGGCTCTTCGTAGACCCGGTAGTTCTGCAGGTACACACGGGTCACCCGCACTAGTCGAGGGCCTCCTCGACGGCACGGGAGAGGTAGGTGGTGCCCAGGTCGCGCAGGCGGTCGCGGTCGTAGCCCACCAGGTCGGTCTGGCGATCGACGTAGCGGGCCCACTGGGCCGGCATGGCGTCGAGGGCGACCAGCTCGACCTTGCTGGTGGTTGCGGCAAAGCTGGGCTCGACCTTGAGGAGCAGGGCGTTGGCCGCCACCTGGCGGACGGCTTCGAGGTCGATGAGCCGCCACGCCTCAGGGTCGACGCCGTCGACGTAGAGGCGGGCCACCGACCCCTCGGGCACCGAGGAGGCCCGTTCCAGCACGAGGGCGCCGACCTCGGCCGGCGACAGTCCCAACGCGTGCACGGTGTCGAGGGTGACGAGACGACGCTGGTCACGCAGGGGCACGTGGGTGAACTCGCCGGTCTCGGTGTCGAGCACGGCGATGCCCTTGGGCACCTCGGGATCGTCGGCGAAGGAGAACGTGTCGGTCGACCCGGCGTACCAGATGCCCTTGGTCACCTTGGCGTGGAAGTGGTAGTGGCCGAGCAGCACCAGGTCGGACTGCAACTGCCCGGCGTCGACCTCGATCTCGTTGATGTCGGCGTGGTGAGGCTCGACCTGGGGGATGCGCGGGTGGGTGAGCAACAGGTTGGTGCGGTCACCGCTGCGGCTCCGGTCGGCCTGGGCCAGGGCGTCGAGGGTCGACTCCACGGTGAGCATCTGGGGCACGGCGTGGACGACCAGCCCGGGCAGCTCGAAGCGCTCATAGGCCATGCGGTGGGCGAAATGGAACTCGCCGAAGGTGTCGGCCAGGGCGGAGTACGGGCTCCCGGTGCCCGGGAGCCGTGGGGTGTCGTGATTGCCGGTGATGACCACGGCGGGCACCCCGTGGTCGCGGATGCGCGTGAGGGCGCGCTGGGCCACCCGGAACGAGCGGTAGGTGGGACGGGGATGGTCGAAGATGTCGCCCAGCCACACGATGAGGTCGGGCTGCTGGGCCAGGGCCAGGTCGACGGCCCGGGCGAAGGACTCCTCGAAGTCGAGCTCGCGGCGGTTGACCCCGTCGGGTGAGGTGAAGGCGTAGTACGAACGCCCCAGGTGGGCGTCACCGATGGCGGCGACCTTCATGGTCGGATCTGTCTGGTCGTGTTCGTCACTGCCAGCTAGTCAACAGGCTCCGGGCGCCTTTGGCGTGGACCGTCCGGCAATCGGCCTACTGCGTGCGGGCCGGCATGAGGATAGCGATGATGAACACGAAGAAGGCCAGCACTGCACCAGCCGCTACCGCCTGGGCACCCCCGGTTGACCCCGTCGTGGAAACGACCAGGTCGATGGGCGAATGCAGCGTGGTTCCCCCACAAGTGGCGTCGATCATGTGGCGGCCGATGGGGGCCTTCGGGAGCTGGAAGGGGACACGGAAGCGCCCTTGCGAATCGGCCGTCCCGGTGCCGATCGTCACCCCGTCCATCGAGAGGACGACATCGCTCGACGCCGGGCAACCTCCACCACTCAGCTCCGACTGGCCGCCCGGTATCGCCGAGGGCCGGTCGAGTGCCAGGCGGGCACCAGGCGGCTGCGTCCGTGGCGCCTCCGGCCGGCTGAAGGTGTCGGAGAGCACGGACGGCGGTGGCGTCGTCGTGGTGGTAGTGCTGGCGTCGGTGGTCGGCGGGTTCGTCGGGGGGCTGGTTGGAGGCGGGCTCGTCGGAGGCGGGGTCGTCGGAGGCGGCAGCGTCGGCTGGCTGAGCACGTTCGAAAGCACGGATGGCGGAGGCGTGGTGGGCGGAGGCGTGGTGGGCGGAGGCGTGGTGGGCGGAGGCGTGGTGGGCGGAGGCGTGGTGGGCGGCGGCGTGGTGG
>JBBWZS010000218.1:0-3249 GCA_039649175.1 Acidimicrobiaceae bacterium
TCGGCTGATGGCCGACGACGGCGTCACCGTTGAAGCGTCCGGCCGCGAGCTGGTCGTCACCCACCCCGACAAGGTCTTCTTCGCCGAGCGGGGCGACACCAAGCTCGACCTCGTCCACTACTACCAGGGCGTGGAGGAGCCACTTCTGGCCGCCATGGGCGGGCGGCCGGTGCTGTTGCAGCGGTTCCCCAACGGCGCCGGCGGCTCGTCGTTCTTCCAGAAGCGGGTTCCCGAGTCACGGCCCGAGTGGTTGCAGACCGCGGTGGTCACCACGCCGAACGGCACCACCTCGCAGGCATTGGTGGCGGCCGACCTCGCCCACGTCCTGTGGGCGGTGAACATGGGCTGTCTCGGCTTCCACGTCTGGCCGACCCTGGCGGCCGACCCCGAGCACGCCGACGAGCTGCGCATCGACCTCGACCCCTCCCCCGGCGTCACCTTCCCCATGCTCCGCGAGGCGGCTGCCGAGGTGCACACCCTCCTCGACGAGCACGGCGTCGCCTGCCTGCCCAAGACCACGGGGAACCGGGGCATCCACGTCTACGCCCGCCTCCAACGGCGGTGGACGTCGATCGAGGTACGGGCGGCGGCCGTCGCCGTGGCCCGGGAGCTGGAGCGCCGCCGGCCCGATCTGGTCACCGCCGCCTGGTGGAAGGAGGAGCGGGGCACCCGGGTCTTCATCGACTTCAACCAGAACGCGCCCCACAAGACCATCTTCGGGGCCTGGTCGGTGCGGGCCCGCCCCGGCGCCCAGGTGTCCACCCCGTTCGCCTGGGACGAGCTCGACTCGGTGGTGCCCGACGAGCTGACCATCGCCACCGTCCCCGCCCGGGTCGAGGCCGGGGGCGACCCCTGGGCCCCCATGGCCGCATCGCCCCAGTCGCTCGATCCCCTCCTCGCCCTGTCCGCGCGCGACCGTGCCTCGGGCCTGGCCGACGCGCCCTGGCCGCCGGTGTACCCGAAGATGCCCGGCGAGCCACCGCGAGTGGCTC
Source organism: Acidimicrobiaceae bacterium (assembly GCA_039649175.1). Classification (GTDB taxonomy): domain Bacteria; phylum Actinomycetota; class Acidimicrobiia; order Acidimicrobiales; family AC-14; genus DATAQC01. The sequence continues at coordinate 993 of JBBWZS010000218.1, forward strand.
CCAGCCGAGCCCGCAAGCCCCCCGCCGAGTAACGCCCTACGCCCTCGAGGCGGCGTCGGCCGAGCGTTGGTAGTCGTACCCGTAGCCGTGCTCACCGGACTCGGCCACGCCGTTGAGCACCGTGCCCACCACCGGGGCGCCCACCTGGGTGAGCAGCTCCATGGCATGGGCCACCTCCTGGCGGGCGGTGACGCCGGCCAGCGCCACCAGCAGGGTGGCGTCGACCCGACCCGACAGCACCAGGGCATCGGTCACCGGGAGCACCGGGGGAGCGTCGATCAGCACCACGTCGGCGTTCTGGTGCAACGACGTGAGGACGTCGGCGAACCGCCACGACGACAGGATCTCGGCGGGGTTGGGCGGCAGCGGGCCCGACGGGAGCACCGAGAGCCGGTTCTGACCGGCGACGGGCTGGAGGACGGCGGACAGCGGGGCCTTCCCCAGGATCACCGACGTCAGTCCCAGCGAGCCGTCGAGCCCGAAGAACTCGTGGACCGACGGGCAGCGGAGGTCACAGCCGACGATGACCACCCGTTGGCCGGCCCGGGCGATGGCCACGCCCAGGTTGGCGACGGTCGTGGTCTTGCCCTCCCTCGGGCTCGGACTGGTGACCTCGATGGTGACGACGGGCGCGTCCAGGGCCAGGAACTGGATCGACGTGCGCAGGCTCCGGTAGCTCTCGGCCGCCGGGGAATGGGGCTCGGTGAGCGACACGACGCTGCGGCCGGCGGCGTCCCGGCGTGCATCGGCGACGGGGACGACACCGAGCACCGGCCTCCCTCCGGTGAGGCGGCCGAGCTCGCTGCGGGTCTTGACCGAGTCGTCGAGGAGCTCTTGGGCGACGGCCACCCCGACGCCGACCACCAGGCCCGCGGCGAGGGCCCACAGGCCGGCGCGCACGGGACGGGGTGACGCCGGCGACGTGGGCACGCGGGCGTGGGTCATGACCTGGGCCCCGGCCGTACCCAGTCCCTGGTTGATGCGCAGCTGGTCGAGCTCCTGGCGCAGGATGGCCACCTGGGCCACTGCCGAGTCACGATCGGGAGCCTGGCGGAGCGCGCTCTGACGATCGCCAGTGGCGGCGGCGATCTGGGCGTCGAGGTCGGCCACGCGCTTCTCGGCATCAGTCAACGCCGTCTGGACCTGCTGGCCGGCGGCCACCAGGTTGTCGACGGCCTGGCTGCGCCGCAGCTCGACGTAGGCGTCGGCATACGCGTCGGCGATGGTCGCCGCCGTCTTGGCCTGGGCGTCGCGCGCGGTGATCTCGATGATGTCGGTGCTGCCCACCTCCCTGGCCGCGACCGAGGGGGTCGAGCTCAGCTTGGCCCGCACCGCCGCCCGGAGGGGCTCGCCCGAGAAGACCTCGAGTTGGGTCCGCAGCGTGCGCCCCGGGTCAGCAGGGGCCGCGCCTGCCGGGTTGACGACTGACTCGGCGGCGCCGCTCTGGAGGAGGACCCGGGCCTTGGCCGCGTAGGAACGGGGCTGGAGCAGCGACAGCCCCACGGCGACACCGACCACCACGACGACGACGGCCAGGACCGTGAACTTGCGCCGCCCGACGCCACGGAGGCGGTCGCGAAGACGCGGGGTGACGGTGTCGGTGTCGGTCGCCACCCCCAGAGGGTAGCCACGACGGGTTCAGATCTGACTGCCCGTCAGAGCCCGAGGCCCTCGACGTTCACGTCGGTGGCCCGCTCCGCGCCCGAGAGCTGCACGTCGGGCGGCGGAGCCGAGGTGGGCGAGGGCGGCGGCGAGGGCGGCGGCGAGTGGCGCTCGACATCGGGGATCAGGACCCTCGCCGGCTCGGGGCTGTGGCGCAGGACCGGCTCTGCGCGCGAACGGCGTGCCGGCTCCGTGCTCGGGCGGCGTGCCGGTCGGGCCGCGGGGGCCTCTTCGACCAGGATCGACACCCCACCGACCAGGTCGGTGATGAGGTTGTAGAGCACGGCCAGCATCACGTTGGCGGTGGTGCCGGCCACCACCAGCACGCCCCCGCCGATGACGCCGGCGCGCAGCAGCTCGCTACCCACGAAGTGGAACTTGCCGGAGGCGATGAGGTCGGCCACGACCTTCTCGATGTTGCCGCGCAGGCCCGTGGCCGTCGCCGCCATCCAGAGCAGCACGGCCGCCACCAGCAGCATGCAGTAGACGGCGACGTAGAACACCACGGAGACCTTGAGCACCGACCAGGCGTCGACGTTGCGGATGACCCCTTGGGTCAGCGACCGGGGACCTTGCTGCCGGGATGTCGAACGCG
>JBBWZS010000019.1:0-20186 GCA_039649175.1 Acidimicrobiaceae bacterium
GGTCCGCCCGGCCAGGACGGTGGCCGACGAGGGCAAGCTGAGCCCGAACGCGTCCAGCAGGGCCTTGAGACCGGTCGCCATGAGGTACCCGACACCCACCCCCACGATCGACGCCGCCAGCCCGGTGATCGCCGCCTCACCGAGCACCGACGTCAGGATCTGACGGCGCCGGGCCCCGAGGGCCCGCAGCAGGGCCAGCTCACGGGTGCGGCTGGCCACGATGATGGAGAAGGTGTTGGAGATGAGGAAGGTGCCGACGAGCAGCGCCACCCCGGCAAAGATGCCGAGGGCGATACCGATGAACTTCACGAAGCTGTTGGAGACGTCCTGGGCCTCCTGGGCGGCCAGCTTCTCGCCGGTGATCACCTCGTAGCGACCGCCAAGGGCGGCGTCGATGCGGTTGCGCACGACGGCCTGGGACGCGCCGCCGGACTTGACGTCGACCGAGTCGAAGGTGCCCGGCCGGTCGAGCACGCGGTGGGCGGTTGCCGGTTCGAAGATGGCCAGGGTGGCCCCGGCCAGGTTGTCGGCGCTGCCCACCTTCACCACCCCCGACACCGTGAGCTCCTCGGCCGGCCCCTGAAGGAGGACCTTGATGCGGTCGCCAGTGGTGAAGTGGCTGCCCTTGGCCGTCCCCGCGTCGATGGCCACCTCGTCGGCGCTCGTCGGCAGCCGCCCCTTGACCACCGTCAGCCGCGAGATCTTCGGGTCCTGGGAGGCCATGGCGCCGATGGTGGGTGGGCCGTTGCCGCCGATGGCCTTGCCCGAACGGTCGACCATCTGGGCGAAGCCGGAGATCTCGCCCGATGCGCCGGCCACGCCGGGGACCTTGCGCACCTCGTCGAGGACGCTGTCGGGGATGGGCTGGTACTTGGAGCTGTTGCCGCCGCCGTTGCTGTCCTCGGTGAACGTCGAGCGGGAGCGGACGCGCACGTCGACGCCCCCGTCGACCTGCTTGAACAGGCGGACGAAGGTGGCGTTGAGGGTGTCGGTGAGCACCAATGACCCCGTCACGAAGCCGACGCCCAGCACCACGGCGAGGGCGGTCAGGATCAGGCGCAGCTTGTGGGACGCCAGGCTGCGAAGCGTGGCCCGGAACACCTCAGTCGCCCATGGCCTTGAGCCGGTCGAGCACCCGCTCGGCGGTAGGGGCCTCCATGTCGCCGGCGATGCGCCCGTCGGCCAGGAACACCACGGCATCGGCGTACCCGGCGGCGGTGGCGTCGTGGGTGACCATGACGATGGTCTGACCGAGCTCGGACACCGACCGGCGCATGAAGCTCAGCATCTCGGCACTGGCCCGTGAATCCAGGTTGCCGGTGGGCTCGTCGGCGAAGATGATCTCCGGCCTGCTGGCCAGGGCCCGGGCCCCGGCCACCCGCTGCTGCTGGCCACCGGACAGCTCGCCGGGCCGGTGCTTCAGCCGGTCGGCGATCCCCACGGCCTCGACCACCGTGTCGAGCCACTCCTTGTCCGGCTTCCGCCCGGCGATGGCCAGGGGGAGGGTGATGTTCTCGTAGGCGGTGAGCGTGGGGATGAGGTTGAACGACTGGAAGATGAACCCCACCCGGTCGCGTCGCAGCAGGGTGAGCCGGTTGTCGTCGAGGGTGGTGATGTCCACGTCGCCGATGTAGACGTGACCGGACGTGGCCGTGTCGAGGCCGGCCAGGCAGTGCATGAGCGTGGACTTGCCTGACCCCGACGGGCCCATGATGGCGCTGAAGCGACCCGACTCGAAGCTGATGCTCACGTTGTCGAGGGCGCGCACGGCGGTGTCACCGGCGCCGTAGAGCTTCACCAGCTCGACGGCACTGGCGGCGGCGGCACGGGCAGGGGGGCGCTCGGAGGGGGATGCCGGTGGCGAGGGGTGCGGCGTGGAGGTCACAAGCGCCTCTCTTCGAGTCTGACGTTTCGCCCAGCCGCGGCGATCCTAGGACGCGGCCCGGCCCCCGCAGTTCACGCGGGGGCCGGGTCCGGCCGGTCGGGCGGCAGGGTGGGTCAGAAGCGGCGGAGCCCCCGCCGGCGAACCGGGACGACAGGCTCGTCCACGTAGCCGTCAGCCACGACAGGGCCGCCACCGACCCCGCGGCTGAGGAACAACAGGCTCCAGAGCAGGCCGATGCCACCGGCGATCATCAAGATCACCCCGACGGTGTCGAGATCGAGGCCGGACACGGTCACATGCACGGCGAAGGTGAGAATGGCCCCAACAGCAATGAGAAAGACACTGATACCGATTCCCATGTTCCAATCCTCCAATAGGCGGGTGCTGGACTCGCTCTCCCGTTACTGAAAGTGGTTCCCCAGGCCCTGGTGGGCCAAACACGCCGGAGGGTCGGGGCGGGGGTGCACGGCGGACGCACCCCCGACCCCGGACCCCAAAAATCTGACACATATCTGACCGCGTCGCCACTCATGCTCACCGCTCGAGGAGCGCCACCGCCCAGCAGGCGATCCCCTCGCCCCGGCCGAGCGCACCGAGCCCCTCGGCGCGCTTGGGCTTCACCGTCACCGGCGCGCCCACCACCTCGCACAGACGGGCCTCCATTGCCGGTTTGTGGGGCGCCAACCGCGGCGCATCGAGCACCACCGAACAGTCGACGTTGGCCACCGCCCAGCCCTCGTCCACCACCAGGCGCGCCACCTCGGCCAACAGGGCGGTGCTGTCGGCGCCCCTCCAGGCCGGGTCGGTGTCGGGGAAGAGCAGGCCCAGGTCGCCGAGGCCGGCGGCTCCGAGGAGGGCGTCGGAGATGGCGTGGCAGACGACGTCGGCGTCGCTGTGGCCGGCCAGTCCCCGCTCGGCTTCCACGACCACCCCGCCCAGCACCAGCCGCCGTGCGGGATCGCCACTGAAGGGATGGACATCGAACCCCGTCCCCACCCGTACCGCCATCAGCCGCCCCCCGCCATCTCGGGCCCATCGTCGTCGCCCACCAGCGCCCGGGCCACGAACAGGTCGTCCGGGGAGGTGATCTTGAAGTTCCGGCGGTCGCCTTCGACCACCACGACCGTGCCGCCCAGGGCTTCGACGAGGGCGGCGTCGTCGGTGGCCTCGGGCCTGGCACCGTGGGCGGCGCGCAGGACGTCGGCCCGGAAGGCCTGAGGAGTCTGCACGGCGACGAGGTCGTCCCGGTCCACCGTCGCCGTCACCCGGTGGCCGTCCACCCGCTTGACGGTGTCGGCGAGGGCGATGCCGGGCACGGCGCCATCGGCGCCGGCGTCGACGGCTGCCACCACCCGCTCGAACAGCGCCGGGCCGGCCAGCGGCCGGGCGGCGTCGTGGACCACCACGACGCGCGCCGCCGCGGGCACGGCAGCCAATCCCGCTCGCACCGAGGCCGACCGGGTCGCGCCGCCCGCACTCGCGCCTGGCTCCAGGCGGTCCGCCGGGAGGACGGCCACGACCCCTTCACAGGTGGCCCGGGCGACGGCCAGCGACCAGTCGAGCACCCGCCGGCCGGCCAGGTCCTCGAACTGCTTGGCCCGCCCGAAGCGCCGGCCGCCTCCGCCTGCCACCACGATGGCCCACACCCCCGGCATCACCCGGGCGACGCTAGCCAGCGCGCCGCGGGTATCCTGCGCCCGTGCGCCACCGACAACGTTGAGCTCCACTTCCTCCTGAGGTTCGCCCGCTGGCCCGGCGGACGGTCGGCTGGGCCCTGCTGGCCGACAGCATCCCGATCTACCCGCTCTACGCGCTGCTCTTCGCCGACGCCGGCTTGTCGGCTGCGCAGATCTCCAGCCTGTTCGTGGTCTGGTCAGTGGTGGGCATCGTGGCCGAGGTCCCCACCGGAGCCCTGGCCGACCGGTTCTCCCGCCCGCTCTCGCTGGTCGCCGCCGGGATGTTGCAGGCCGCCGGCTACGGCCTGTGGATCGCCGCCCCCGGCTACGCCGCCTTCGCCGCCGGCTTCGTCCTGTGGGGCCTCGGGGGCTCGTTCGGCTCCGGCGCCCTCGAGGCCCTGCTCTACGACACCATGGCGGCGGCGGGCGCCGAGAGCCACTACCCGCGCGTCTACGGCCGGGTCTCGGCCGCCCGCCTCCTGTCCCAGGTGCCGGCCGCGCTCGCCGCCACCGTGTTGTTCTCCACCGGTGGCTACGAACTGGTGGGCTGGGCCAGCGTCGCCTGTTGCCTGGGCGCCGCCGCCGTGGCCACCCGGCTCCCCGACGCCCGGGACCCTGGTGCGGCCACCGACGGCGGGGCCGGTGACGACACGATCACCGCCGCCGGTTACCTCGACGTGGTTCGTCGCGGCCTCACCGAGGCGGCCCGGTGCCCGGCGGTGTGGACGGCGCTGGTGGCGGTGGCGCTGGTGGGGAGCCTGGACGGGCTGGAGGAGTACTTCTCCCTGCTCGCCCAGGACTGGGGCGTGCCCACGCCCCTGGTGCCACTCGTCCTGCTCGCCATTCCTCTCGCGGGTGCCGCCGGCGCCACCCTCGGCGGCCGGCCCCACCGGCTGGGACGGCGAGGCCTGGCCGCCCTTCTCGCCGGCGCCGTCGCGATGATGGTGGGCGCCGCCCTGCTGCGGCGGCCCGCCGGCGTGGCCGGGGTCGCCATCGCCTACGGCCTCTACCGGTTCGTCCTGGTCGGCGCCGAGGCCGGCCTGCAGCAGCGCATCGAAGGACGAGCCCGGGCCACGGTCACGTCGGTCGCCGCACTGGGCACGGATGTCATCGGGGTGGCCCTCTATGCCGCATGGGCCTCGAACCAACCGGCGCTGGTGGCCGGACTGGCTTTCGCCATCGCCGCCGGCCTGCCCTGGTTGCTGCGGCCGCGAGCCGCGGTCCGGGCCGAGTGACGGAGCGCCGGGGTCTGCCCGGAGATGCACCCTTCTGGGCGGCCCGCCACCCGATCACACCGCCGGCCCGGAGAGGCCGGGCCGGCGCCTCCGGGCCGGTGGTGGTCAGGCCAGGTACTTGGACTCGAGGGCCGAGCAGACCGTCTCGATGATGGCCTTGGTGACCAGGTACGGGTCGCAGTTGGCGTTGGGGCGGCGGTCCTCGATGTAGCCACCCTTGTCCACCTCGACCTGCCAGGGGATGCGCACCGAGGCACCCCGGTCGGACACGCCGTAGCTGAACTCGTTCCAGACGGCGGTCTCGTGCAGGCCGGTCAGCCGGGCCTCCATGCCGAACCCGTACTGGTGGACGTGCTCCATGACCTTCTCACTGAGGGCCTCACAGGCGGCGATGATCGGGTCGTAGCTCTCTCGCATGGCCTTGGTCGAGAAGTTGGTGTGGGCGCCGGCCCCGTTCCAGTCGCCCTTGACCGGCTTGGGGTCGAGGGTGGCGGAGATGCCGAACGACTCGGCCGTGCGGTAGAGGAGCCAGCGGGCCACCCACAGGTGGTCGGAGACGTCCAGGGGGCTACCCGGGCCGATCTGGAACTCCCACTGGCCGGGCATGACCTCGGCGTTGATGCCCGACAGCAACAGGCCGGCGTCGAGACAGGCCTGCATGTGGGTCTCGACGGCTGGGCGGCCGAAGATCTCGTCGGCGCCGACGCCGCAGTAGTAGCCGCCCTGGGGGGCCGGGAAGCCACCCGGGGGGAAGCCGAGGGGCCGGCTGCCCTCGAAGAAGGTGTACTCCTGCTCGATGCCGAACCACGGCTCCTGAGCGGCGTACTTCTCGGACGCCTCCCGGAGGGCGGCGCGCGTGTTCGTGGGGTGGGGCGTCATGTCGGTGAGCAGGACCTCGCACAGCACCAACACGTCGTCACCGCCGCGCACGGGATCGGGGCAGGAGAACACCGGCTTGAGGACGCAGTCGGAGGCGTCGCCGGGCGCCTGGTTGGTCGACGACCCGTCAAAGCCCCAGATGGGCAACTCGCCGCCGTCGGTCAGGATCCTGGTCTTGGACCGCATCTTGGCCGTCGGCTCAGTGCCGTCGATCCAGATGTACTCAGCTTTGTAGGGCACGCATCTCCTCCGGGGTTGCCATCCGGGCCCGGGGCAACTTGCCGGTCCCGATGATTCGGACCCCCCTAGTGAGCCTCATCAGCGTTGCGAAACCAAGTCAGAACCGAGAACGCTGTGTGAACAACTGCGTGGGGCACGGATTGGGAGGCACGGGTCGAAGGCCCGGAACCGGGGCCACCAGGTGGCGTACGCCACGTGTCGGACAACCACGCCCACACCGCGCCGGTGACACCTCGCAGTCCCCACGACCGGTCGACGTCGAACTGCGCTGGCCTCGCGGGCCGACCATATCGCTCGATGCCCCGGTCGTTCTGACGACCGTTGACAGAGAATGCCGGGCACCGTAGACTCCCGAATGAGCGGAAAGACGGGTTGAGCGGAAGCAGAGGCGGATAAGGCAGCTCGTGCTGCCCGCGGTTTTGTCGGCAATGAGAGCGGCTGGGCCATTGCGATGAAAGTCCGACGTCCTTGCCGACCCAACGAGAGGGATGGGCATGAACATCGTCAAGAAGATGGGTGCCGCGGGCACCGCGGTCATGGCTTCGGCTGGCGCACTGATGTTGGGGATCGGCCCCGCCAGCGCGGTGTTGACCCTCGGCGAGGTCGACGGGGTACAGCTCTTCCAGGGGGGTGCCGTCGCCCAGATGGTCGTCGACGTGAACTGCCATCCGGGCCGGAGCATCGTCCTCGGGGTCGGCATCACCCAAACCCTGCGCCATTCGCCCGGCGAGGCTCACGGAGACGACTTCCGGCTCGTGACCTGCAGTGTGGGTGACAACGACGTTCGGGTCACGTTGGCGGCCGCCGGCACGCCGTTCGAAACCGGCCCGGCCGTCTGCCGGGTGAACCTTCTCGAGGTCAAGACGGGTCAGTTCGTCCCCGACCAGTTCGTGCCCTGCCGGCTCAGCAACAAGGGGCCGTTGAGTTGACCGGGCAGGAGATGTCGACGACCGATGACGACCGACGAAAGGGTGGGGCATGAGGATCGCCAAGAAGATCGGTGGCGTAGGAGCTGCCCTCGCAGTTTCGGCTGCCACCGTGATGTTGGGCCTCGGGCCGGCAGGCGCAGCCGCGATCCTGGAGGTCGACGGCGTCCAGCTCCTGAACGGTGGGTCGACCATCCGCGTGGTGGCCGACGTCAGCTGCCCGCACGGCCACACCATCAACACCTCTGTCCACGTCGTGCAAAGGGTCCCGGGCGGTACCGCCCACGCCGTCGGGTCGTCGTCGGTCACGTGTGTGCGCGGTGACAACGATGTCGTGATCGATGCCAGCGGCTCCGGCTTCCACGTCGGTGAGGCCGCCTGTATCTTCCAGATCAGCGACTCGAGCCTGCCCAGGTACAACGCCGCCAAATACGTCGAGCCGTGCACCATCAGGAGCACTGCCCCGGTGACGTAGTCGGGCTTCACCGGTTCCACGGGCCCCGGGCGATGAGTTCCGGCGAGCGCCATCGTCAGACCCGTTATGCGAATACTCCTGAGTGACTTCATCAGCCTCGACGGTGTCGTGCAGGCCCCTGGCGGCCGGGAGGAGGACACCGACGGCGGGTTCGGCCACGGCGGGTGGTCGATGCCGTTCTTCGACCCTGAGTCGATGGGAACGGTCATCGGCGAGGTCATGGCGCGCACGGAGGCCCTGCTGTTCGGGCGGCGCACGTGGGAGGGCATGGCCGCCGCCTGGCCGGAGCGGGCGGGCGACCCGTTCGCCGACCAGATCAACGCCATCCGCAAGTACGTCGTGTCACGGACCCTCACCGCCGAGGAGGCGTCGTCGAGATGGAACAACACCACGCTCGTGGAGGGTGACGCCCTCGCCGCCATCCGCGGGCTCAGGGACGGCGACGGCGACGGCGCCGTCCAGGTCTGGGGCAGCGCGACGCTGGCGCGCCAGCTCATCGAGAACGACCTGGTCGACGAGTACCGGCTGATGCTCGAGCCCATCCTGCTCGGTGGGGGCAAGACGATCTTTCCCGTCGACGGGCGGGCCCGCCACCTCGAGCTGGTGTCGGTGGCGCAGGCCTCGACCGGCGTGCTCGTCTGCACCTACCGCCCGGCGGCGGCCTGACGAGCCTTTCTCAGCTGCCTCACAGGGCGCCTGTCTACCGTCGGGCCGAATGGGCTGGTCTGACGAGATCGATGGCTACTTCCGGAAACCCCCGGGCCCGGATACGGGCACCGGGCCGGACACGGACACCGGGTCCGACAAGGCCCGTGATTCCGAGCTGCTCCAGGAGACCGTCGCCGCCCTGCACGCTCTCAGCGTGAAGGTCCAGGAGCTGGCCCGTGACGTCGACAAGCTCCGTCGGGGCACCGACGGGGGATCACGCGATCCCGCCGGAGCCCAGACCGATCTCCCAGCGGAATCACCGCAGGCCTGACCACCGTGACGGTGGTCCCACGCCTGGTCCTTTCGGACTACTCCAAATAGTTCTTTCGGACCAGACAAAATAGCCCGCTTGGACCAGTGCTCAATCCCGGCTTCATGAAGTAGGCTGGAGGTCGAAATCAGCTGAGCGCCTCCGCACATCCACCAGCCGTCTACGTGCGATCAAGGAGATCCCCGGGTGAACGCGAACGCCGGGCAGGATCGGGGGTGGGATGCCACCGACCCCTTGGCGCCCATCGGGATCCGCTCCCCAGCGGAGCGGCCCGACACCTCGCAAGTGCGCCTTGGGCCGCTGGAGAAGATCTACCTCATCTGGATGGCCGGTGCGTCCTGCGACGGCTGCACAGTCGCGGCCACCGGCGCCACCCACCCCCGACTCGAGCACCTGCTGGCGGGCAGCATCCCCGGCCTCCCGCGAGTGGAGCTCATCTCCACCGTGCTGTCGGTCGAGGCGGGCAGGGAGTGGACGCACAACCTGTTCATGGCCGAGCGTGGCGAGCTCGACGCTCCCTACGTGATCTGCTGGGAGGGATCGGTCATGGACGAGTCCACCGCCGGCGACGGCTACTGGATGGGCCTGGGCGAAGACCGGGAGACGGGCCGCCAGATCACCTCGCTGGAGTGGCTCGAGCGCCTGGCGCCTCAGGCGTCGGCGCTCATCGCTGTCGGCACCTGTGCGACCTGGGGCGGTATCCCCGCCGCCAAGGGCAACGTCACCGGCTCCATGGGCGTCAAGGACTACCTGGGCGAGTGCTACCGGTCGGCCTTCGGCGTGCCCGTGGTCAACGTCCCCGGCTGCAGCCCCATCGGCGACAACGTGTTGGAGACGGTCACGGCGGTGAGCCTGTTCCTGAACGGCTTGGCCCCCCTGCCCGAGTTCGACGAGCTGGGACGCCCGGCGTGGCTGTTCGGCGAGACCGTTCACCGCAGTTGCCCCCGGGCGGGCTACTACGAAGAGGGAGTGTTCGCCACTGCGTACGGCGACAAGGAGTGCCTGGTGGAGCTGGGCTGTTGGGGCCCGGTGGTGCAGTGCAACATCGCCGAGCGGGGGATGGTCGACGGCCATGGTGGCTGCATGCAGCTGGGCGGCATCTGCATCGGCTGCACCATGCCGGGCTTCCCCGACAAGTTCAGCCCCGTCACCGCCAATCCCACGAGCAGCGTCATCCCCTCGGCCACCTCCCGCGTCGTAGGGGGGGCCATTCGGCGCATGCGCAGCGCGCCAAGAGCCGACAAGCGAGGGCATCCCCGTTGGGACGCTACCGGGGGGAGCACGAGAGGCTCCGGCTGGGCTACGACCACGGCCGCGCCCAAGATGACCCACAGGTTCTACTCGAAGCAGCACCACGTACCGCGAGATCCTGAGCGGGCCCCCAGCTAGGGCCAAGGTGGCCTGCATGGGGTGGGCGCAGCATGGAGTTGCCGTCGCACGGGCGGCCTCCCCCAAGGACGAAAGGGTGGACGATGAAGGGTTCTTTGGAGCCGATCGACCGGCGCAAGGCATTGGTGGTGCTGGGCGGCATGGGCGTGGCAGTCATCACTGCGGCCTGCGGCTCGGACTCGACCAAGTCGAGCCCGGCGTCCACCACCGCTGCGGTTCCAGGCCCCAGTTCGTCCAGCGCCGCGGTGTCGTGCGCGCTGGCTCCGGAGGTGACACAGGGGCCCTATTTCCTGACCGACCACCCCCAGGCGTCGGACCTGGTCGGGGACCGAAAGGGGGCGCCACTGGCCCTGACACTTGCCGTCGTGGACGCCGCCTGCAAGCCCATCAGTGACGCCAAGGTCGATGTGTGGCACTGCGACGGGGCCGGTGAGTATGCCGGGGTGGGCGGGGCGGCCAGCGCCAGCGGCAGCGGTGTCGGCGCCGCCCCCGCGGGAGGCGGCCCTCCGGGAGGTGGCGGCGCAGGTGGCTCGGCAGCCGCCACCCGCACCAATACTAAGACGTGGCTCCAGGGCTATCAGGCCACCGGAGCCGACGGCAGCGTGAGATTCGACACGATCTACCCCGGCTGGTACGCCGGCCGGGCGGTCCACATCCACCTGAAGGTCTACGTGGGTGGCAGCGCCGTCCATACCGGCCAGCTCTTCTTCCCTGACGACCTGTCAACCACGGTGTTCAAGGCCTCTCCTTACAGGGGCGACCCCGACACCCTCAACAGCGGCGACTCCATCTACCGCTCCGCCGGATCCGCCGCCCTCCTGGCCCCGGTACAGGCTGGCAACGGGTACACGGCAAAGGCCCAGCTGGTCGTCAAGACCTGACGGCCTCCGGGGCCGGGCCGATGCATCGCCGAAAGGCCCAGGTGCCCACCGGCCCCTCGAGGGGCCGGTGGAACAACCGGACGTCACGGGATTGCTACACGGTGGGCTTGACCTGCCCGGTGCCGCCACCAGCCTTGACGCAGGGCTGGTTCACGGTGCCGAACTTGTTGGCGACCCAGTGGTTGTTGTCGCAGTGAGGGTTGTCGTCGCGCCCGTCACGTTCGGCGTTGTTGACCCCTGTGTTGTTCGTCAACGTGTTGTTCACGGCTCCGGCGTAGAACTGGACCGGGACGTTGGTGGTGCTGGTGACGAGGTGAATCGTCACCGGGCCGGCCTGGGTGAGGCTGACCAACTGCTGACCCACGGCGAAGGAGGTGCCCACGACCGGGATGGTCGTCGGGCTCACCCCGTCGAGGAGCACGCCCGTGCCCGTCACCGAACCTTGGTTGAAGATCACCACGCCGGCGGCTCCGGCGAGGCGGGCGTTCTCCGCCTTGGTGGCGGGAGAACAGAACCAGGCCGTCACGAGAGCGATGGCGCCCTTGGGGAAGTTGGCGAAGTCGGACGTCGAGCAGCCGCTATGGGAGTTGTCCAGACCGTTGAGTGTGGTTCCGAACGGGCCGACGGCCACCAAAGGAGCCGTGACGTTCCCGCTCCCGGAACCGGACAGCACCGCGAAGTCGGTGCCCGGCGGGCAGGTATTCGTGGCGGGGTCCGGCGTGCAGGGTGTGAACGGGGGCTGGTTGGGCGACGTCACGTCGAGCACTTCGCCGCCGTGGTTGGTGAACTGGTCGTTGACGAGCGGTCCCTCGAGGCGGATGCCGTCGCCGCCGTTGGAGTTGACCACGTTGTTGTTGACCGTGTTGTCGGCCGATGTGGCCGGGATGTCGATGCCGCTGCGCTCGTTGCTCGACGAGTTGTTCCCCGTGATGGTGGTGTTCGACGCCGCGCACGTCACGGTGCCGAGGGGGCCCGAGGCCACGATCTCGATGCCGTTGGCGTCCCCGCCGCCGGCGGTGCCGGTCACCGTGTTGTTGGTGATGGAGTTGAAGTCGTTGTTCGGCGTGTCGATGGGCTGGGGCGGGTTGTTACGGCAGCCGAGGTTGGGGTGGACACCGATGCCGGCGAAGGAGTTCCCGGCCACATCGTTGTTGTTGACCACGTTGTTGTTCGCACCAGGCCCTTCGAGCCGGATGCCCTCGTCCTCGTTGCCGACCCAGCCGCCGTTGCCGCAGCCGCCCAGGCCGGCGACGTTGTTACCCACGACCGTGTTGTTCTTGATCTGGTTGGCGTTGGAGTCCTCGACCACGGAGATCCCACCGAAGGGCCCGTTGTGGGAGACGAGGTTGGTGGTGATGGTGTTGCCGTCGGAGTTGGTCATGGAGATGCCATCGCCCAGGTCGCAGGCCCCGTCGCGGAGGTCGTTGACGTTGTCGCTGACCGTCATGTTCGTGACCGTGTTTCCCGAGCCGCCGAAGATGGCCACGCCGGCGTCGAAGCCGGAGACGGTGCCTCCCTTGACCGTGACCCCGGTCACCTGGACCAGGCGGATCCCGGCCTGGTCACCGGGGCGCTTCTTGGCGGTGACCTTGAACCCATTCAGGTTGAGGGTGACATTGGAGGCGGTGACGACGAGGCCGTCGGTGCCGGTGCAGGGCCCGACGTTGGCCGTCAGGGTCGTGTTGTGGGTGATGTGGGTGCCGCAGTCGAGTGTGGCCGCCTGGGCCGGCACGGCTGACGCTACGCCGGTCAATAGGAGTCCTGTGGCCGCGCCGGCCACACCTGCGATCTTCGCGAATCTCATGTGTCTCCGTCTTTTCCCTGAACGCGTCAGGATCGGGCTGCTGTGGGAGTGCTGCGCGCCAACCCTGGTCCCCGCCCCCTCCCTCCAGTTGCAATGTGCAAGGGGACTCGGCAACGTCAATCGATGCGGAACCGAGGTCAGCGGCGGCAGGCTAGCCGACGGTGAGGTCGCTGACCACCGACGGGATGCGCGGCTAGAACTGCAACATGGCAGACCTTTCCGCGTTCGCCACGTTGGTCCCCCTCGATCACGGGCTCGTCGTGGTGTCGACGTCGCGAGGCGACGGATCGATTCAGTCCTCGGTCGTGAACGCGGGCGTGCTGGATCATCCCGTCACCCGGCAGCCGGTCGTCGGGTTCGTGGCCAGCGGTTCCTCGAAGCGGTTGACCAACCTCCGGGCCCGGCCTCGAGCCACCGTCGTGATCCGCGCCGCTTGGCGCTGGGCCGCCGTGGAAGGACCGACCGAGCTCGCCGGTCCTGACGACCGTCTCGAGGGCGTCGAGGGCGGAGACCTGCGCATGCTCCTGCGCAGGATCTTCACGGCCGCCGGCGGCACGCACGACAACTGGGGCGAGTACGACCGGGCCATGACTGACGAGCGCCGGGTGGCCGTCCTCGTCCATCCGGAGCGAACGTACGGCAGCGGCTGAACCCGGTAGGCCCGGGGTCGCGCCTCCAGCTGGGCCGATGACAGCCTCCGGCCGCTGTACACCCCCTCCGACCTGCACGTAGCTGGTGGGCGATGAGGGTCTTGATCCCCCGACCTCTGCCGTGTGAAGGCAGCGCTCTTCCGCTGAGCTAATCGCCCTGGTTGGGGGCCCAGGCTAGTGCAGGCTCGGCCGCCGGCCGGGTGCGGTTGAGGGCGGCACGCGGCACCGGCGCCGGGCACGCCTCGCCCATCACCAGCCGGGCGCTGGACACGATCACCCCGATGTGGCCACCGCCGGCCCAGGCCAGCGGGTCGTCGGCGTCGACCTCGGCTTCCACCCGTGCCAGCCGCCCGCGGCCCCGGAGCTTGGCTGGGGCGGCCAGCGGCCCGTCAAGACCACCCTGGATCGTGCGGAAGGGCACCAGGGCGGGTAGCGGTGGGCCGATCGGCGTGGCCCGTAGTGTCAGGTCCCGCTCGACCCAGTGCAGCACGCGGGCGTCGCCGTCGGTCGACCAGTCGAGAGCGCCCAGCTCCTTGGGCATCCCCCAGTTCGACCGTCCCCCGCGGCGAGCCTCGGCGGTGTTGACCACCATGGTGGTGACGCACATGCCGATGCGCCCGCCGACACGAGCGGGCTGGCACACCGCCAGCTCCAGGTAGGGGCCGACCGGCGACTGGTCGTAGCGGGCGCCCACGATCATCCGAGGTCCGGGGAGGCCGTGGAATCCCGTCGGCAACGACACCGCCGAGCCCGGTCGGACCACCGCGACCAGGCACTCCCCCGACAGCGTCCACGGACCCGGAGGCGCGCTCACATGCCCCAGGCTAGACACCCGCGAGGCCGTATCGCGCGGCACTAGCAGACGACGCGGGGCGCATCAAAGCCACGGGCGTGGTTCAATCCCGGCCATGCGAATCGCCATTGTCGCCCCCCCGTGGGGCCCGATCCCTCCAGATCGGTACGGCGGGATCGAACAGGCGGTTGACGGCCTGGCCCGTGGCCTGCAGGAGGCCGGCCACCAGATCCTGCTCTACGCCACCGGTGACTCGACCTGCCCGGTGCCGCTGCGCTGGCTCCTGGAAGAGGCCGAGGGCAACCGGATGGGCTTCACCGTCCCCGAGTTGCGCCACGTCATGGCCGCCTACGACACCATCGCCGAGTCCGAGATCGACATCGTCCACGACCACACCGTGCTGGGGCCTGTCTACGCCGAGGGTTACACCGACCTTCCGGTCGTCACGACCGTCCACGGCCCGTTCAACGAGGAGCTCATCGACCTCTACGGCCGCGTGGCCCACCGGGTGCCGCTGATCGGGATCTCCGAGGCCCAGGGCCGGGCCGCGCCCCAGGTGCCGATCGCCCGGGTGATCCACCACGGTGTCGACGCCGCCTCGTTCGCCGTGGGCGAGGGCGGCGACTACTGCCTGTTCCTCGGGCGCATGGGCGCCGACAAGGGACCTCACCGGGCCATCGCCGTGGCCCGGATGGCCGGACTGCCCATCAAGCTGGCCGGCAAGTGTCGTGAGCCCTGGGAGCACCGCTTCTTCGACGCCGAGATCGCCCCGCTGCTGGGCGACGACGTGGAGTACATGGGTGAGGTCGACCAGGCCGAGAAGGTCGCCCTCCTCGGCGGCGCTCGCGCCACCCTGTTCCCCATCCGCTGGAACGAGCCCTTCGGCCTGGTCATGATCGAGTCGATGGCCTGCGGGACGCCCGTCCTGGCCTTCCACGAGGGCGCCGCTCCCGAGGTCGTGGCCGACGGCGAGACCGGCTACCTCTGCGGCGACGAGGCCGAGATGGTCGAGAAGGTCAAGCACATCGGCGACATCGACCGGGCCGCATGCCGGGCCGCGGTCGAGGGGTACTTCTCGCGCCAACGCATGATCGGCGAGCACGTGGAGTTCTACGAGGAGATCCTGGCGAGGGGCTGAGCTCAAGAGGACGAGCTAGGACTGGGTGCGCTCCTGCACGGGGACGACGCCCTCGGTGCGCAGGCGGTTGAGGATCTTGGCCCGCAGCTCCCGGGCCACCCGCGCCCGGGCCCCCGGGTCGGTCTTGGCCGCCACCCGCACGGTCGTGCCGTCGGGGCCCATGGCCTCCACCCCGAGCACCTCGGGGGGCTCCAACACCGACGCCGACCACTCGTCGTCGGTGCCCAGGTCGTCGAGCTCGCGGCCGATTGCGGCGCAGGCGGCGGCCACGTCGGCGCCCACCGGCACCAGGATGTCGACGATCGCCCGGGACCACTCCTTGTCGGCGTTGCCGACCTTGCGGATCTCGCCGTTGGGGACGAACCACACCGTGCCGTCGGTGGACCGCATCCTGGTGACCCGCAGGTTCACCTCCTCGACGGTGCCCGTGGTGTCGGAGATGGTGATGACGTCGCCCACGCCGTACTGGTCCTCGGCCAGGATGAAAAAGCCCGAGAGGAAGTCACGGACGAGGCTCTGGGCCCCGAAGCCCAGGGCCACCCCGACGATGCTCGCCCCCGCCAGCAGTGGCCCCAGGTTGATGCCCAGCTGATCGAGGACGAGCAGCGCGGCCACCGACCACACGACGATGCGGACCACGCTGGCGGCCACGCCGGCCAGGGTGCGGGCCCGGCCGGTGCTGCGCACGGCAGCGCCCGGGAGCGTCGACCGGGCCACCAACGACTCGACCGAGCGCCGGGCCGCACGAGAACCGAGCCTGCTGACCACGAGTGAGCCCAGCACGATGAACAGCACCGCCAGGGCCAGCTCGGCACTGGAGGCGGCCAGGGTGGAGAGATGCAGCCTGCGCAGCAGGTCGTAGAGAGAGTCACCCGTGGCCAGCACCGCCCTAGCCTGGCACCCTCCGGCGCATCGCCACTTGAAGGGCGATCAGGGCGGCCACGGTGACGATCAGCACGGCGGCGTAGGCGGGCGCAGCACCGTCGAACTCGCCCGACGCCCGGATGGTGGCGATCAGCACGAGGGTCAGGCCGATGGTGGCCGTCTCCATGGGGATCTCGAACGAGCTCCAGCGCCGATCGACGGCGAACAGGGCCCAGGTGACCGCCGGGAAAGCCAGGAAGGCGGCGATGACGCGGGCGGAGAGGGCCGTCACCGTCCAGGGCCAGCGGGAGATCACCACCGAGGGGTCGACGAACATCACCACCGCGAACAGGAGCTGTCCGATCCCGATGACGCTGACGATCGCCCGCACGGGGTCGGGAACGGCCACGTCGCCGGCGCCCAACACTGCGGGATCGGTCTTGCGGTTGTTGAACCACAGCCACGGAAGCAGGGGCGGGGTGACGACATACAGGGCCAACCAGGCCCAGAACGACACGTGCCGGTGGTTGAACTTCTCCCAGTGCAGCAGCGTCGCCCCAAGCAGCAAGGTGGTGAACACGGTGGTGCCGAGGAGGCCCTTGAGCACCCGGTGCCCCTGGGTGGCGGTGGCGGCACGGACGAAGAACCAGGCGCCGGCCAGGTAGCCGCCCCCCATCATCATCGCCGTCATGGTCGGGTCGATGGTCCAGGACCACAGCTGCCACGTGCGGTCGGGGAACAGGTACAGGATCACGAAAGCGGCGCACAGCACGGGGACGATCCCGATTGACACCCATCGGGTCGGAGCCAGCACCCGGTCACTGCGAGGGTCGTCGCCGGCGGGTCCGGGGTCCAACGGTTCCTCCCGTTCGCGTGGCTTCCTGCGGTGATGCCAGAGTAGGGGCAATGATCCGTGACCGCCTGGCCGGCGCGCGCATAGGCGTCACCGGGTCGACCGGCTTCCTCGGCACCGCGCTGGTCGAACGCCTCTTGCGCTGCGTGCCCGACTGCGAACTGGTGCTCCTCGTCCGCCCGGGGCGACGTTCGACGCCCGACGCGCGCGCCCGCCGGGAGATCTTCGCCAACGATGCTTTCGCCCGGCTGCGCACCGACCTGGGCGACGGTTTTGACGCCGAGATCGCCCGCCGGGTACACGTGGTGGCCGGCGACGTCACCTCCGACGGCCTGGGCCTCGATGACGAAGGTCGGGCTCTGCTCGCCGGGTGCCACACGGTGATCCACGCCGCTGCCCGGGTCAGCTTCGACTCGCCCATCGACGCCGCCGTCGACGTGAACCTGGTCGGCACCGTCCGGGTGGTCGAGACCATGAAGGAACTGGGATCGACGGCGCACCTCATCTCCGTGGGCACCGCCTACGTGGCCGGCAGCCGCCGGGGACGCTCACCTGAGGCGCCCCTGTCGGACACCCCGTTCAGCAGTGACGTGGCCTGGCGCGGCGAGGTCGACGCCGCCGTGCGGGCACGCGCCGATGTCGACGCCGAGAGCCGCCGTCCCGAGCGTCTGGCCAAGCTCACCAAGGCGGCGCGGGCCGAGGTGGGCGCCGCCGGGTCGTCGCTGGTGAGCGCCAAGGCCGAGCGCCTGCGCGAGCAGTGGGTGGAGGACAGCCTGGTGGAGGCGGGCCGGGCCCGGGCCAAGGCCCTCGGATGGCCCGACGCCTACGCCTACACCAAGTCGTTGGCCGAGCGGGCGCTGCTCGAGGTCAAAGGCGACGTCCCGGTGACCATCGTGCGGCCGTCGATCATCGAGTCGGCCTACGCCGAGCCGGCGCCGGGCTGGATCCGTGGCTTCCGCATGGCCGAGCCCGTGCTCCTCGCCTACGGCCGGGGCCTGCTCAAGGAGTTCCCGGGCATCCCCGAGGGGGTGGTCGACGTCATCCCCGTCGACATGGTGGTGGCGGCCATCATCACCTTGGCGGCCAGGGGCCACGACCCCGACGACTTCGTGTACCACGTGGCCACCGGCTCGGGGAACCCGCTGAAGCTCATGCGCCTGGTCGACCTGGTCAAGGAGTACTTCCGCGAGCACCCGCTCTACGACACCCAGGGCCAGCCCATCGTCACCGCGGCGTGGAGCTTCTCCCAGCGGGGCCGGGCCCAGCGCCAGCTCCAGCGCGGCGTCACCGCCCTGCGCACGGCCGAGAAGGTCATCGCCGCCCTGCCCATCAGGGGCCAACGGGCCGAGGTCACCGCCCGCCTGGAGGAGCGCCGCGACGACGGCGAACGGGCCCTCGGCTACGTCCGCCTCTACGGCGCCTACGCCGAGACCGAGGCCGTCTTCGACGACGCCCGCCTGGTGGCCCTGTGGGGCACCCTCGACGCCGTCGACCGGGCCGAGTTCTGCTTCGACACCACGGTCATCGACTGGCGCCACTACGTGCTCGACGTGCACATGCCCTCCATCGTCCACCAGGCCCGGGTGCGCACCACGGCCGGGCGCAAGGGCGGGCTGAGCCGCTACGAACGGGGAAAGCGGGCCATCCTCTCGCCCGACCGCCATCTGGCCGCCTTCGACCTGGAGAACACCCTGATCGCGTCCAACGTGGTCGAGTCGTACTCCTGGCTGGCCACCCGCGACCTGGCCGATGACGAGCGGGCCCGGTTCACGCTGCGGATGATGAAGGCGGGCCCCGCTCTCCTCGCTCTCGACCGGCGCGACCGGGGGGACTTCCTCCGCCACTTCTACCGGCGCTACGAAGGCGCCCCCGCCGAGCGCCTGCGGGCCGACGCGTGGGAGCTGTTCAGCAGCCTGCTGCTGGCCAAGTCGTTCCCCGCCGGTATCCGCCGGGTGCGCGAGCACCGGGCCGCCGGCCACCGCACCGTGCTCATCACCGGCGCCCTCGACTTCGTGGTCGAACCGTTGCGTCCTCTGTTCGACGACGTCGTGTGCGCCCGCCTGGGTGAGCGCAACGGCCGCCTCACCGGTGAGCTGGAGACGGTGCCGCCCACGGGCGAGGCCCGGGCCACGGTGCTGGGCGACTACGCCCGGGCCGAAGGGCTCTCGCTGGCCCAGTCGTCGGCCTACGCCGACTCCACCAGCGACCTTCCCATGCTCGAGGCGGTGGGGCATCCGGTGGCCGTCAACGCCGAGCCCAAGCTGGCCGCCATCGCCCGCAAGCGGGGCTGGCACGTGGAGCAGTGGACCAAGGCCGCCGGTGTGCCGCGCCCGCTGCTGCCCCTTTCACCCCGGCCCCACACGCCCAAGGTCGGCGGCACCGGCGGCGCCCGATGAGGGCGCTCGTGTTCGAACGTTCACTGCCGCGCTACGCCGCCGCCAAGGTGGCCGCCGCCTTCGGCCCGGGACTCGGCGCGCGGGTCGGTCCCCTCGCCCTGTCGGACATACCTGAGCCCGAGCTGCCGGGCCCGGACTGGCGACGGGTGCGCCCGCGCCTCGCCGGTATCTGCGGCTCCGACCTGTCCACCGTGGACGGCAAGGCCTCGGCCTACTTCGAGCCCCTCGTCTCGTTCCCCTTCGTCCCCGGCCACGAGATCGTGGGCGAGCTCGACGACGGTACCCGGGTGGTGGTGGAGCCCGTGCTGGGCTGCGCCGTGCGGGGGGTCACGCCACCGTGTGCCGCCTGTGCCGGAGGCCACATCGACCGGTGCGAGCGCCTGGCCTTCGGGCACCTGGCGCCGGGGATGCAGACGGGGTACTGCACCGACACCGGCGGCGGCTGGTCGACGGCGCTGGTGGCCCACCAGACCCAGCTCCACCCCGTACCCGACACCATGAGCGACGAGACGGCGGTGATGATCGAGCCTGCCGCCTGCGCGGTGCACGCGGCCGTGGGCTCCGGGGCCTTCGGCCGCAGCGTGCTGGTGCTCGGAGCGGGAACGCTCGGGCTGTGCGCCACCGCCGCCCTGCGGCGCTTCGCCGCCCCCTCGACCCTGATGGTGGCGGCCAAGCACCCGCGGCAACGGCGCCTGGCCGCCGAGCTGGGAGCCGACCTGGTCGTGGGCTCCGATGAGGTGCGCAGGGCGGTGCGGCGAACCACCGCCTCGCTGCGGGTGGGCACGGGCCTGTCGGGGGGCGTGGAGGTGGTGGTCGACTGCGTCGGCAGCCAGGCCTCGCTGGCCGAGGACCTGGCCGTGGTCGCTCCCGGGGGCACGATCGTGTTGCTGGGCATGCCGGCCACCGTGCTCGTCGACCTCACGCCGCTGTGGCAGCGCCAGATCACCCTGCGGGGCTCCTACGCCTACGGCGTCGAAGACCAGCTCCTGGGGGACGACGACGTTGCCCGCGCCGGCGGGGCAGGGGCCCCAGCCGGCACGCGGCGGGCGAGTCCCGAAGGGACCGGGTGCCCGCCGCCCAGGAAGCAGCGCACCTTTGACATGGCTTTCGATCTGGTGGTCGA
>JBBWZS010000203.1:0-3991 GCA_039649175.1 Acidimicrobiaceae bacterium
CCAACCAAGCGTCGGTGACCAACATCAACGACGGCGGCATCGTGGGGCCCGCGTTCTTCGACCACGTGACCCGCTTGCGAAAGCCAGTGCTCGATTCGCCGAAGCGCCACACGGCGCCGATACCGCCGACCTTGACCCGCCGGCCCGTCCGATCTCCAGTGCCTCTGTGGGCCTGGGCGCTCCTCCACCGCGCAGATGACAGCCGACCGATGGTCGCTCGCGCGACCCGGACTCTCATCGACCACGCCTCGGCCCGTGGCTGGCGCACACCTCCCTCCGAACCACACTGGCCTCCCGCCAGCGACAAGGAGGCTTGAGACCAACCGGCCCACAGGGCGAGGACCAAGCGACTCGATCACCGCGCTCGGCCGCCCGGTGATCATGAAAACCGGCCCATCAGTAACGCCGGCGCGGCCCTAGGAAACCAAGTCACGACGATTCGATGCGACGGGCGCCACGTGTCCTCGAACGCGTCCCGGAACATGAGGCGGACTGCCCCTCCGCGTAGCAAGAGTGCCGGTAGGTGACGGGTCGCGAAGGGTGACCGACTCGCACGGTAACCGGCGATATGTCGTTGATCCGTGCGGAGAGCGCGCCCGATAAGAGTCGGCACCAGTGGCCGGCGGGTGGCCAACCGGTGCAATATGAGGCGCAGACAGTAACGGCTGATCCCGTCCTGAACCGCACCGCTCCAGCGTTGAGGGGAGGTACCCGTTTCCTTCCGTGTTCCGCGAGGTCGGCGCGTCTCGAGGGGACCAGATCGCGTAGGGCGAAGTCAGCCCACCGATGTGGGCCGGACCCTACCGAAGGGGACCGGCCGGAGCGCTGCCGACCGCCGAAGGCGGGCCCAACCGGATCACCCTTCCGTCCGGCGGGCACGGCATGGGCGCTCCGGCGTGGGAGTCGGTATCACAGGATCGGCAGGCGCCTGATCCGGGCCGTGCCCTCCCCGATCACGACAAGCCCCCCTTCGTCGAGCGCGTCCGTGACGAGCGGGAGGCTCGCAATGATCACGTCGACGAGTTGTTCGAGCCGGCGGCCGTGGGTGCGCCTGATGTAGAGCACTGACGGCGATGATGCTCTCGTTGCGGCCAGGATCGTCCCGAAGTCCGAATCGGCGGAGATGAGGACACGGCTTTCGGACCTCGCGTGCTCCAGGACTATCTCGTCGGCTGCGGCGCCGAGGCCGAGGTCCCTGCCGTGGACGGCGTCGTGTCCAAGGTCGCCCAATCGGAGCGCGAGTTGCGGCGACAGATTGAGATCGACGAGAAACCTCACGCTGGGCGCGTGAGAGGGAGCTCCCGTTCTCGAACGGCGTCGGCCGCGAACCGCAACGCCTCTTCAACGTCCTCGCGTTCGAGATAGGGCAAATCGCGAACGATCTCGTCGGCAGTCATGCCGTCCGCAACCATTGCCACGACTGTTGCCACGGGCACCCGTAGCCCGCGGATGCACGGCATGCCCCCCATCACGGCAGGGTCGACGGTGATCCGGGTGTACGCCACGGCTGCAGCGTATCCGCGGGGTGTCCCGCCGCATCTGCGGCTGTGCTCGCTGGACGTCAACCGTCCGAGCCTCTCATCCCACTGCGACGGGACAAGTGCCGATCGTCCTCCGGCCGCCAGGCGGCGCGACGTCGGTCCAGAAGCGGGCGGCATCGCTCCAGCACCCTGCGCGGCGTGCCCCGAAACGCCGGGCCTGGGGGAGGAGGCAGGGACACCTTCGATTCAGCGATTGGATTTCGCGCGCAGCACCACAACGCCGGCAACCACGATGGCCACCGCTGCCACCGCGGCCACGAGGGAAGGCACGACGGGCCTGCTCGCCGACAGGGCGGCTGCCGCCAGCGCGGCGAGCATGGCGTTGCGGACGAGATCATGTCCCGACACGGGCTCGGTTCTGGCCTGGCCGAAGCAGTTGCAACCGGCGGTCACACCGGCCCGCACCGCTCGGGCCAGGAAGACGCTGAACGCTCCCAGGGTCACCACGGCACCAACGCCGCCGATGCGGGGGAACGACAACAGGGCGACGGCCAGGGCGATCTCAACTGCAGGCACGGCGCGAGCCACCACCGGGGCGCCGGGGACGCCGAGGGCGACGAAGCCGGCGACGGTGCCTTGCGGCCGGACCGCCTTGGCCACGCCCGCCCGCACGAACACGGCGGCCAGGACGACGGCACAGACGTAGCCGAAGCCGGCCATCCGCCGAGCGTAGGCGCCGACCCGCCTGGCCGGGACGGGCTACCGAGGCGGTGTGCCAAGCTTGGGGAACGGGAGCCCGAACGCCGGGCTGAGAGGGCGCCGGGTGGCGCCGACCGTTGACCTGATCCGGGTAATGCCGGCGGAGGGAGAGCTGACATGGCCGACACTGGTGAGCAGACGCCACGACGCCGCAAGGTGTACGTCGAGGGCGAACAGGGGGTGCGGGTGCCCTTCAACGAGATCCGCCTCGACCCCTCGCCGGCGACGCACGGGTCCACCGAGAACCCACCGGTGCGCCTCTACGACACCAGTGGCCCGGGCTCGGCCCCCACCGTGGGGCTCCCGCCGCTGCGGGCCGACTGGATCGCCGCCCGCGGTGACATCGAGGAGTACGAGGGGCGGGCGGCGGCCCTGCGCGACGACGGGCGGGCCGCCGTCCGGCGGGGGACGGCGGCGGAACGCTTCACCGGTACCGGCACCGACCGCTCACCGCTGCGGGCCGCAGCGGGAAAGACGGTGACCCAGCTTCACTACGCCCGGCGGGGGGAAATCACCCCGGAGATGGAGTTCGTGGCCCTGCGCGAGGGTGTCGAGCCCGACTTCGTCCGCTCCGAGGTGGCCCGGGGCCGGGCCATCATCCCCGCCAACATCAACCACCCCGAGTCCGAGCCCATGGCCATCGGGCGCCAGTTCCTGGTGAAGATCAACGCCAACATCGGCAACTCGGCGGTGTCGTCGTCGGTGGAAGAAGAGGTCGAGAAGCTCACCTGGGCCACCAAGTGGGGGGCCGACACGGTGATGGACCTGTCGACGGGCGCCGACATCCACACGACCCGCGAGTGGATCGTGCGCAACTCGCCGGTGCCCATCGGCACCGTGCCGATCTACCAGGCCCTGGAGAAGGTCGACGGCGCCGCCGAGGACCTGTCCTGGGAGGTCTACCGCGACACCATCATCGAGCAGGCCGAGCAGGGGGTGGACTACGTCACCGTCCACGCCGGCGTGCGGCTGGCCTACGTCCCCCTCACCGCCACGCGGGTGACCGGCATCGTCAGCCGCGGCGGCTCGATCATGGCCGCCTGGTGCCTGGCCCACCACCGCGAGAACTTCCTCTACGAGCACTTCGACGAGCTGTGCGAGCTGCTGGCCCGCTACGACGTGGCCTTCTCCCTCGGCGACGGCCTGCGTCCCGGCTCGGTGGCCGACGCCAACGACGAGGCCCAGCTGGCCGAGCTGGCCACGCTGGGCGAGCTCACCAAGGTGGCGTGGGGCCACGACGTGCAGGTGATGATCGAGGGCCCCGGCCACGTGCCCATGCACAAGATCAAGGAGAACATGGAGCTCCAGCTGGAGCTCTGCCACGAGGCGCCCTTCTACACCCTCGGCCCCCTCACCACCGATGTGGCCCCCGGCTACGACCACATCACCTCGGCCATCGGCGCCGCCATGATCGGCTGGTACGGCACGGCCATGCTCTGCTACGTGACGCCCAAGGAGCACCTGGGCCTGCCCGACCGCCAGGACGTGAAAGACGGCGTGATCGCCTACAAGATCGCCGCCCACGCCGCCGACCTGGCCAAGGGCCATCCCACCGCCCAGGCGTGGGACGACGCCCTCTCCAAGGCCCGATTCGAGTTCCGATGGCAGGACCAGTTCGAGCTGTCCCTCGACCCCGACACGGCCCGGAAGTACCACGACGAGACCCTGCCCGCCGAGCCGGCCAAGACGGCCCACTTCTGCTCCATGTGCGGGCCCAAGTTCTGCTCCATGCGCATCAGCCAGGACGTGCG
>JBBWZS010000074.1:0-5583 GCA_039649175.1 Acidimicrobiaceae bacterium
AGCGTGTGCGTCGACAACGTCCCCGTGCTCGCAGAGTCCCGGGGGCGTCTCGTCTCCTGCCACTTCGGCGGGCTCAAGACCCTGCTCAGCGCCGAGCGCGTGTCCAAGACGTTCCGGGCCCACGGCAGCGAGGTCCGGGCCGTTTCCGATGTGTCGTTCACCCTGAACGAGGGTGAGGCGGTGGGCCTCATCGGCCCCTCGGGCAGCGGCAAGTCGACCCTGTCGAAGATGCTCACCGGCCAGTTGGCCCCCGACAGCGGCCGGGTCATGCTCGAAGGCGCCCCGCTGCCCACGTCGTGGCGCAAGGCCGACAAGGCCATCCACCGGCGTATCCAACTGGTCATGCAGGACCCCTTCGACGCCCTGTCGCCCCGGCTCAGCGTCGAAGCGCTGGTGCGCGAGCCCCTCGACCTGCTGGGCGACGACGGCCGGGCCGAGCGGGCCACCAAGGTGATGGAGACCATCGAGAGCGTGGGCCTGCCCACTTCACGGGCGTTCGTCACCTCCCACACCCACGAGCTGTCGGGGGGCCAGTTGCAACGGGTGGCGCTGGCCCGGGCCCTCATCGTGGGCCCCAAGCTCCTGGTGGCCGACGAGCCCACCAGCATGCTCGACGCCTCCGAGCAGGCCCGCCTGCTGGTGGTCATGCGTGAGCGCCAGGTGGAAATGGGCCTGGGGCTGGTCCTCGTTTCCCACGACATGGCCGTTGTGCGTAAGGTCACCGATCGCATCGTTGTTCTCGACCGGGGCGAGGTGGTCGAGGAAGGTCCGTCACAACGGGTGTCGACGGCGCCCGAGAGCCCCACCGCCCGGCGCCTCATCGAGGCGGCGCCGTCCATGTCGCTGACCGAATCGCCCGAACCTGAGACGCTCATCCACAAAAGGGGAAGCTGATGGACCCGATGGACCGACGGACCTTCCTGCGGACGAGCCTCGGCGCGGCCGGCGCGCTGGCCGTGATCTCGTGCTCGAAGTCGTCGAAGAGCTCCAAGGCGGGGGGCACCACCGGCTCGACGGCCAGCCTCACCTCGCCCGTGCCCCGGCCCACCATCCGCCTGTCGGGGGCCATCGACTTCGGCTACCCGACGCCGTTCGCCTACTTCGCCGCTCCCGGCTTCGCCTTCATGAACTACATCTACGACACCCTGCTGCAGGAGGACACCGACGGCAAGATGCTGCCGATGCTGGCGGCCAGCTTCGACCGCGCCCCCGACGGCCTCACCTACACGTTCCAGATGCGCAACGGGCCCAAATGGCACGACGGCCAGCCCGTCACCGCCGACGACGTGGCCTTCACCTACCAGTACTTCAAGTCCCAGACGCTGTCGCCCCAGCTGACCGCCCTGCCCACCGACATCGTCGACGTGCAGGCCACCGGCCCGTCGACGGTCGTGATCCGCCTCGACAAGCCGGCCGTCACCTTCGAGAGCCAGGTCGCCGGCGAGCTCCCGATCATCCCCCGCCACATCTGGTCGACCATCGCCGATGCAGGCAAGGCCCAGAGCCCCGACGTCCTGGTGGGCTCGGGCCCGTACAAGCTGGCCGAGCACACCGTGGGCGAGGGCACCTACCTGTTCAACGCCAACGACGATTACTACCTGGGCCGGCCGTTCGTGAAGCGCATCGAGTTCAGGCCGGTGAGCGCCGACGATCTGAGTGCCCTCCAGGCCGGTCAGATCGACGAGGCCGAGACCGACGTCTTCGGCACCCCGAGCGACACCCTGGCCCCATTCCGCGACAACCCGCAGTACGGCGTCAGCACCAACAAGGCGGGCATCTGCGTCCCCCTCAAATGGAACGAGACCAAGGGCGGGGCCCTGGCCGATGCCCGGTTCCGCAAGGCGTGCGCCAAGGCCATCAACCTCGACGACATCGTGACCCGGGTGGCCGGGGGTAACGGGTTGCCCGGCAACGCCGGCTACCTGGTGCCGGGGAACCCCTACTTCACCGCCGTCCCCCAGCCCGGGTTCGACATCGCCGGTGCCAACAAGATGCTCGACGACGCCGGCTACACCCGCAGCAGTCCCACCGCCACCCGCCAGGGCCCCGACGGCAAGCCCCTCAAGTACACCCTCACCGTGGTCAGCGGCATCCCCGCCGTGCTCGAGCTGGTGACCGGTTCACTGAAGAAGATCGGCGTCGACCTCACGCCGGTCCAGGTGCCGCTGCCCAATGTCCTCGGGGGCGCCGACTACGAGATGATCATCGGCTTCGACGGTGGCATCACCCAGGACACCGACCCCGACCAGCTCCGCCTGGTGTTCGACTCGAAGTCGACGGCCTTCCAGCACCCCAAGGGCTACAGCAATCCCCAGGTCGACCAACTCGTGGCCCAGCAGGCGGTCACCCTCGACGTGGCCGAGCGCAAGAAGATCCTCGCTCAGCTCCAACCCATCGTGGCCGACGACCTGCCGGTGATGCCCCTCTACTACCCGGACCAGTTCAGCGTCTTCAACCGCAAGGTGTTCGACCAGTGGAGCGACAGCGGGAACGCCCTCACCGAGGCAAAGCGCAACTTCATGACGGGGCTGAAGTCGGGCCTCACCATTCGTCCGAGCTCCGGTTAGTTAATCGCCGGGGAAAGAAGGTCATTGTGGGCGGGGCGGGTCATCGACTAGCTTTGGGACATCGTCGCGTCATCTTCGCTCCCGGCCCTTCGCAGGATCCGGCCCCTCCTCATGGGGCTGCTGCTGGTGGGTATCGCCCTGAGCGTGGTCATGACGCCGTCGGCCCTGCGGGCCCAGCAGGCCCCGCCCAGCCAGCCCCCGGGCGGCTACGGGCTGACCCCGCAGAACGGCACCGTGCCTGCTCGCGACCTGGCCCTGGCGGCCAAGTCGAGCGGCACCGACCTCACCTGGTTGTGGGTCCTCATCGTGGTCCTGATCCTGGCCCTTCTCGCCGCCGCTGCGGCCTACCTGTTCAGCCGTCGGGCCCAGGCTTGACCCGCACGCCATGAGCGGCGTCGGGGTCCCTCGGCGCCAGTTCCTGAAGCTGGCGGGGGGTGCGGGAGCGGCGGTCGTCGCCGCCTCGTCCTCGGGCACGCTGCTCAGTTCGTGCACCAGCGCGTCGTCGTCCGACGACGCCCTCCAGATCGGTGTGATCCTGCCCATGACCGGGTCGGGCACCTCCATCGGGCAGGTGTCGTTCGACGCCCTCAACTCGTCGGTGAGCCAGATCAACTCCACCGGCGGCGCCTCCGGTCGCAAGATCAAGCTCGTCTTCGCCGACACCGGTTCAGAGCCGGCGGCAGCCGCCGGCGTGTACGCCAAGATGGCCGCCCAGAAGGGCATCCTGGGCATCCTGTGGTGCGGGGCGCCGGGCCTCGACACCGTCCAGGCCCGCATCTCCTCCGACGGCATCCCCGTGGTGGTCGCCTACGCCGACCCCCTCTCCCAGGGCACCCTCTTCCCGGCGCCCGGCGCCCCCCGGTCGATGTTCCAGGTGTCGGTGGGCGACATCCAGGTCAAGACGGTGCTGTCCAACTACGCCCGCCAGGACCGGGGCTACAACTCCTCCGCGTTCATCTACGACCGTGAGCTCGACGCGTACGGCAACACCCGGCACAACTTCGAGCAGGCCTTCGGCGGTGCCGGCCTCACCGTCAAAGGGGTGGAGACGTTCGCCGCCGGTGACACCGATATGGGCGGCCAGATCGCCAGCCTGCAGTCCGGCGCCCCTCAGGTCGTCTACATCGACGGCTACGCCGACGACGCCGCCACCGTGGTCATGGGCCTGGCCGACAAGAACGCGTCCTACATCGACACGCCCACCGCCAAGGGGCCCGACTGGCACCCCCACGTCTTCGGCTCGCTGCGTGACATCAACAAGTTCTGGGCCGACACCGCCGGCGAGGCGGCCGTGGTGGGGTCGGCGTCGGCGTGGCCCCTCGGCGGGCTCCCCTTCCTGCCCAGCTACAACATCGGCAAGTGGCTGAAGAAGTACACCGGCAAGACCGCGCAGGGCGGCGAAGAGGCCCCCGCCGACGGGCTGGCCACGCTGCTCGAGGGCATGAAGAAGGCCGGCTCCAGCGACCGGGCCAAGGTCGTGGCCGGCATCGAGTCCATGGGCAAGATCATGTTCGCCACCATCCCGTTCGGCTACGGCAGCGACCGCCACAACGCCATCGTCCCCGAAGACGTGACGGTGATGACCCTCGAGCGTCTGCGTGGTCCCACACCGACCGACCCGCCCTACGACCTGGGCCGCGAGTGGCAGACGGGCGGCGCCTACGCCAACGCCGGGGCCGCCGGCACGCTGTTGGTGCGGCCCACCCTCGACGCCAACAAGAGCGTCCACCCCGACATCATGGGCCAGGTCATGCAGGAGGGCTTCGGCACCCAGTGCACCAAGGCGGCCGACGGCACCCTGTCGAAGGCGTGCAAGATCCACTGAGTTCTTTGCTGTTCCGTTGTGTTGTTCAGCCGGCGGCGAGCGACGTGACCTTGGCGATCAGGGCGGTGGTCTTTCCGGCGCCCAGCAGGCGTCCGTGGGTCTGGGGGAACGTGTAGCGCGCCGCGCCTTGCAGGAACGGCGACTCGGCGGGCACGGCGCCGTCGAAGCCGTGGTGGCCGCTGCGTAGCCAGCGCCACAGCCACGGGTCGCCGCCGATGGTCGTGTACACCTCGCCGGCTGGCTCCGTGGTGCCCAGCAGGGTCAGGAACGACGAGTTGGGCGCCATGTCGGCGGCGATGCCGTCCCAGTCGCTGTGGCCGGGCCCGAGGGTGGCTTCGAGGAAGCCGATCCTCGTGCCGTGGTTCGGGGTGGCGACCATCACCAGGTCGTCGACGCGGGCCGACCACGACAGCGTGTCATTTGTTGTCGGCAGGGCCTCGGTCTTTTCGATGAGGTAGCGCATGATGAGGCCACCCACCGAGTGGGCCACCACGTCGATCACCTGATGCGCCGGATCGAAGCCGGCCCGGCGCACGGCATCGTCGATGGCCGGCGCCACGGTCTGTGTCGCCAGTTGCGGGATGTGAACGTCGGGCGACGACGCCTTCCACGTCAACGGTTGGATGCCGGCGACGTCGGGGTTGAAGTCGATGACGGTGAGGCCGTCGTGTTGCAGTCGGTTGGTGAGCGGGCCGAAGCCCGAACCGTCGCTACCGAGCCCGGCGATCTCGACGACGGGGAAGCGCCCCCGGCCAACGCCCATCGACCCGATCGGCGTGGTGACCTGGGTGTCGAGCCGTGTGAGCACGAACGACGCCAGGCCCACGACGGCGACGGTCATGGGGACGGCTCGAATGACGCGTTGCCACCGTGACCGTGAGGTGATCCGTGGGATGCCGTCGATCCTCGCGCGGCGCCGTGTCGGGTCGTGTCGCCGGACACCGGTGGATTCGAGTGCAGCCGTTACGATCGGTGCCGGAGGCGTGTGGGCAGGATCTCGCCAAACGCCGCCCCGCCCCCGTAGCTCAGAGGATAGAGCGTCGGTTTCCTAAACCGTGCGTCGGAGGTTCGAATCCTCCCGGGGGCGCCGCAAAAGTGCTGGTGAGAGGGTTGGCGAGTGCGACTCGGTCGCAGAAGTTGGGTTACATAACCGGTTTGGGCCATCCAGTGGGCCATCCAGCGTGGTAGCGT
>JBBWZS010000079.1:0-11724 GCA_039649175.1 Acidimicrobiaceae bacterium
AGAAGGCGCCGGAGCCGTCGTTCACCGGGTCGATCCGGTAGGCCCGACCCTTGTAGTACTCGAGATCGGTGAGGAAATCGGTCCACACCGTGGTCCAGGTGCCGGTGGACGACTCGGCGGCCACCGCCGCGGCCGCTTCCTCGCGGGGCACGCCCTCCTGGGGAACCACCTTGAAGACGGCCAGGAGGTCGGTGTCCAACGGCACGTAATCCGGGGTCCAGTACGTGTCGGCGTACTTCTTCACGCCGGCCTGGTAGCCGCCACTCCCGTTCTGTCCGTTGTTCTGTGCCACGCGGTTCTCCTCGGCTAAAGCCCGATCTGGGGCCCGGTCACGGACTCCACTTCGGGAGTCTGACGCTCGTCCTGAATCCTAGTCCACCCACACCTTACGCTCCCGTGAACGCAGAGTAAACTGAATAGATAGTTATACGTCATCACCCTCAGCTTATGAATGCTCCTTTCGCAAAAGGCCGACTCGACCTCGGGAGTGATCGCTCCTAGAATACCTACTCATGCGAATGCGGGTGGAGGACCTGGCCCAGGCGGCCGATGTCTCCGTCGACACCGTGCGCTACTACCAGAAGCAGCGCCTGCTCCCCCCGCCCGAGCGTGACGGGCGCCTGGCCCTCTACACCACCGAGCACCTCGACCGGCTGGCCCGGGTCAAGGAGCTCCAGCGGCAGGGCTTCACCCTGGCCGTCATCCGCCGTTTCCTGGACGGCGACCTCGACCCCGCCGACGAGCACCTGGCGGCCGCGGTGGCCGAGGCGGGCGGCACCGAGGCGGGTGACACGG
The DNA here is from genome assembly GCA_039649175.1 of Acidimicrobiaceae bacterium. GTDB lineage: Bacteria > Actinomycetota > Acidimicrobiia > Acidimicrobiales > AC-14 > DATAQC01. The sequence goes on from JBBWZS010000079.1 coordinate 796, forward strand.
GGGCGGCCGAGGAGCTGTTCGGCATCGACGAGCTGGTGGCCCGCTGCGGGATCCCCGCCACCATCCTCGACGCCCTCGTGCGCGAAGGACTGCTCGTCCCCCGCACCTCCGACGGTGAGCTGCGCTTCGGCCCCGCCGACGTGGGCCTGGTCACCAACGGCCTGCGACTGGTCGAGGCCGGCCTGCCCATGCCCGAGCTGCTCGACCTGTCCCGCCGCCACCACGCCATGACCCGGGCGGTGGCCACCCAGGCGGTGGAGCTGTTCGACACCCACGTGCGCCAACCGCTGCGTACCGCCGACCTCTCCGAGGCCGAGAGGGCCGAGCGCATGGTCGACGCCTTCCGCGTACTGCTCCCGGCCGTCACCGACATGGTCGCCCACCACTTCCGCCGCATCCTCCTCCAGGTCGCCCAGGAGCACCTCGAAGCGGTGGGCGAGCCCACCGAGATCGCCGCCGCCATCAACGAGGGGATGGCGAGCGACCACTCCCCCGCAGCCGACACTGCGCCGGGCACGCTTCACGCCGTCGAGGCCTGATGCGAGAGGACGCACCCCTGCCCCAGGGCGCCGAGAAGGTGGCGGCCGTCGACTCCATGTTCGACACCATCGCCCCCCGCTACGACCTGCTCAACCGCATGCTCACCTTCGGCATGGACATCGGGTGGCGCAACAAGACGGTGGCGTCGCTGGGCCTGGCTCCCGGGTCGGTCGTGCTCGACCTGGCCTGTGGCACCGGTGATCTGTGCCGGGCCCTGGCCGCAGCCGGCCTGCGACCGGTGGGTGTCGACCGCTCCGCCGGCATGCTGGCAGCGGCGAGAACCACTGCTGCGCTGGTGCGGGGCGACGGCCTGCACCTGCCCGTGCCCGACGGGTCGGTCGACGGCGTGACGTGCGGGTTCGCCCTGCGCAACGTGCTCGACCTGGGAGCCTTCTTCACCGAGTGCGCCCGGGTGCTGCGCCCCGGCGGTCGGGTGGCGCTGCTCGAGGTGTGTGAACCGGCCAACCCTGTCCTGCGCGCCGGCCACTCGGTCTACTTCAACAAGGTGGTGCCCCTGGTGGGTGGGCTGGTGTCCGACCGGGCCGCCTACCGCTACCTGCCCAAGTCACTGGCCTACCTGCCCCCGGGGCCGGAGATCCTCGCCCTGCTCGACGAGGGCTTCGTCGATACCCGCCGGCGCATGTTGTCGGTGGGGATCGCCCAACTCCTCACCGGGACACGGCGGTGACCGCCACCCGCCCGTCGCCCGCCGGCTCCGTGCCCGAACGGAGTGCCGGCTCGGTGCCCGAACGGAGTGCCGGCTCCGTGCCCGAACGGAGTGGCCGGCTGGTGAGCCACACGAGAGTCGTGCCAGATGTCGGTGACCTCCTCGAGGCCCTCGGCCACGACGGCGCCGCCTGGCTGCACGACGGTGGCGGCCTCGTCACCTCGGGCGTGGCCGCTCGCATCGACGTCGGACCGGGCCCCGATCGCTTCCGGCGGGCAGCCGACGACGTGGCTGCGGTGCTCGGCGCCATCGACTCCGACGACCCCCTCGGCCTCCCCGGCACCGGCCCCCTCGCCGTCGGCGCCCTGCCCTTCCACTCCTGGGCGCGCGGCGAGTTGGTCGTGCCCGCTGTCGTCGCCGGCCGCACCGCCGACGGCACCGCCTGGGTCACCGAGACGGGTTGGGCCGACGGGCGCGACGGCAGTGGCGCATCCACCACGGGAGGGCGCCTGTCACAGCTGTCGATCGCCCGGGAAAACGATGACGACGCTGACGCCGGCGACCGGGACGACAGCGGCCGCCAGGCGTGGACGGCGGCGGTGCACGAAGCGGTCACCCGGATCGCCTCGGGGCCTCTGGCCAAGGTCGTCCTGGCCCGGGAGGTCGTGGTCGACGGCGGCCGGCCCTTCGACCGCCGAGAGATCCTCGACCGTCTCCGCGCCGCCGACCCCACCAGCTTCACCTATGCGGTGGGCGGCTTCGTAGGAGCCAGTCCCGAGCTGCTCGTGCGCCGCCGGGGGAGCCAGGTCCTGTCGCGGCCCATGGCCGGCACCACGACCCGCGGCACCACGCCGGCCGACGACGACCGCATGGTGGCGGCACTGGCGGCGTCTCCGAAGGAGGCCAGCGAGCACGCGCTCGTGGTGGGAGCAGTGCGCGAGGCGCTGCAGCCGGTGTGCGACCAGCTGACCGCCGGGGCCCGACCCGACGCCGTGCGCCTGGCCACCGTCACCCACCTGGCCACCACCGTCGCCGGGCATCTGATCGACCCCGCCCCGTCGGCCCTCGCCCTGGCCGGGCTGCTCCATCCCACCCCGGCCGTCGGCGGCCTGCCCCGGGTTGAGGCCCTGGCCGCCATCGCCGAGCTGGAGGCGTTCGACAGGGGCCTGTACGCGGGGCCCGTCGGGTGGGTCGACTCCCGGGGTGACGGCGAGTGGGCCGTGGCCCTGCGCTGTGCCCGCCTCGACGGGCCCCGGGCCCGCCTGGTGGCCGGAGCCGGGATCATGGCCGACTCCGACCCCGACGCCGAGTGGGCCGAGACCGAGGCCAAGCTCGAGCCCATGCTCCGCGCCTTGGCGACTCCGGAGTAATCAACCGACGAGTCAGCAACGACGCTACTGAGCGGCGCCGGCGCCGGCGACGATGGCCGTGGCCAACGCCGGAGAGGCGCCGGCCAGCGGGTAGCGATACTCGAGGGCCGGATCGAAGACCTTGTCGGGTCCGTTCACGCTGACCAGGGCACCGCCCTCGAGCAGGTCGCCGGTCGAGCGGGAGAAGCCGGGCCGGGTGCACTTGTCCTCGTCGGCCTCGCTGGCGTCGGTGACGATGGCCTTCCTGTTCCCTCCGGGACGGAAGACGTTTCCCTCCGAGGCCAGCTGGCCGTCGCAGACGCTGGCGGCGGCCGACGCGCCCCAATTGTCCTCCAAGTTGTTGAGCAGATGCACCCTCCCCGACCGGTCGCGTGGGGAACGGAAGCCGATGTGATCGAACCAGTTGTGATCGAGGGTCAGCGTGTTCCCGAACGCACACTGGGCGTTGGAGAAGTCGCCCACCTGGACTCCCTTGTCCGACTGCAGGAAATGCGACCAGGCGATGGTGATGCCCGAGGCGCACCGGATGCCTACTTTGCCTCCGTTGCGCCGGAAGGTGACATGGTCGACGGCGTAGTCCGAGCCGGCGTCGAACCACACCGGGTTGGGGAACGGCGCCACCTTGGCCCGGTGCTCCCAGTCACCCCAGTCGCTGAAGACCAGGTTCTGCAGCACCACGTTGCCGGCACTCAGCACCAGACCCATGTTGGAGTGCCCGGGCCCACCGTTGGTGATGACAGGGCCGGGGCCGGAGATGGTGACCGAGTGAGCCACGTTGACGGCGCTGCCCAGGGAGATGGCGCCGCCCAGGTCGGGGTCGAAGGTGACCATGGTCCTGGGCCGGGTGGCGCAGTCGCGCAGCGATGCCGGCCCTGCATCAGCCCGGCTGGTCACCACGCACACCGCACCCCCTTCGCCCCCGTCGGCATGACGGCCGAAGCCGATCACTCTGAGCCCGCCGGCGGCCGTTGCACCGCCGGCAATGCCGGCAGGCGCACCAACGAGAACTGCCACGAACACCGCGGCACACGCCATGGTCGCCCTGGAACCAGCCATTGTCACTCCCTTGCCAACCGGCCCCGATGTGCTCGCCCCGCCCATCACCAGTGCCGTGTGCGCTCGTCCCAGCGCCCTGCAAGATAGGGGACACAGAGCTCGCCCGCCAACGCCTCTCGGAAAGGGCGAGTTGCCGGCTCGTGCTCCGATAGCCCGCCCCGTCGGACGGGGAATGGGATCCGGGCGCGATGGGCAGGACTCGTGGCATGCCCGAAGACGACCAGGACGAGGTTCAAGCGGCGCACGGCGTCCACGGCGCCCAGCGCGGTGACGGCGAGATGCAGGAGCAGCCCAACGGTGGCGAAGGCGTCGATGCCGAGAGCTGGGCGGAGGCGACCGAGACCGGCGGCGAGGCCACCTGACTGCGGCGGATCGACGATCGTGACCACGACGACGCCGACGGCAGGCGCGCAGTCCCAAGCGGAGGGAACCGCGCCGGGCGGCCTGGTGGCCCTGGTCCGCTGCCTGGAGGACGTCCCGTCACTCGATGCCGCCGCTCGCCGGCTCGTGGTCGTGGCCGACGCCGTCGTGCGTTCCCCCGCCCTCGCCGATGGGTTGCGAGGTGCGTGGCTGGGCCACGCCCTGCACCCGCTGTTGACCGACTTCCCGCTGGGGGCATGGATGAGCGCATCGTTTCTCGACCTCTTCGGCGGGCCCGGCACCGAGGATGCCGCGCAGCGGCTCATCGGCTTCGGCCTGCTGGCGGCAGTGCCGACAGTGGCGTCGGGGCTGGCCGAGTGGCAGGCAACGGGCGGACGGGCCCGCCGCCTCGGCGTCGTCCATGCCGGCGTCAACTCGACCGCGCTGAGCCTCTACGCCTCGTCATGGATCGCCCGGCGGCGAGGCACCCATGGCTTCGCGGTGGCCCTCGGCGTGGGTGGGGGAATAGTGGCGACCGTCGGTGGGTACCTCGGTGGCCACCTGAGCCTCGTTCGCAAGATCGGCACCGCTGACCCCGGCTTCGGGCAGGGCCTGGAGGATGACGCGCGATGAGACAAGACCGGCCCACGGTTCGCCCCCGCCGGGGTGGGGTACCGACATGTCATGTCCCTCGTCAACATTCATCCGCTCTTCACACAACTGACGACGGCTCTCGCCGGCGAGGCATCCGCCCTGGCGACGCTGTCCGGGGCCGAGCCGGTCGACTGGCGTGACCTCCTGCTGACGCTCACAGCCATCCACGACCTCCACACCGCCCCCCTGGGCCGCCTCGGCGGGCGGGAGCGGTTCCAGCACCATCCGGAGATCTCCGAGCTCAAGTGGCGGTTGGAGGAGGAGCTGGTGGCCGAGCTGGTCCGCCGCGACCAGGCACTCGATTGGGACCTTCCCGAGGCCCCGGCGGCGGCCATGCGGGCCATCGGGGTCCGGGGCCTGGTCCCCGAGGTCTACGAATGGCTGGCCGGCGACGCTGACCGCGCCGAGATCGTGGAGTTCCTCTCCATCGAGGGGGGGCCCGACGGTGGCTTCGACGACCTGGTGGCCGCCTGCCAGATCGGCCTCGACGGAACTGCCAAGGTCGAGCTGGCCCAGAACTACTGGGACGAGATGGGCAACGGCTCCCTCGCCCGCGTGCACACCGAGCTCCACCGCAAGCTGAGCAGTGCGCTCGGCCTGGTGTGCGCTCCCCCCGAACAGCAGCGGGTCGAGGTGCTCGAGCGTTCGGTGCTGACCGGCCTGTTGGCCACCAACCGGTGGCTCCAGCCCGAGATGCTGGGGGCCCTCGGCCTGCTGGAGCTGCAGGCCGGGCCCCGTTGCCGCAAGGTCGTCACCGCGCTGGAGCGCATCGGCGCGGGGGACGACGCCCTCGACTTCTACATCGAGCACAGCACCGTCGACCCGCGCCACGGCAAGGATTGGGTCGACAAGGCGATCACCCCGTTCGAAGGTGATGCCCGGTGGGCCGGCGGCATCGTGCGGGGCGCCCGCTGGCGCTGGATCGTCAACGCCGGTTTCTTCCACGCCATGGCCGACCTGTTCGTCGTGCAGCAGCGGCAGGCGTCCTGAGCACCTTCGCCACCCGGCAGACCATGGCGTTCGGCCCCATCGAGGTGGCCTTCGACGAGACCGTCCTCCGGCCCCGACCCTGGACGCTCGCCCAGTCCGAATGGGCCGCGGAGCTCGCCGCCGGCGCCCAGCCCCTGCTGGAGATCGGGTGCGGGGCGGGTCACATCGGGCTGGCCGCCGCCGTCCTGAGCGGCCGCCGGCTCGTCCAGGTTGACCGCAACCCGTCGGCGTGCCGGTGGGCGGCCACTAATGCCGCCGACAACGGCTGCGCCGACCGGGTCGAGCAGCGCTGCGGCGCCGCCGGTGATGTCCTGGCCGGGGGTGAGCTGTTCGCGGTGGTGATCGCCGACCCGCCGTATGTCCCGTCGGCCGACGTGCACCTCTACCCGGAGGACCCTCTCGCCGCCATCGACGGGGGGCCCGACGGCCTGGCCGGCGTGCGCGAGTTCCTCGCCGCCGTCGACGGCCATCTCCACCCCCAGGGAAGCGTGGTCCTCCAGGTCCGGGGCGCCGGCCAGGTCGGGCAGCTGGAGGAGTGGCTGGCGGAGCCGGCTGCACCTGGGCTGACGGTGGTGGGAGCCCGGTCCTACGGCGAGACGCGAGCCCTGGCCCACCTCGTGCATCGCGTCGTGACTACGGAGCTGAGCAGGTAGCTCGAGCTCGGCGCGATCTGGCCAACAGCTCGTGGAGGGGCGGGGGACTACCGCTGGACGGTGAGCACCTGGCTCAGCCCGGTCACCTCGAGGAGGCGGACGGTGCTGGCTCGCGGCGAGCGCAACACGACGTCACCGCCACGGCGGCGGAGCCGTCGCATCCCCCCGACCATGGCACCCAGGCCGCTCGAGTCGATGAAGTCGAGGTCGGCCAGGTCGATCACCACACGGTTCTCACCGCCGTCGGTCACGTCCTGCAGGCAGGTTCGTAGCTCGCCGGCATTGAACAGGTCGATGTCGCCGTGCAGGTGGATGACGGTCTCGTTCTCGGTTCGTTCGAGGTGCACGAGAGATTCAGGCGAACGGTGCTCGGGATCGGGCATGGGAGTCTCCTGTCCTTTTTCGAGGTGGGGGCTCATGCCGCCGTCGGCGCCGACGTTCGGTCGGGGCCGACTGACCCGATCACCCTAGGCGCCGGGTAGGTGCCGTTCCAGCCACCCCCCGACGCCTCAGGGCGCGCCGTCTCGGTCGAGGGCGGCGGCCACCGCCTCCCAGACGGCGGCGTGGCGGGACACGTTGTCGTCCCGATCGGTGGTCACCACCACCACCCTGACCCCTCCCGCCGCCAGCGCCTCCCCGACGGCGGCGACGACCTGATCGGCCCTCGTCACCCGGCTCGCCGGCACGCCGAACGCGGTGGCCACCTCGACCAGGTCGGTCCTGTGGGGGGTGGCGAAGAGGTGCTCGAAGTGCTCGGTGAGCCCGGCCTGGGGCAGGAACGAGAAGATCCCGCCTCCGTCGTTGTCGATCACCACCAGGGTGGCGTCAATGCCCCGTCGGGTGGCGCCCACCAGGGCACCCACGTCGTGGAGGAAGGTGAGGTCGCCGCCCAGGGCGGCCACCGGGCCGTCGCTGACGGCGGCGACGCCCAGCACCGTCGAGGTGAAGCCGTCGATGCCGCTCGCCCCCCGGTTGGCCACCAGGTGCAGCCCGCGGCGCGGCCGGGCGAACGACTCCAGGTCGCGCACGGGCATGCTCGACCCCACCACCAGCGTCGCTCCGTCGGGAAGGCACGCCATGACGTCGCGGGCGATGCGTCCCTCGAAGGGCGCCTCCCACGAATCGACCAGGTCGTCGATGGCGGCCCGGGCGGTGGCCTCGGCCCCCAGCCACCCGGCCAACCAGTCCGTCGGGGTCCGGCGGCCGGTGAGGCCATCGGTCAGGCGGCCGGCGACGGCGTCCAGTAGGGCGGTGGGGTCGGTCACCACCCGTTCGTGCACCGACCTGGTCGGGTCGAGCCACGCACCATCGGGATCGACCAGCACCTGGCGGACGGCTCCGGGGAGCCAGGTGGCGATGGCCCGACCGGTGGGACCGGCGCCCAGGCGCAGGACGAGGTCGGGGCGGTGGCCGTCGGCGAAGGCGGGGTGACGCAACAGGGCGTCGTAGGTCGAGATGGCGTGGGGCCCGCGCCGCAGGCCGGACACGGCGTCGGCCAGCACCGGCCACCCGGCGGCGGCGGCGAAGCCCTCCACTGAGGCGGCATCGGCGGCCGCGCCCCAGCCGGCCACGACCAGGCCACGCCGGGTCTCAGCCACGGCACGGGCGAGGTGGTCAACGTCGTCGGCGCGGGGCAGGACCGGGGCCGACCGCGTCACCGTCCAGGACTCCCCGTCGTCGCGGCCCGGTGCGTGGACAGGCGCGCCGGTGGGTACCAGCGGCTCACGAAAGGCCAGGTTGAGGTGCACCGGTCCCGACGGGGGGCCGGTGGCCTCGGCGACGGCGCGCGTGGCCAGCGACCGCCAGTAGGCGCCCACGCCGGGCCGGTCCTCGGGCACCCCGACCTCGGCGAACCAGCGCACGGCGCCGCCGAACAGCTTGACCTGGTCGATGGCCTGGCTGGCACCGGTGGCGCGCAGCTCCGGAGGGCGGTCGGCGGTGCACACCACCAATGGCGTGCGGCTGTGGTGCGCCTCGATGACGGCCCCGTGCAGGAGGGCGGCGGCCGACCCCGAGGTGGTGACCACGACGGCAGGACGTCCCGACGCCTTTGCCGCGCCCACGGCGAAGGCGCCCGCCGACCGCTCGTCGAGGAAGACCTCGACCCGCAGCCGGTCGTCGGCGGCCAGCGCCAGGGCGAGGGGCGTCGAGCGCGAGCCGGGGGCCACGGCCACCAGCCGGACGCCCGCCCGGGCCCACTCGTCGACCAGGGCCCGGGCGAACCCGGTGGCGGCGTCGGCGCTCATCGACCCACAATCGCCGGGTGCTGCACCGAGAGACCGACGGCGGGGACGGCGGCTCCCGGGTCGTGCTGGTGCACGGCTTCACCCAGACCCTGCGCTCGTGGGACGGGGTGACGCCCGGGTTGGCCGCCCACCGGGAGGTCGTGCGCGTCGACCTCCCTGGCCACGGCGGCTCGGCCGACATCCGCCTGGGCTTCGTCGAGACGGCTGCGGCCGTGGGCCGGGCCGGAGGCCGAGCCTCCTACGTGGGGTACTCGCTGGGTGGGCGCCTCTGCCTGCGCCTGGCCCTGGACCACCCCGAGCTGGTCGACGCCCTCGTGCTGGTGGGGGCGTCGCCCGGGCTGGGCGACCCCGCAGCACGGACCGAACGGCGACGCGCCGACGAATCGCTGGCGGTCCGGATCGAGTCGGAGGGGACGCCGGCCTTCGTCGACCGCTGGCTGCGACAGCCGATGTTCGCCCACCTGCAACCGTCTCCTTCCGATCTGGCCGCCCGTCGCGCCAATGCGCCCGAGGGCCTGGCCGTCGCCCTTCGCGTGCTCGGCACGGGAGCCCAGGAACCGCTCTGGGACCGCCTCGGAGAGCTGGCCATGCCCGTGCAACTGGTGGTGGGCGAAGCCGACGCCAAGTTCGACGCCATCGCCCGCGACATGGCCACCGGCATGACGTCGTCGCCGGTCGAGGTGGTGACCATCCCCGGGGCCGGCCACGCCGCCCACCTGGAACGACCCCGCGAGTGGACGGCCGCGGTCACGGCGTTCCTCGACCACCGTCACGCCTCGTAGCGGTCGACGAGGGCGGGATCGGGCACCGGCCGGCGCACTGCCAACTCGCCGCCCACCGGCACCAGGGAGTCGCGCACGACATCGCCGGCCAGGAGGGCGACCGTGCCCAGCCCGCACGCCCAGGGCAGTTCCGGCAGGGCGGCGGCCAGGGCCAGGCCGGCAGCCAGGCCCACCGATGTCTCGTAGAGCGACGACACGATGGCGGGCACGCCGGCGGCCTCCGCCACGGCCATGGCTGCGGCCACACCACCGAGGGGCTGCACCTTGACGACCACGGCGTCGGCGGCGCCAGTGGCGGCCAGCCGGCGGGCGTCGTCGATGCTCCGGATGCACTCGTCGGCCGCGACGGGCACCGTCACCCTTCGCCGGACCGCGGCCAGGTCGCCGATGGAGGCCACGGGTTGTTCGGCCAGCTCCAGGTCGTAGGCCGCCAACGCGGCGAGGACGGCGACTGCGGTGTCCACATCCCAGGCGCCGTTGGCGTCGACTCGCAGGGACACAGCCGGCCCGACGGCGTCCCGCACGGCTGCCACGCGGTCAATGTCATCGCCCGTGCCGGCGGTCACTCCCACCTTGACCTTCACGCAGCCGAAGCCTGCCCCCACCGCTGCCGCGGCCAGCGCGGCCGCCTCATCCGGGGCCAACGCCGGGACGATGGCGTTGACGGCGACCCGGTTCCGACAGGCGACGGGCCACGTACCTGACGCCGCCTCCTCGGCAGCCCGTCGGGCGGCTCCGGCGTCGACGGGATAGCCGGGGGGCGGCGTCGTGCGCTCACCCCAACCGGAGGGGCCCTCGACCAGGACGGCCGTCACCGCCGCCAACCCGGCCACGGGCACCCGCAACGGCACCACCACCCGGCGCTCACGCAGCACGCCGGTGGTGATGGCATCGGTCACAGCCACAGGCCCACGGCCAACAGCACGCTCAGCACCAGTTGCAGGCGTGCCGTGGCGATGAGGGCGCACACCAGGGCGGGGGCCTCGCGCCGGCGCGCCACGGTGCGCAACGGCCCGACGGCCAGCGGGACGGCGGCCACCACCAGAAGGGCGCCGGGGGCGACCACGGCCATGACCAGCGCGCTCACCAGCGCACCCACCACGCACACCGCGAACAGCAGGCGGGCCCGTGGCGCACCGATGCGAACGGCCAGCGTCCGCTTGCCGACAACGGCGTCGGTGTCGACATCGCGAAGGTTGTTCACCACCAGGATGGCGCACGCCAGCAGGCCCACGGCCAGTGACCCGGCCACCGCCAGCCACGGCACCCGTTGGATCTGGACATAGGCCGACCCACAGGTGGCCACGAACCCGAAGAACACCAGCACCGACACCTCGCCCAGCCCGGCCGAGGCATAGGGGCGGGGACCGCCGCTGTAGAGAGCAGCGGCGCCGATGGCCACCACCCCCACCAGCAACAGCCGCAGGTCGACGGCCACCGCCAACGCCAACCCGGCCAGACCGGCCACCGCGAAAGCGACGAAGGCGGCGGTCTTGACCGCCCCCGGCGAAGCCAGCCCCGAAGCCGTCAGCCGCACCGGCCCCTTCCGCTCGACATCAACCCCCCGAACCCCATCCGAGTAGTCATTGGCAAAATTGACCCCAACCTGCA
>JBBWZS010000101.1:0-10106 GCA_039649175.1 Acidimicrobiaceae bacterium
CGGGTGCCGTCGAGGGCGACCAGGGTGGCGCCGAAGCCGGCCGGTCCCTTGAAGAACCTGCCCTCCAGGTCTGAGTACGAGCCCGCCCGGAACCGCATCCGGGCCCGTTCCCGCTCGACGAGGATCCGGGTGGCCACGCTCTGCACCCGGCCCGCCGACAGCTTCGGCAGGACCTTCTTCCACAGCACCGGGGACACCTCGTAGCCGTAGAGGCGGTCGAGGATGCGGCGAGCCTCCTGGGCATCGACGAGGCGCCGATCGAGGTCACGCGTGTTCTGCACCGCCTCACGGATGGCCGCGGCGGTGATCTCGTGGAAGACCATGCGCTTCACGGGCACACCCGCCGGCGGGGAGAGGACCTCCAGGAGGTGCCAGGCGATGGACTCGCCTTCGCGGTCCTCGTCGGTGGCCAGATAGAGCTCGTCGGCCTGCTTGAGCAGCTGCTTCAACTTGGTGACGACGTGCTTCTTCTCGCTGGCCACCACGTAGAGGGGCTTGAACCCGTTGTCGACGTCGACACCGAGGCGGGCCCACCCTTCGGCCTTGTAGGCGGCGGGCACGTCGGCCGCCCCCCGGGGGAGGTCGCGGATGTGGCCGATGGACGATTCGACCACGAAGTCGGCGCCGAGGAACTTCCCGATGGTGCGGGCTTTGGCGGGGGATTCGACGATCACCAGGGGCTTGGCCACGATGCGAGAGGTTTCCCAGGTTCAGGCGGCCATGTCAAACGGACCACGGCCTCTACGGGTCCGGAGGACGACCACGGTGTGCGGTGTGACCGGAGGAATCCCTGGTGAATGGCACAGGAATGCACACCTGATCGTCATTGTGACCCTACCCTGCCCGGATGGACCCGCGAGACCTGATCGAGGCCTTCGGCACCATCGGGATCCTGGCCATCGTCTTCGCCGAGTCGGGACTGCTGGCCGGGTTCTTCCTGCCCGGCGACTCGCTTCTCTTCACCGCCGGCCTGGTCGCCTCTCAGGGCCACCTCGACCTGTGGGTCCTCGTGATCGGTTGCCCGGTGGCGGCGGTGGCCGGCGACCAGGTCGGGTACCTGTTCGGGCACCGGGTGGGCCCGGCCCTGTTCCGACGCCCCGACGCCCGCTTCTTCCGCCACCGCAACCTCGACATGGCCCGGGACTACTTCTCCCGCCACGGGGCGAGAACCGTCGTGGTGGCCCGCTTCATCCCCATCGTGCGGACCTTCGCCCCCGTGGTGGCGGGCGTGGCGGGGATGCCGTGGCGCAGCTTCGTCGCCTACAACGTGGTGGGCGGCGTGGTGTGGGCGGCGGGCTCGGTGCTGGCCGGCTGGGCCCTCGGGCAGCTGGGCGGTGGCCAGCGCTGGCTCTACCCGGTGGCGGCCCTGATCTTCGGGCTGTCGTTCCTGCCGGTGATCGCCGAGGTCGTCCGACTACGCAGGAGCGTCGGGGCGGAGCGGAGTGGCGGGGCCGATGGCGAGCCGGACGGCGTCGTCGAAGGCCATGGGCTCGAAGGGGATGAGTGAACGGATGCGATCGTCACCCATCACCACCTCGACCGCCAGGCCCTCGGCCAACGGTCGGGCGATGGATGCGGGCTGATCGGTGACCAGGCCGATCCAGTGAGCGGAGAGGGTGGGTGTCAGCACCGGTACCTTGAGGATGAGGCGCCGCCGTCCCGTCAGCCGGGCGTAGCGATGCATCATCTGCTCGTAGGTCAGGACCTCGGGACCACCGACGTCGTAGCTGCCGGCGGCCAGGTCGAGACCACCCACCAGGTAGCGGACCACGTCGGGCAGGGCGATGGGCTGACACCGGCTCGTCACCCAGCGCGGGCACACCATGACGGCCAGGCGGTCCACCAGTTGGCGCATGATCTCGAAGCTGGCACTGCCCCGGCCCACCACGATGGCCGCCCTGAGCTCCACCGCGTCGGCGCCGTCGCGCAGGATGCGTCCCACCTCCTGGCGCGACCGAAGATGGGCCGAGGGGTTGTCCTCCGGCCCGAGGGCGCCCAGGTACACGACCCGCTGGCCGCCGCGCCCGGCCGCCTCGGCAAACGCGGTGGCACCCCGACGGTCGGCCTCGACGAACCCGAGGCCTCCCGGGCCTCCCGGGCCGGCCATCGAATGCACCAGGTAGAAGGCGGCCCGGCACCCCTCGAGGGCAGCCTCGATGCTGGACGGGTCGGCGGTGTCGAAGGCCACGGGCTCGCCCGGTCCCCGGTACTCCTGGGGGCGACGGGTGCCGGCGGCCACCTCGTGGCCCGCTTCGACAAGGGCGGCGACGACCTCGCGTCCGACGAAGCCGGTGGCGCCGGTCACGAGGATCCTCACCGGGCCACACCTACCGCGTCGCCGCCGGTTTCACCCCTGGAACGGTTGTGAGCGACGTGGCCCTGGTGGTGGCGGGCCTGGCCGTGGCCGGCCTGGCCTGGACGTGGCTGTTCGCCGCCGGGCCCACCGGCTTCTGGAACCGGGCCGCGGTGGCAGGGGCCGTCATCGGGACCTACGGCCTGGTGGCCCAGCGCCACCACCTCGGGCATCTCTTCGACGCCAAGGCCCTCGACGTTGGCATCGGCGTGGCCGCCGCCGTCGTCCTGTACGGCGTGTTCTGGGTCGGCAACGGCGTGCTGGCCCGCGTCCTTCCCGGCCTGGCCCGCCAGGTGGCCCAGCTCTACGCCATCCGGGGCTCGGCCCGCACGCCGCAGATGGTCGGCGTGCTCCTGCTGGTGGGCCCGTGCGAGGAGATCTTCTGGCGGGGGTTCGTGCAGTCCCGGGCGGGCGTGGTCATCGCCCTCGCCGGCTACGCCGCCGTCCACCTGTGGGAGCGCAAGGCCGCCCTGGTGCTGGCTGCGGTGGCCGCGGGGGCGTTCTGGGCCGGCCTCTTCGCCTGGCGGACGACCCTGGTGGCCCCCATGGTCTGCCACGCCCTGTGGGACCTGGCGGTGGTCGTGTGGTTCCCCTTCCGCCCGCCCGACGAGTGACGCTCCGTTTCCGGGCGCGAAACGCGTCGGAGTACGGCGCGTTTCGCGCCCGAGAAGCTTGGGGTTGGGGCGGTTCGGCGCTACTGCTCGCCGGCGGCCTGCATGGCCTTGGCCTCGGGACCGGGGCCGGCGCTGGTGCCGCCGGCATCGAGGCCGCCCGTCTTGCGCTTGGAGAAGGCGATGGCTCCCGCCAGCACCACCAGGGCGGCGCCGGCGATGGCGAAGCGCGCGGCGTCGTTGTCGCGCAACGAGATCACCGCCGGCAGCATGAGCAGTGACACCAGGTTCATCACCTTGATGAGCGGGTTGAGGGCAGGACCGGCGGTGTCTTTGAACGGATCGCCGACGGTGTCGCCGATCACCGCTGCCTTGTGGGCCTCGGACCCCTTGCCCCCCTCGTGGCCGTCCTCGATGTACTTCTTGGCGTTGTCCCAGGCCCCACCCGCGTTCGACAGGAACACGGCCATGAGCTGGCCGGTGAGGATCACCGCGGCCAGGAAGGCGCCCAAGGCCAGGTAGCCGACGCCGAAGCCGATGACCACGGGCGTGAGCACGGCCAGCAGGGCCGGGGTGGTGAGCTCCCGCAGTGAGGCCACGGTGCAGATGTCGATCACCCGGCCGTACTCGGGCCGCTCGGTGCGGTCCATGATGCCCGGGTGCTCGCGGAACTGGCGGCGGACCTCTTGCACCACGGTGCCGGCGGTGCGGCTCACCGCCCGGATGGCCAGGGCCGAGAACATGAACGCCACCGACCCGCCGATGAGCAGGCCGATGAAGGTCTTGGGGTCGGCCACGTTGATCTGAGTGGCCGGGTTCTTGAACAGGTCGGCCGTCGGCAGGTTGAGCTCGTCGCCCACCACCTCGATGAACGAGGCGAACAGGGCCACGGCGGCGATGACCGCCGAGCCGATGGCGAAGCCCTTGGTGATGGCCTTGGTGGTGTTGCCCACGGCGTCGAGGCTCACCATGATGCGCTCGGCCTCGCCGTCGAACTCACCGGACATCTCGGCGATGCCGGCGGCGTTGTCGGCCACCGGTCCGAAGGTGTCCTCCGACACCACCACGCCGGTGGTGGCCAGCATGCCGAGGCCGGTGAGGGCGACCAGGTAGAAGGTGAACTGGATGTTGCCGTCGCCCAGGCCGATGGCCACGCCGAGGGCGCAGGCGATGGCGATGACGGCGAACACCGTGGACTCGAGGCCCGAGCTGATGCCCGACAGCACGGTTGTGGCGGGGCCGGTGCGGGCCGCCTCGGCGATCTCGCGGACGGGCGAGGTCTCGGTGGACGTGTAGTACTCGGTGAGGCGGCTCACCACCTGGGCCAGCACCAGCCCGGTGACGATGGCCCAGAAGATGCGCAGGTTGTGCACGTAGAACTGGGCCACGAAGAAGGTGCCGACCACGGTGAGGACGCCGGCGGCGAGGAAGCCCCGGTTGATGGGGGCCATGGCGTTGCGGTCGGTCTCCTTGGCCTTCACCATGTAGACCCCCACGATCGACGCCAGCACGCCCAGGGCCCGGGCGACCACCGGGAAGATGACGCCCAGGGCGGGGTTGAGGCCGATGGACCTGAAGGCGGCGAAGCCGAGGATGATGGAGGCCACCAGGGTGACCTCGTAGGACTCGAACAGGTCGGCGGCCATGCCCGCGCAGTCGCCCACGTTGTCGCCCACGTTGTCGGCGATGGTGGCGGGGTTGCGGGGGTCGTCCTCGGGGATGCCGGCCTCGACCTTGCCCACCAGGTCGGCGCCGACGTCGGCCGCCTTGGTGAAGATGCCGCCGCCGACGCGCATGAACAGGGCCAGCAGTGAGCCGCCGAAGCCGAACCCGATCAGGATCGAGGTGGCCGTGTTCTGGAACAACATGATGATCACGGTGGCGCCCAGCAGGCCGAGGCCGACGGTGAACATGCCCGCCACCCCACCGGTGCGGAAGGCCACCCTCAGAGCGGCGGGCAGCGACCCGGTGCGGGCGGCGGCCGCCGTGCGCACGTTGCCCCGCACGGCCAGGCTCATGCCGATGAAGCCGGTGAGCCCCGACAGGGAGCAGCCGGCCAGGAAGGCGAGGGTGCGGAAGATGCCCGACTGGGCGAAGGTCAGCGCCGTGCCGCCGTGGTCGTCGGCGATGCGGGTCGACGTGAGGAACACCAGCACCGCCAGCGGCACCAGGATGACGGCGATGGTCTTGAACTGGCGTCGGAGGTAGGCCATGGCCCCCTCCTGGATGGCCCCGGCGATCTCGCGCATGGTGTCGGTGCCCTCGTCGGCAGCCAGGACCCCCTTCATCAGGGCGTAGCCCACCACCAGGGCCAGCAGGGCGGTGACGGCGGAGAACACCAACCAGAACCACTCGGCGTTGCCCAGGTGGAATGCCTGGTAGCCGCCCTCGGCGGCGACGGTCATGGTCATACGGACTGCTCCTCTCGCGACTGCGACTTGACGAAGATCTGACGGGCGACCCGGTCGCCGACGGTGCGGTCGGCATGGTCGACGCGGACCACCATGGGCCCGTCGAAGGGATGCTTCTCCCTGACCTCGACGACCACGTCGGGCCGCAGCCCGAGGGTCTCGAGGAAGGCGACCAGGCTGGGGTCGATCGAGCCGGGCAGGGCCACCACGGCCACATCACCGGGCTCGAGGTCGTACAGGCGGTCCATGGCCGGGATGTCGTGGCCCTCGGCCTCGGGGATGGGGAACCCGTGGGGACACGACGTGGGGCGGTCGAGGGCCACGAAGAGCCGGTCTTCGACCTCGACAGGCAGGTCGTGCTCGAACGCCCCGGCCAGGCGGTCGGCCTCGTTCCAGGGGTAGCCGAGCATGTCGGACAAGAAGCGCTCGACGATGCGGTGGCGCCGGATGGCGGCCACCGATACCGCCCGCCCCGCCTCGGTGAGCTCCACGCCCCGGTAGAGCTTGTGGTCGAGCAGGCCCCGCTCGGCCAGGCGCTTGACGATCGCCGTGGCCGTGCCGGGGGAGACCCCCAGCGCCTCGGCCAGGGCGCCGGTGTGGGCGTCCTTGCCGTCGCGCGACAGGCGGTAGAGAGACTTGAGAGCTTCGCGCTCGGACTTCGCTAGGGGGGCATCCATGGCTTCGGTGCCCGCGAACCTAGATTTTTGGTACCCAAAGGTCAAGCAACCACGCCCAGCCCGAGATGTCGGTCCGTTGCCCACGTTCTTGCTATCTGCAACTATTGTTCCGTGCAAGATGATGGCCTGAGCGCCCTGGTCGAGGCAGTGCTCACCGCTTCGAGGGTGCTGGTGGGTGTGGCCGCCGAGTCGTTGTCCGCCCTGGACGAGGACGTGACCCTGGTGCAGTACCGGGCTTTGGTGGTCTGCGTCAGCCGTGGTCCGCTCACCCTGGCCGCCCTCGCCGACGCCCTCCAGGTCAATCCCTCCACCGCCAGCCGGTTGTGTGACCGGTTCGTCGAACGCGGCCTGCTGGAGCGTCGACCCGACGACGCCGACCGTCGCCAGATCCGGCTGACGGCCACGGCCAGGTGCCGGGAGCTGGTCGAGGCGGTCAGCGCCCACCGCCGGGTCGTTCTCGCCCGGATCCTGGGTCGGGTGCCGCCGGGCCAGCGAGCCCACCTCATCGACGCTCTCCAGGCGTTCAACGATGCCGCCGGTGAGGCTCCGGCGCAGGCGTGGGCTCAGGCCTCGATCCTGTGAGCGCCGGCTGGACCCACCGCCGCGTCGCCGGTGCCTTGCCCGACCGCAACGGGAGGGAGCGCTACCTGGTGCGCCTGCTCGCCCTCGGGAGACGGTCGCGCCAGATCCTGCTGCTCGCCGCGGTCACCGGCGTGACCATCGGCGCCCTGGTGGCCCTCTTCGACCGCCTCACCACCGGCGTCTTGCTCGACGGGCTCCGGGATCTCCCGTTGTGGGTGCAGGCGCCGGCTCCCCTCATCGGGCTCGTCCTGGCTGCTCTGAGCCTGCGCTGGGTGGCAGGAGGGGCATCGCCATCGACGGCCGACGAGTACGTCAGGAACTTCCACGAGCACGATGTCCGCCTTGACCAACGACCGGTGCTCGGGCGGGTCATGGCCAGCATGGCCACTTTGGGCTTCGGGGGCTCGCTGGGGCTCGAGGGCCCGTCGATCTACCTGGGCGCCGCTGTCGGGTCAGGTCTGCAGCGGCGCCTGAGCCGTTTCTTCTCCCGCCAGGACACCAAGGTGCTCCTGGTGAGCGGGGCCGCCGCCGGGGTGGCGGCGGTGTTCAAAGCGCCGGTGACGGGCCTGGTGTTCGCCCTCGAGGTCCCCTATCAGGACGACCTGGCTCACCGCATGCTGCTTCCCGCCGCCATCGGCGCGGCGGCGAGCTACGTGACGTTCGCCACCTTCGCAGGAACCGACCCGATCCTGCCTGTGCGCGGCGCCCCGCCGTTCAACCTCCTCGATCTCGGCGGTGCCGCCCTGTTGGGCCTGCTCTGCGGCATCGGCGCCCGGGCCTTCAGCGTCGCCGTGCGCCATGCCAAGCGGGTGGCGGCGACCGGCCGACCCGTCCTGCGGGCCGTGGGCGCCGGCGTGATCCTGGCGGGGTTGTTCGGCCTCAGCTACGCCCTCGTCGGGCGGGGCCTCACCCTCGGACCGGGCTACGACGCGATCCGCTGGGCGCTCGACGGTCGTCGCGCCGAAAGCCTGGTGGTGGGCATGCTGGTCCTGCGGGCGGTCGCCACCCTCACGACGGTGGCCGGCGGCGGCGCCGGTGGGCTGTTCGTTCCCCTGGTCGTCCTCGGCGTGTTCACCGGCAGGGCGGTGGATGGGCTCGTCGGCGCGGCGGACACGACGTTGTTCCCGGTGATCGGCATGGCCGCGTTCCTGGGCGCCGGCTACCGCGTGCCGCTGGCGTCGGTCACCTTCGTGGCCGAGTTCACCGGCCGTCCCGGTTTCGTCGTCCCCGGCCTCATCGCCGCCGTCGTGGCCCAGCTGGCGATGGGCCGCTCGTCGGTGTCGCCCTACCAGGTCGCCTCGCGCGCCGGGCATCTCGAGCGTCGGTTCTCGTTACCGGTCGGCACCGCCTTGGAGACCGACGTCCTCACCCTGCCGCCGGATGCCACCATCGACGAGTTCTTCAACAACCACCTGATCGCCACCCGCCAGGAATCGGTGCCGGTCGTCGAGGGTCGCCGCTACCTCGGGATGGTGCGGATGTACGAGCTCGACGACGTGGCCAGGAACAGCTGGGAGACCACGCCGGTGTCGTTCATCATGCGCGACGACCATCCCACCGGCCGTCTGTCGTGGCGGCTGGGCGACGCCATCGAAGCCATGGAGGAGGCCGACGTCGACCGCCTGCCGATCGTCGACGACGAGGACGCTTTCGTCGGCACCATCTCGGCCGATGGGATCATCAAGCTCGACGAGATCCTCGGCCGGGGCGGCAGTGCCGAGTCGGGGTGGGGGCAGTGATGGGCGCGATGCCGTTCTGGGCAGGATCGAGGTCGTCATGACGACCCGGAACCTGCCCAGAACGGAGGAAGGTGGGGCTAGACGGCGTCGTCGCCCAGCTCGCCGGTGCGGATGCGCATGAGGTTGCCGAGGTCGTGGGACCAGATCTTGCCGTCACCGATCTTGCCGGTCTTGGCCGCCGAGGCGATCACGTCGATGACCTTGTCGACGTCGTGGTCGTCGACCAGCACCTCGATCTTCACCTTGGGGACGAAGTCGATCTTGTACTCCGAGCCGCGGAAGCTCTCGGTCTTGCCGCCCTGGCGGCCGTACCCCTGGACCTCGGAGACGGTCAGGCCGAGCATGCCGGCGCCGCGCAGGGCGTCTTTCACCTCCTCGAGCTTGAAGGGCTTGATGATCGCAGTGACCAGATGGGGCAAGGCTGCATCTCCTCGGTGATGGTGGCGTCGGGTCTCGGTCAGGGCTGGGGGTCTCTAGACGGGTGCATCCTCGGGAGACTCCGCCTCTTCGGACGGCCCCGCCGGCTCACCCCGGACCTGGGTGCGGGCGTCCATGGAGCCGAAGCTCGACAGACCGGCAGGCGAGGAGTACGTCATGCCCTGCCCGAACTCGGTGTGGTAGGCGGGCGAACCGTGCTCGTGGATGTCGAGGCCCTCGAGCTCACCGTCCTTGGAGACCCGCAGGCTCCAGTCGCCCTTGATGGACTTGACGGCGTACATCACGATCATGGCCACGCTGAAGACCACCACCACGCAGGTGAGGCTGCCGATGATCTGGGCCTTGAGCTGGTCGGCGCCACCTCCGTAGAACAGCCCGTTGATCGTGGTGGACGTATCAGCGCCGTCGGCGGTGGGGAGGCCGTACTGGCCGGTGGCGAACAGGCCGAGGGCCAGGGTGCCCCAGATCCCGCAGAAGCCGTGCACGGCCACCGCACCGATCGGGTCGTCCCAGCGCCGGTGCTCCATGAAGTCGATGCCGAGGGGCACGACGACGCCGGCGATGGCACCGATGACCAGTGCCCCGAAGGGTGAGACCCAGTAGCACGGAGCGGTGATGGCCACCAGGCCACCCAGGAAGCCGTTGGTCGACATGCCCAGGTCCCATTTCTTGGAGCGGGGGTAGACCCAGAAGACGGCGACCATCCCCGCCGCACAGGCGGCCAGCGTGGTGTTGGCGGCCACCCGGCCGATGCCTTCCCAGTCCATGGCCGACAGCGTCGACCCGGGGTTGAACCCGTACCAACCGAACCACAGGATCACGCCGCCGAGGGCCCCGACGGTGAGGCTGTGCGGGGGCGTGGGGCCGCCACCGTCACGCTTGAACTTGCGGCCCAGGCGGGGTCCGAGGGCGATGCAGCCGGCCAGGGCGATGAAGCCGCCGACGGTGTGCACCACCGTCGACCCGGCGAAGTCACGGAACACGGCGTCGCCGCTCAGGCCGTTGAACCAGCCCATGGTGTTGCCGAGCCAGCCGCCCGGTCCCCACACCCAGTGCCCGAAGATCGGGTAGATGAAGCCGGAGACCGCCGCGCTGTAGAGGATGTCGCCCTTGAAGCCGGTGCGTCCCACCATGGCGCCGGAGGTGATCGTCGACGCGGTGTCGGCGAAGGCGAACTGGAAGAGGAAGAAGGCGAGGAACGCCACCCCCGTCGTCCCGTAGGAGGCGGTGATGCCGTTCAGGAAGAAGAACTCGTGCCCGATCAGGCCGTTGCCGGTGCCGAACTGGAAGGCGAA
>JBBWZS010000106.1:0-14944 GCA_039649175.1 Acidimicrobiaceae bacterium
GCGGCGGTCTTGACCGCCCCCGGCGAAGCCAGCCCCGAAGCCGTCAGCCGCACCGGCCCCTTCCGCTCGACATCAACCCCCCGAACCCCATCCGAGTAGTCATTGGCAAAATTGACCCCAACCTGCAGAGCAACCGAGACGATCAGAGCGAGCAACGCCCGCCACCCGACAAACGCCCCATACCGCGAGGCCGCCGCAGTCCCCACAAGCACAGGCGAAACGGCAGCCCCGAGTGTCTTAGGCCGCGCGCCCTGAATCCACAGAGAGAGTTTGACTTTCCCACCCTCCTCCCTAGCCACGTGCAAAAGGGGGCAGCGGGAGTAGGGAGGCGGGGCGGGTGGCCCGAAGCGGAGGGGCCCCATGGGGCAGGGGCCCCATGGGGAGGAACCGTGAGGGACAGGACCCGCCCCGCCGGGGGCGCGCGCCGATCAAGATCAAGGCCGCCGCGGAAATCGCGAAAAGTCGGGCGGCCGCTTTTGCACGTAGGCGTCCCTCCCCTCCTGCGCCTCCTCCGACAGGTAGTAGAGCAACGTGGCGTCCCCCGCCAGCTGCTGGACGCCGGCCAGCCCGTCGGTGTCGGCGTTGAACGACGCCTTGAGCATGCGCAGGGCGAGGGGGCTGTGCTCGAGGATCCGCCGGCACCAGGCGACGGTCTCCACCTCGAGGTCGGCCAGGGGGACGACCCGGTTGACCAGTCCCATGGTCAGCGCCTCGGTGGCGTCGTACTGCTCGCACAGGTACCAGATCTCCCGGGCCTTCTTCTGGCCGACGGTACGGGCCAGCAGGCCGGCGCCGTAGCCGCCGTCGAAGGAGCCCACCCGGGGGCCGGTCTGGCCGAAGCGGGCGTTGTCGGCGGCGACGGTGAGGTCGCAGACCAGGTGCAGGACGTGGCCACCCCCGATGGCGTAGCCCGCCACCATGGCGATCACCGGCTTGGGCAGCCGGCGGATCTGGATCTGCAGGTCGAGGACGTTGAGACGGCCCACCCCCGTGGCGTCGCGGTAGCCGTCGTCACCCCTCACCCGCTGGTCACCGCCCGAGCAGAAGGCCAGTGGCCCCTGGCCGGTGAGGATGATCACCCCCACTGCGGGATCGTCGCGAGCCTGCTCGAAGGCGTCGGCCATCTCGAACAGCGTCTGGGGCCGGAAGGCGTTCCGCACCTCGGGACGGCAGATGGTGAGCTTGGCCATCCCGTCGGCCACCTCGTAGCGGATGTCGCCGTAGTCGCCCCGGCTCTCCCACGGCGCTCCCGGTCGAATGGTCTCGTCATTCACGGGTGTCATTACTCCTAGAGCGATCACTCCTACGAACACCGCTACCGTAGCGTCCATGGCCCAACCTGAGAAAGGCTCCCTCACCGCCGTCCCCCTCACCGGCCCCGACGCGGCGGCGGCCATCGTGGCCGAGTGGGAGGAGGGCCGGGCGGTGCTGCCCCTCGACCCCAAAGCCCCGGCCGCCGAGCGCCGACGCATCCTCGACGCCCTCCGCCCGACCCACCAGGTCGGCGAGTTCGGGACACGGGCCCTCCCCGGCGGCACCCCCGTCGCTCCCGAGGTGGCCGCCGTGGTGGCCACGACGGGCACCAGCGGTGAGCCGAAAGGGGTGGAGCTCACCTGGGAGGGCCTGGCGGCATCAGCCCAGGCCAGCACCCAGGCGCTGGCCGCCATCGCCGCCGAGCGTTCCGGTCACGTTTCGGCGGGTCAGGACCCCCCGAAGCGTGACCAGAACCGCGGGGGGTGGCTGTGCTGCCTGCCCCTGTACGGCATCGGCGGGCTCGGCGTGGTGGCCCGGGCCTGGTCCACGGGCGTTCCCGTCGAGGTCACCAAGCGGTTCGACCCGGCCGACGTCGCCGCCTCCCAGGCCTCGTTCGTCTCCCTCGTACCCACCACGCTGAGCCGCTGCCTCGACGCCGGCGTCGACCTGGGCGGGTTCCGGGCGATCCTGGTGGGCGGAGCCGCCCTGGACCCACGACTGCGGGCCCGGGCCACCGAAGCCGGGGCATCGGTGGTGGCCACCTACGGGCTGACCGAGACCTGGGGAGGCATCGTCTACGACGGACAGCCACTCGACGGTGTCGAGGTGCGCATCGCTGACGACGGCGAGATCCTCGTCCGGGGCCCCATGGTGATGCGGGGCTACCGGCTGCGGCCCGACGACACCGCCGCCGCCCTGTCGCCCGACGGGTGGCTGCGCACCGGCGACGCCGGCGCCTGGGGTCCGCCAGCCCGCTCCAGGGGCCGCTCGGGCCCGGACGGCGCCACCCTCGAAGTCGTCGACCGCCTGCGCGACCTCATCGTGACCGGCGGCGTCAACGTGAGCCCCACCGAGGTCGAATCCGTCCTGGCCGCCCACCCCGGGGTGGCCGATGTGGCCGTGGCCGGCGCGCCCGACACCGAGTGGGGTGAGCGGGTCGTCGCCCATGTGGTGGCCGCCGATACCGCCGACCCCCCGACCCTGGCCGAGCTGCGGGACTTCGCCGGCCAACGGCTGTCGGCGGCCAAGCTCCCCCGCCACCTGGAGCTGGTGGCCGAGATCCCCCGGACCGCAGGAGGCAAGCCCCTCCGCAGGCTCCTCGGCGGAATCGAGAACTCAGGATCGTGAGAGATCGCCGACCTCCTGGTCGGCGACCGCCTCCGCCGCACGTTCGGCATCGACTCGAGCCGGCCCACGCTGCACATGTCGTTCACCGGGTGAGAAACGGGTCAGTGGGACTCGAGGATGGCGTCGTCGCGGAAGTCGTCGAACAGCGACGCCGCACCGGGGTCGACGAACACCACTGAGGCGGCTCCGGCAGTGCCGCCGGCACCCGGCATGACCACGTTGCGCACGTTGGCAGGGTCGATGCTCACGGCCAGGCGCCCCAGGCGGTAGGCGTCACCCAGGCTGAGCCCGTCGAGACGTGCGTGGCGCGCCAGCACGGCCATGTCCCCCAGGACGCTCGTCGCCCCTGCGCCCTCGCCCCGCAGCTTGGTGAGGCCGGCGAGCAAGAGGTCGCCCTGGTGCCCCGTGCGGGTGAAGTCGCCGCCGTCGATGTGGCGGTTGCGGGCAAAGGCCAGGGCGTCGCCGCCGTCCATGTGCTTCACCCCCTTGTCGAAGATTGCCCCCGACAGGGGGTCGTCCATGGCGAACGGCACATCGACGTCGACGCCGCCCAGGTCGTTCACCATGTCGGTGAAGCCCTGAAAATCGGTGTCGACCACGAAGGGCACGTCGACCCCGACCAGTGACCCGACGGCTCTGGCCTCCAGCGCCGGGCCGCCGATGGCGTGGGCGGCATTGATCTTGTCGCGCCCCGAGCCCTGGTCCGGGATGGGCACGAACGTGTCCCTGGGGATGTCGAGGATGGTCGCCTTCCCCTGACCGGGGTTGACGCCGACGAGGTGGAGGGCGTCGCCTCTGGTGATGGTGTCGCCCGGGCGCCCGTCGTTGCCCATGACCAGGATGAACACCGGCTTGTCAGGGGCCACGGTGAAGCGGGCGCTGTCAACCTTGTGGACGGTGAACGCAGCCGACGCCGGGCGCAGGCCCACCAGGCCGATGGCCATCATCAGAGCCACGACGGCGGCCGCGGTGGCGCCGCGGACCCTCACTTGCGTGCCGTCGTGGTGACCGGTCCGCCGCCGCTGTCCCGGGCCGTGCTCAGGTCGTAACCGTCGATCTTCCAGGCGTCGCCGACGGCGACGAGCACCAGGTCTCCGGTTCGGGCGATGGCGACGGGGCTGTCACCGGCTGTCTGCAGGCGGACGTCGATGGTGGCGGTCACCACCTCGATGTTGTCGTCGGCCCCGGCCAGCGCGCCCAACTTGGCCGTCGACGTCGAGGCCCGCACGTCGGTGGCCGTGGGCAGGCCCTCGTCCACCAGCGTCGGGCGATCGGGGCCGTCGACCCGGGCCAGCGCGCCGGCGGTGAACAGCGGGGCGAGGTCACCGGCGTGGGACCCCGACCGCAGGGGGCGGGCTGAGGCCCGGTCGAGATAGGCGTCGAGGGTGGAGGTCACCTTGGTCTTCACCGCATCGGGCAGTGCCGGAGGCGGCTGATTGACGGACTGGACGTCGATACCCGACACGGTGAACACCATCGGCCCCGATGCACCGCCCGGCGCCGTCCTGGGCCTTCCCGACGAACAGGCGACCACGAGGGTGAGGCCGGCGACGAGGGTCACGACCCACGGCAATCGGCGCACGGCGGCAGTGTAGGCAGGACGAAACCCGCTCACCCCCGGGGGCCTGCGCTGTCCCCGCTGTCGCCGGGCCGTACACAATGGCGGGAATGCCCACCACCCGTGCCCGTCCCTGGTGGGCAATGTCTGCCCGTCCCTGGTGGGTGATGCTCGCCTTCGTCGTCGGCTCGGTCTCGGTGCTGGGCTCGGCCCCCGCGTCGGTCCACGCGGCCGAGCCGGTCACCGGCACTGGTCGCATCAGCGCCAACTCTGTTCTCGGCGGCACGCCGGTAGGGGCCGGACGCGCCGTCCCGGGCCTGGCCACCGACCCCGCCGACGGCAACCACGTCGTGGAGGTCGACGAGGACTTCACGCGCGGCCAGTGCACGTTCCGGACGACCCACGACGGCGGGAAGTCGTGGGCCGGCGGTGACCTGAGCGTCCCGCCCGGGCTGGACCCGGCGGACGGCCCGGGCGTGCCGCCGTGCGACGCCGTCGACTCGGGCGGGTTCGCCCACTTCGACCAGAGCGTGGCCTTCGGTTCCGGGGCCAACGTCTACGCCACGTTCTCGTCGGGCAACGCCGTGGTGGTCTCGCACTCGCCCGATGGCGGGACGTCGTTCGGGCCGGGGGTCGTGGCGGTTGCGGCCCCACCCGTGTCGGGCGCCTTCGACATTCGCCCCCAGTTGGCGGTGGAGCCCGGCGCCGCCGGCGACCGGATCTACGTGTCGGCCCTGAACCGGGCCGGCAGCCCTGGGGGCGGGGAGCGGCTGGTGACGACCAGGTCCGACGACGGCGGCGTGACGTGGTCACCGGTGGTTGACGCTCAAGGGGAGGGCGAGACCGTCCGCGAGCCGGCGCAACCGGTGGTCGGCGCCGACGGCGCCGTCGTCGTGGCCTGGCACGGCGGGACCGGGGCATCGGCCGACCAGGTGGTCGTGGCCCGGTCGACCGACCGCGGCGCGACCTGGGCCCGCTCGCCGGCGGCGGGGGTCCCCGCCGGCGGAGGTTTCCCCTACCTCGCCGTGGGCCCGAGCGCCCCCCAAGGCGGGCCCGCGAGGCCCGGGCAGGGCACCCTGCGCCTCGTCTACGTCGGCGGCCAGGACAACACGACCGACATCTCGATGCGCCGGTCCGACGACAACGGCGCGACCTGGTCGGCCCCCGTGCGGGTCTCCGACGATGCCCCGACCCAACCGGGAGCGGCGACCGTCCAGCACCTGAGACCCCGTCTCTCGTCGTCGGCCGACGGTCGCATCGACGTGGTCTGGACCGACACCCGCGCCGGCTACGAGGGCCCGATCGGGTTCGGAGACATCTGGTACTCGGCGTCGATCGACGGGGGCGGCACGTTCTCGACCAACCGGCGGGTGAACGACCGCACCATCGATCTCGGCTCCGGCCAGGTCTCCGAGAGCGCCCTCGCCGACCACGGGCCGGCGGTGACCGCTCTGGGCGGGGGGCGGCTCCTGTTCGCCTGGGGAGACTCGCGTGACGGCGGCGTCGGCACGGGTGTCGACACCGACAGCCACGCCGGCAGTGACGTCTTCATGGCCGTCATGGACCCGGGCGCCACCGGTCCGGTGCCGTCGACCGCGCTCGACGACAACGCCCCCGAGCAACTGTCGGTCGACCTCTCCCGTCTCGCCTTCCCGGGTGGGACTGCCAACGCCGGCAGCCAGCGCACGACGAGGGTCGTGCTCGTCAACTCCACCGACGACACCGGGCTGGCACTGGCCGCCGCCGTGCTGGCCCGAGCCAACAACAGCCCGTTGTTGCTGGCGGCGGCGACCGACCTCACCCCGGCCCAGAAGAAGGAGGTGGCGCGTCTGGCGCCGGGCGGTGCCTACCTGGTGGGTGCGGCGACCCGGCTCTCCGACAAGGTGGAGGCATCGCTGGCCGCCGCCGGCGCCACTGACACTCAGCGCATCACCGGCAGCGACTCCACCGACACCGCCCGCCGCATCGCCGCACTGCTCGACACCCGTGACGCCGAGGCCCGGGCCAGCGGGGTGCCGGCCTTCCAGGCCGCCGTCGTCGTCAACTCCCAGACCGGCGACGCGGCGACGGGCTCGGCCCTGGCTGCCGCTCTTCGTATGCCCGTGCTCTTCACCCAGCGCGACGCCATCCCCCCGGCCACCACCCAAGCCCTGGCCGAGCTGGGCATCAGGACGACGTTGGTCGTCGGGGGCCCCGCCTCTGTCGCCAACGCCGTGTTGCGCGACCTCCCCGGGGGCAGGCGCCTGGGTGGGGACGACCCCACCGTCACGTCCGAGGCGGTGGCGGCCGAGGCTCGGGCCCGGAACGTGGCGACCAACGTGGTGTACGTCAGCGACGGCGAGCGTCCGAGTGATCAGGCGGCGATCGGCGCCGCCGTGGCCAGCCTCGGCGGCATCATGCTGGCGGAGCCCACGGCCGACCCGGCCGCTGCCCGGCGGTCGCTCGATGCCCTCGGCATCACGCCCGTGGTCGACCGCCTGGTGTCGGTGCGCAGCGACACCAGCGGCGCCAGCACCGGCGTCCGCATGGCCCTTGCGGTGGTGATCCTGTTGATCGGCATCGCCACCCTCGTCGTCGCCCTGGCCCACCGCGACCGTGACACGGAGCGAGCGGCGACGCCGGGGGAGAAATGAGCAGCCGCCCTAGCTGAATGAGTCGAACGTCTCATCAAACGGAAGGGCCTTCCTGTCGACGACGTACGTGAGGGAGGGCATCGGGCATGGACCATCACCGCCGAATGGTCAGCGAGCGTGGGGCCGCACTGGTGGAGCTCGCGATGGTGGTTCCACTCCTCATGGCGCTGATGCTCGGCATCTTCACCGGCGGGGACGCCTTCTTCCAGAAGATCAGCCTGGTCGATGCGACGCGTGAGGGTGCCCGGTACGGAGCCAGCCTCAAGATGCCGGCCGGCGGTGTCAGCGCCTGGAGGCAGGCCGTGCAGGACCGGGTCGTTCAACTCTCGGGCGGCCAGGCCGCCGCAGCCGACGTCTGCGTCGACCTCGTCGTCCCCACCGGCACCAACAACTCCTGCGGAGTCCAGGACCCCACCGGTGCCTCGACCGACCCCACCGCACTGACTCCCGCCAGCGTGGTGAAGGTGTCGGTCGTCAAGACCACCCAGCTCGAATTCGTCTTCTTCTCCTCGAACGCGACCCTGTCGGCCAAGGTCGCCGCCCGCTACGAGCGTGACATCTTATGAGGGCATCTCCAAGAGGCCCGAAGAACGAGCAGGGCGCGATCATCATCCTGTTCGCCCTGACCGTGACGGCCATGATCAGCATGGCGGCCCTCGTTCTCGACCTGGCCCAGCTACGGGCCAGCCGGCGGGCGAACAAGACCGTGGCGGACATGAGCGTGCGGGCCGGGCTGGGGGTGCTCCAGGCGGGACCGTGGTCGGGTGTCTGCCGGGCCGGCGAGTACCTGAAAACCAACTCCCGCTTCCCGAGCTTCGATCCTGGTAGCGAAAAGTGGTTCAAGCTGGGCAGCCCTCTCAGTGCCCTGACGTCCAGCCCGTGCCTGAACACGAGCAGCGCCCCGTTCGTCACCCTGTGCCTGCCAGGCCAGCTGGGTGTCCCCCGCACCGATACCTGGGGCAAGCTCACGGCCACCGCCGGCGGCGGTCGGTACTCAGTCGAGATCCAGAGCGGCTACTCCATGCCCGACAGCCGCTTCCCGGAGGACCTCACGGCCGCGGCAGACACGGGAGACCCGCTCAAGGGGTCCTGCGACAACCTGGTGGTCATCATCAAAGAGACGCGGTCGCCGATCTTCGCGGGGGTGATCGACAGGAGCGACAAGTCGACGACGATCCGCTCCGTCGGACGTCTCAGCAACATCAACACCGGCGACTACAACCCCGCCCTCCTTCTCCTCGAGCAGCACGGGTGCGCGGTACTCACCGACTCCAGCAACGGCGGCCGAGTCATCGCCCAGCCGTACCTCGACCATCCTGGGGTCCTCCAGATCGACAGCGCCGACGACCAGGGGGGCTGCGCGCAGAACCAGGCAGTCCTCAACGGCAAATCGACAAGTGGTGGCCCCTCCATCGTCGCCTGCAGCGCCAAGACGGTGAACCCCTCACCGGGCTGCAACGTGGCCACGGCCGACAAGCCCAGTCGCACGGGGATCTTTGCCCTGAACTTCACGCACAGTTCCGGCGACTACGTCACCAGCACCTATCCCAGTACCTACGGCGACACCCAGGCCGTGCCGTCGGCGCAGTCCGGGCGTACACCGATCGACTCCGCCTACCGGGGTACCGTCGCCGCCCTCGATTCCAACACCCAGGCGGTCATCACCGGCAACGGCGGCAAGCCCCCTGGGTGCACGACCGTCACCAGCAATTCCTGCACCGGTAGCGATGGGACGTGGTTGGTGCTCCAACAGACCGACTGCAACAGCTTCGACGCCTTCTTCTCCCCGGTGCTGTTCCCCCTCCGTGCCGCTTCGCCGCGGGTCTGGTTCAACTGCAACCTGACCGTGAACCCATCAGCCACCCTTCCCCTGGGGCTGATCCTGAGCGCGCCCAACTCGTATGTCGTGATCACCGGGTCGCTGTCGGTGACGAGCACGTTCGCCATGACCGATCCGCGAAAGGTCTACATCGGTGGCAAATCAACCGGAAACAAGATCGGCCTCGACATCGGCAACGGCGGCAACCTCAACGTGGGGAACCCCACGCCTGGCGTCGACTGCCTGCTACCGAGCCCGATGCCGAAGTTCACCAAGATGGTCGTGGGCAACGGTTCTTTCAATGTCGGGTCCAGCGGCGCCGTACACCTGTGCGCCACATTCGTGTTCATGGCCAGCGGCTACGGGAAGGTTCCCGCCACCGACGGCACGCCGCCATGCGGGAGCCCGTGCAGCGGCTACCTGGGTACCCTCACCATCGGCAGCGGTTCTCATATCGACTGGTTGGCGCCCAACCTCATCACCAACCGGCGACCCACCTCAACCGAGCTCCAAACGACGAGCCCCTTCGAGGACGTGGCTTTGTGGACGGAAGCCGGTGGCAACACCAACGGCGTCAACGGAGGTGGCGACAGCAAGATGACCGGCGTGTACTTCATCGGCAACGCCGACTCGTTCACCTTGGCCGGCAACTCGGGCGCCAACGTCTATCTGAGCGCACAATTCATCAGCACGACGATGAAGGTGACAGGCGGAGCCGTGGTGAATCTGGTGCTCAACCCCTTCGACTCCATACCGTTTGTCGTCTACGAGCTGGTGCTCGTCCGGTGAACCTCGCAAATTGGAGAAGCAGTGCTACGCCCCGGCACGAAGGGCGACGGCTCGGGCCCACAGCACCAACGGAACCTGCAGGGGGAGCCGGAGCCAGGCGACGACCGGGGACCCGAGGGGGAACCCGTGGCCCGCCAGCCCTCCGTCGCGCGCCATCTGCACGTTGGCGGGGAACACGGCCACCAGCACTGCCGCGGTCAACCACCCACCGATGCGACGGGTGCGCGCGCACACGAGCAGAGCCGCGCACCCGATTTCGACGACGCCACTGGCCCTGACCCAGGGCCCTGGAGCGCCCAGGACATGCGGGACGATCTGCTCGTAGGACCGGGGGACGAAGAAGTGGCTGACGCCCGCGGCCGCCATGGCGGCGGCGAGGGCGAATGCCGGTCCGGCGCCTTGCCTCGCTGTCGTCGGCTCGGACGGCCCGATCGCACCCGTCATTGGTCGTTGCTCCGGCCGATGGTCATCCGGAGACGACCCTACGGTCCCGGGAGCGGCGCCCGTGGTCACCTACGCTCGGGTAGTGGGGCGTCGCTGGGTGCCGATCGTGATCGTCGTGGTCGGAGGGCTGTTGGGCCTGGTGTTGACGGGGTTCCCGTCCCGGGCCCACGACACCCCGATCAGGGTCCAGGCCGAGGTGTCGTCCACCTCCACGTCGGTCATCGTGGCCGTCACCGCGGCGCCGACGACCTCCCCGCCCCCGCCGGCCCGCCCGGCGGGCGAGGTGCGGGTCATGGTCTTCAACGCCTCCGGCGTCGCCGGGTCGGCGGCCCGGGTCGGCGCCACCATCAAGTCGCACGGATGGGACGTCAAGGCACCCGGGGCCGACCGCAAGACCCAGGACACCACCGTGATCATGTTCCGAACCGGGTACGACAACGAGGCCCGAGCCCTCGCCGTCGCCCTCGGGCTCGACGTCGGCGTGGTGGCGCCTCTCGACCCTGCAGTGGTGAAAGGCGACGCCGCCGACCTGGTGGTGGTCGTGGGCACGACCCTGGCCAGGCGTACTCCTTGAAGGCAGGAGGCGGGCGCGCCGCCGGCCTGACACCGTGCAAAAACAGCGGGCGACTACGGTGACACCCGTGGCGTGGTCGATGTTGCCGGCTGCCGGGACAGGGCGATGAGGTTGGCATGAGCAGACTGGTGGTGAAGGTTGCCGCCTTGGCAGGGGCCGGCATCATGGTCGTGGCCGGGTGCGGCGGTGGCTCGTCCAAGAAGGCGGCCCCGGCGTCCACGACCGTCCTGCCCGGGCAGACACCCGGGGCGGGCGCGGTGAACGCCACCGTGCCGCTCCCGAAGCCGGCGTGCGAGTTCCTCACCGGCGACGACATCGCCGCCGCCATCGGCAACCCGGTCCAGGCGGCGACGCCGGCCGAGACTTCCAACTGCACTTGGGGCACCGCGGTCGACGGGGGGACGAGCGTCGACCTGACCGTCGTCAAGATCGCCCCCGGCGCGTCCGCCGCCACTGAGGCCTGCAGGGACCAGCGCAACACCCTGCCCAAAGGGGTGGCCAAGGAGCCGGTCTCGGGGGTGGGTGACTCGGCCGTGTGGGTGGTCGAGGAGTTGACGACGATCAGGCAGGGCCACCTCCTCGCCTGCTGGAACAACGCCGCCGTGGTCGTCCTGCTCACGGGCGAGAAGGATGCCGCCGCTCTCCGGACATCGGCCTCGAACCTGGCCGAGAAGGTCCACGGCCGCGTGTAGCCAGCGGCGGTACGGGCTCCCGATCAGGAGTCGTCGGGGCGGCGGACCACGACCACGGTGTTGGCCGAGCTCATGGGGTCGAAGCGCAGTTCGAGCTTGTCGCGATCGACGGGCTTGGTCGGCGCCTCCTGCTCGATGCCGACGGTGTCGACCGGACGAGGGTCGAACACCTGCTGCAGGCCGAGGGCAAAGGCGGCGGCCACCCCGGAAGCGGCAACCCCGGAGCGCGCGGTCTGGCGCCGTCGCTCGATCGCAGGCCGGTCGTCGATGTCCTCGTCGGACGTCGGGTCCTCGGGAGGGCCGACGGGCAGTTCCATATGCCCAGGCTACCGATGCCCGGGGACTACGCGTCGGTCGTGAGTGGGTGCAGGCGAAACGCCTTCCGGCCGAGTTCGGGATCGAGGTGGAACGCCTCCGCGTACCGCTCATGCACGGTGGGCCAGAGCTCGAGCGCCTGCGCCTCGCCGAGGCTTCCGCCCGCCAGGTGGGCATCCATCCGGGTGATGCAGCGGTCCCATCCCGCCGCCGTTCTCGCTGCGCCCTCGCGGTCGGCGAAGGTGTGGGTGAAGGTGAGACGGCAGCCGTCGCCGTCGGGCTCCAGCTCGAAACGCAGAGGATCGCCCCAGAACCTCAGGACCAACAACCGTGGGGGGTCGCTCTCGACCACCTCGGTCTCGGCGTCGGACGGGAACCAGCTCTTGCGTTCGCCTGGGTCGCTGATCGCCCTCCAGACCCGCTCGATCGGGTAGCCGTACCGTCGGATGAAGCGAAGCGCCGGGCCATCCTCGAGGGACAGCTGGAGGGGTCCGTAGCGGGCATACGACTCTCGGGCCGGGCCCGGGTCGGCGTTCATCGCCACCGCGTAGCGCTCGCTCAGCTCCGGCACGATCCGGTGCGCCTCCTCCTCGCTCAGCTCCCGCCCGCCGAGCAGTCCGTCGAGGCGGTCGAGGTACGACTCCCAGCCCGCCGCATGCTGCGCGCCGGGTCCCCTGGTCTCGTCGAAGAAGTGCAGGAAGACCAGCATGCTGCCGCCGTCCGCCGGTGTCAGCTCGAAGCTGTACCGCTCGCCGCCCCAGGTCCAGGCGATCAGGCGGGGAGGATCGAGCGCGGTGATCTCCCCCCGTTGGCCGTACGCCTCGAAGGTCTCGTGCAGAACCGGGGTCCACTGCGGTGTGGCGACGAACCATCGATCAAGCTCCGCCGGCTCGGTCACCGCCCGCCAAACGCGCGCCACCGGGTGCGCGAGCCTGCGCTCGAAACGCAGAGCCTGGCGTCCGTCGATCGTCTCGAGGGTTCCGTCCATCATGGGTTTGCCTCCAGGTGTCGCTCGAGTGCGTCGAGATGCCCGGCCCACAGCTCGCGGTAGGGCGCCAGCCAGGCGTCGACCTCGGCCAGCGGGGCCGCCTCGAGCCCGTACAGCCGTTGCTTCCCGTTCGCCCGGCGCCGGACGAGCCCGGCCTCGCGCAGCACCCGCAGATGCTTGGAGACCCCCGGCTGGCTGATCCCCAGCTGTTCCACCAAAGTTCCCACCGGCTGCTCGCCCTCCCGCAGGAGGTCGAGGATCTGGCGGCGGTGCGGTTCGGCCAGGGCAGCGTAGGCGGCCATCCCCTACATATTACCGTATGGCGATATGTCCCGGTCGACGAGCGAGCGCCCCCGATCAGACGAGGAAGCGGAAGGCCGGAGAATCGGCCGAGAGGCGTTCGATCTGGAGGCCGCTCGACTCCATCCGGGCCAGGAGCGGGACCAGGTCGCCGGTGGTCAGCAGCTCGATACCGACCAGCGCGGGGCCGATCTCGCGGTTGTTCTTCTTCACGTACTCGAACAAGGTGATGTCGTCGGTGGGCCCGAGGACGTTGTCCAGAAAGCCGCGCAGCGCCCCCGGCTCCTGGGGGAACTCCACCAGGAAGTAGTGCTTCAGCCCCTGGTGCACGAGGGAGCGCTCGACGATCTCCCCGTAGCGGCTCACGTCGTTGTTGCCACCGGACAGGATGGCCACCACCGACGACCCGGGGGCCACCGACAGCCCCTCGCTCAGGGCGGCGATGGCCAAGGCACCGGCCGGCTCGGCGATGATGCCGTCCCGCTGGTAGAGCTCGAGCATGGTGGTGCACACCCGGCCCTCGGGGACGGTCACCACGTCGTCGACCAGCGACTGCACCAGCTCGAAGGTATGGGCGCCCACCCGGTGGACGGCGGCGCCGTCGACGAAGCTGTCGATGGAGCGGAGGGTGACCGGCCCGGCCGCATCCAGGGCGGCGCGCATGCTCGGAGCGCCGGCGGGCTCGACCCCGACCACGCGCATGCGGGGTGTGATTCCGCCGGCCACCACCGCGCAGCCCGCCAGCAGCCCCCCTCCCCCGACGGGAACCAGCAACAGGTCGGGCGGGCCGCCGAGTTGCTCGACGACCTCGAGGGCGACGGTGCCCTGGCCGGCGACGACGAGGGGGTCGTCGAAGGGAGGCACCAGGACCGCCCCCTCGTTGTCGGCCAGCACCGCCGCCGCCTCATGGGCTTCGTCGTAGGTGTGGCCGGCGACGATGACGGTGGTCTCGGCCCCGCCCAGGGCGGCGATCTGCTCACGCTTCTGACGGGGTGTCGTCCGGGGGACCACGACCCGGCATCGCACGCCCAGCCGCCGGCAGGTGTAGGCCACACCCTGGCCGTGGTTGCCGGCGCTGGCGCACACGACCCCGTTCGCCTGCTGGGCGGGGGTGAGGGAAATGATGAAGTTGTAGGCGCCCCGCAGCTTGTACGACCGG
Organism: Acidimicrobiaceae bacterium; assembly: GCA_039649175.1. GTDB lineage: Bacteria > Actinomycetota > Acidimicrobiia > Acidimicrobiales > AC-14 > DATAQC01. The sequence goes on from JBBWZS010000106.1 coordinate 13,873, forward strand.
ACGGGCTGCAGGTCCTCCCGCTTCAACCAGACGTCGGCCCCGGTCGCCTGTGAGAGCCGGTCGTTGCGCTCGAGCGGTGAGCGGACGACGACGTCACGGAGGCGCTCGGCGGCGAGGCGAACATCGTCGATCGAGACCCCCGTCATGGCCGGGAACTCTAAGGGATGAGGAGGACGGCACTGTTGCGTCACTCAGGCTCCGCTGTACATCAACGAGCCCGGGGTGGTGAGCAGCTCGCCGGTCTCCAACCAGGTCTTCAGGCCGGACAGGATCATGGGCCAACCGCCGTAGAGCTGTTCGTTCGCCCCTTCCCGCAGCTGGTCGTGGGTGACGAGCAGGCGGCACGAGTCGCCGACGGGCTCGATCTCCCAGGTGACTCGGGAGGTGCCCTCGCTCTTCACCTCGTCGCTCCAGAGGGCGACCATGGTCTGGACCAGCCGGCGCGGCGGGTCGACCTCCAGGTTCTCCCCCTCTCCCAGGACCATGGTCCCGTCGGGGGTCGCCATCTCCATGCGGGAGCCGGGCGTCCAGTCCGAGGTGATCCGGGCGCCGAAGTTGTACTTGCTCCTGATCTCGCTGTCGGTGATCGCCTCCCACAGGCGCTCAGGGGTGGTGCGGATGTAGATCTCGAACACTTTTTCCATCGGAGTCTCCAGTCTGTGCTTGATGTCACTGAGCGCGGCGGCCCAGGGCTCGGCGTACTTGCTCACCCACCGGTCGTGGACGAGCCTGATCGGGACCGGGTTCAAGAAATGGAGCTTCTCCCGGCCCCGCCGCCTGGTGACGACCAGACCCGCTTCCTCCAGCTGCTTCAGGTGCTTCATCACCCCGAAGCGAGTCATGGCGAAACGCTCTTCGAGCTCGCTCAGCGTCTGGCCGTCGGCGCGGAACAGCTCGTCGAGCAGGCTCCTCCTGGTGGGGTCGGCCAGTGCCTTGAACACCTCGTCCACGTCCGTCAGATTACGTGACTGATTGGTCACCTGTCAACCGTTACCCTCAGAGCCGCACCGCCCGCCGCCAGCACAGGGCCGAGGCGACCAGGACGGCGGCCACCACGGTCAGGTCCCACGTG
>JBBWZS010000119.1:0-27632 GCA_039649175.1 Acidimicrobiaceae bacterium
CGAGAGAGCACGGTGCCACCCCGGCATCCGTGAAACACCGTCTGCAGACGGGGGCGTGGAGGGCGTTTCCCTACGTCGGCGTGTACCGCGCCGCCGGTTGTCCTCCGTCCTGGGAGCAGGATCTGCATGCCCTCGTCCTCGCCACCCAACCAGCGGCTGCCTCCCACCGATCGGCCGCAGCGCTCCTCGGAGTTCCGGGGTTCCTACGCCGCGGGACCGCCGAGGTCATCACGACGCGGGCCCTGCGGGAGCGGATCACCCGTGCACGGGTACACAGCTCGCGCGTACTGCCACTCGAACACCTCACGACGGTCGAGGGCATCGTGACGACAGGCGTGGCCCGCACAGTCATCGATCTGGCCGGCGTCCTGCACCCACAGCGAGCCGAGCGGGTGCTCGACAATTGCCTGGCCCGGAATCTCGTCACCCTTGATGCGATCCGGTCGGCAATGGACCTCCTCGCCCGACGGGGACGGCCGGGGATCGCGCAGCACAGCGGCGTGATCACGGTTGACCAGGCTCGTTCTGGGCAGACCCGAGGTCGCCAGGACCGCCCTGACCCTGACCAGAACGTTGGGGGAGGGCGCGGATCCACTGCCAGGTGGCGTCGACCTGGCGGCGGAGGTCGTCCCAGGAGCCGCCGTTGACGATGACCCGGTCGGCGCGGGCCACGCGCTCGGACCGGCTGACCTGGGCCGCCATGCGGCGGCGGACCTCGTCGGGGGTCATGCCCCGGTCCCTCACCACGCGTTCGATGGCCACATCCTCGGGACAGTCGACCACCACGACGGCGTCGGCGCCCTGCCAGGAGACCTCGACCAGCAACGGGATGACGGCCACGACCACACGGCCGGGTGCGTCCTCCTCGGACAGCCGTCGGGCCATGGCGGCGGTCACCGCCGGGTGGACGATGGCGTTGAGGTCGGCCAGTGCGGCGCCGTCGTCGAACACGATGGCGGCCAGCGCCCGACGGTCGATGGCACCGTCGGGGCCCGCCACCGACGGCCCGAAACGGTCGACCACGGCGGCGTGGGCGGGTGCCCCCGGGGCAACGACCTGGCGGGCCAGTTCGTCGGAGTCGATGACGACCGCTCCCCGCTCCGCAAACAATGTCGCAACTGCGGACTTCCCCGAGCCGATACCTCCGGTGAGACCGATGACGACCACGCCTGACATTGTCCCCCGCCCGCACCGGGCTTCACGCTTGACCGGCGGCAGCCGGGTCGACGAAGGCCTGTTCTCACCGCGAGCCGATGAGCGCCTCCGGGCGGCACGAGCGGCGAAGCGGCGGGTCCGGCACGGTCTCGACGACCGGGCGCGGGACTGGCCGCCCAACTCGCCGGCGGCGATCAACGCCTGGCTGCTTCTGGTCACGACCAAGCCGCCGACATGGCGCGACAACCTGGTGCTGTGGGAGGACCATCCGCCCACTCTCGGCCGCGCCAACGAGGGCTTCTACTACCCCGACCCGCTCGGCTTCTGGGCCGAGATCCGCCGCTGGTCGCTCGAGCTGTTCCAGCTCCGGCACCCGACCTGGGGCCCACCCGACGCCCTGGCCCTCACCACCCTCCTGCACCTTGGTGACGAGACCGTCCGCCTCAGCCGGGCCCTGGAGCTGTCGAGGCCGCAGATGATCCTGTTCCTCGACGAGCCGTCATGGGAGCGGTCCGGCCTCGAGGTGCGCCAGGTCGCCCATCACATCACCGACCCTCACCGCCGGGGCCAGGTCTACGAAGGCTTCTGGGGCCGCACTCCCGACGGGCGGGTTGTCGGCAAGGCCCCCCAGCACCCCACCACCCACAACCTCTACCGAGACGCGGACATGCTGGGCTTCCTGCGCTCGGCGCCCGCCCCGGCGCCGGCGCCCACCCAGGCGCCCCCAGCCGGGCCCTGACCGCTCAGACCTCGTACTGCACGGCGTGGCGACCGGCCACGATGGGCATCAGCAACTCGGCGATGAGGTGTCGATGGGCGGGGTGCTCGGCGTACCGCCGATAGGCGGCCACGTCGTCGAAATCGGCCACGAGGGCGAAGTCGTCGCTTCCCCCGCCCAGGCGCTCGTCGGGACCGAAACGGTAGGAACGGATCTCGGGGATCTGGGAGGGTAGGGCGGCCAATCCGTCGGCAAAGGCCCGCACGGACACCTCGGATGCGTCGGGCTTCCAGGTGAACAGGGCGACGTGACGGAGCATGTCGCAGGCTACCCAGACCCGGAAGCCCGCCGGGGGGTCAGTCCCAGCAGCAGATGCCGGCGAGGAAGTCGCGCACCAGCTGCGGCCAGGCCCGAATGGCAGCCAGGTCGGCGGCCACGTGCAGCTCGCTGAGCACGAGCAGGTCGGCCAGGGACTCGGCCATGGACAGCGGGTGCCCGGGGTCGTCGGCCCAGCCCAGGATGAGGGTGGGCACCACGATGGAGCGGACCTCGTCGCGGGTGGGCAGGTCGGAGGCGGCTGCTCCCCGCAGGATGGCGGGCACCGCCTTCTCCTCCATGGTCAGCAGGTGGCGGGCGGTGACGTCGCCGGCGCGGGGAAGCTCGTCGGCGAAGATGCGCGGTTGGGGCCGCCGGCGGACGTCGTCGGCCCACGCCGGAAGCCCTCGGGCCTCCACCATCCTCGCCGCCTTCTCACACTGCTCGGCGTCGGGGACCCGGGCCTCCCAGGCCGGGGGCGGAGCCATCAGCACCATGGCCTGGACCCGCTTGGGAGCCCGCAGGGCGGTCCACAGGGCGACGGCCGCCCCCATGGCCGCCCCGCCGGCCACGAAGGGCCCGGACCCGCCGGCCCGGAGCATGTCGTCGACCATGCAGGGCCATCGGTAGGCCCGGTCGTAGAACTGCATGGCCTCGCTCTGACCATGCCCCCGGGCGTCGTAGCGGACGACCCCGGCCACCTCCTCGACCGGTGACCAGTCGAACAGGCCGAGCTCGTCCTCGTGGGCCCGGGAGCTGGCCATGGCGTGGGCCCAGACCAGGGAGCACCGACTCATGTCCGATCAACCCCGGCTGTCCGCTCGTCGCTCATGTCACTGGCCTCTCCACTCCCAGAGTGGCCGAGACACCGTCGTTCGGCAATAGGTCCCGGGAGCACTTAGGTGCCCGGGACAGCTACCGGATCAGCCGACCAGACCCGGTGTGTCGCACTTGAAGGCGTCCGCCAGTGCGGTGACGTCGGCACCACCGATGTCCAGACCGAGGGCGGTGAGCAGCGGGGTGAGGACGTTGTTGTCGACCGAGCCCAGCACCGGCGACAGGGCGTTGAACACCGTGGTGACCACCGTTGCCGTCGGCAGGGGGAGTACCCCCAGGACGGTCGTGGTGCCGGCCGTGAAGGTGGTCAGCGACTGGAGGCCGACCGGCTGTGACCCGATGTGCTTCGACGAGGCGGTCGGGAAGAACTGGCCGGGATAGCTGAAGGCCACGTCCTGAGCCGGGGCGTCGGTACTGGGGACGGCGCTGGTGGTGCCGATGTCGAGGAGAGGCACCCGAAGGCCCAGCACCAGTGCGCTCAGGCGCAGGGGCGTCGACGTGGTGGCCGACCCGGAGAACGCCGACGGGTCCACGTTCACCGTCATGCTCGGGCTGGATCCACAGGTGATGTCCTTGATGTAGCCCTTGGCTCCGGCCACGGTGACCTTGACCGGGAGGTCGTTGTTCACCTTGGCTCCGACCAGACCGGCGATGGACACGTCGAGGTCGAGCTTTGGAGTGACAGTGAGTTGGATCTGGCCCGTGCTCAGAGGAGGAACAGGTCCGCCCTTAGAGCCGATGTAGGTCTTGGGCGGGTCGATGACCGAAAAAGCCAGGGCCGTGCTGGCCACGCCGGGAACGGTGATCCCAAGGTTGCTGATGCTCACCGTGTGGCTCCCATCGAGGGCCGAGGCCTGGGCCGAGCTGCTCACCAGTTGCAGCAGGTTGAGACGCGAACCCAGCGCCACCCCGTCCGAGCCCTCGCCCACGCTCAGGAAATCGCCCAATTTGATCTGGGTCGTGAACGTGGCTGCCGCTTTGAGCAGATTGAAGATGTTGGCGTCCACGGTGTCACCGGAGAGGGTCAGTGCGCTGGCGGTGGCCTGGTAGAGCTGGGCCAGGGTCAAGTTGGTGCTGAGCAGCTGGCTGACCGATCCCACGCTGAAGCCCATGGTCGCCAGCTGGGTCTTGAGGGCGGCGAGGGTGACGCTGCCGGTCGCCAAGCCCTGCCAGCTGACCAGGGACAGGCTCAGGCTGCTCCCGCCGATCATCTGTCCGATGACCGGGTTCAGCAACGTCGACTGCGAGGCGTTGAGCGTCACCAATGACGACCCGAGGGTAAATCCGGCATGAGGCACGATGGCCGCCGCCGCCTTGCCACCCGTGCTGGAGGGCCCGCTGACGAACGGGAAGGCGGCGCTGAACGTGGAGCGCACGTTGACCTGCACGGTGTCGTTGGCGCCGCCGGCGACGAAGGACTTGGTGACGGAGTCGATGTGGCCCAACACCACGTCGCTACACGAGAGCGAGGCGTACCCGTTCCGGGTGGCGCTGGCCTGGGCCCGGCTGCAGGCGGTGGCGGCCGAGCTCAGGTCGCGAGCGGCATCCATGGCCGCCAGGTCGGCGATCTTCTGGTCGTTCCGCTTGTCGGCGGCCAGGCGCCCGAGGTCGACGGCCAGGGCGGCGGCGATCATCGACAAGATGATGCCGACTGTCGCCAGAATGATCACCGAGCCACGTTCGTCGGTGCGTCGCGACCACATGCGCTTCATACGAATCGAACCCCAATCAACCGGTTGGCTAGGCGTACTGGACGATGGCTTTGGAACTGAAGGTGCCGGGCGTGACGAGGCCCAGCCCCGGCGCCGGCGGGACGATCGGGTGGTTGGCGTAGTCGTAGACGATGTTCACCGTGATGCAGCTGCCCGACCCGCCCGAGCACGTCCCCGTGGTGTAGGTGGCCGTGTAGTTGCCCGGCGCTCCCAGGGACTGCTGGACCCGCGCCGTGGCCGCCCCCACGGGGTCGGTCTGACCGACGGCGGCGCGGGCGCCGTCGGCGGCGGCATTGGTGATCTGCTGCTTCTGGGCCAGGATCACGCCGAAGGTGATGAGGCCGTAGAGGACGAAGAGGAACACGGGGAGCACCAAGGCGAACTCCACCATCACCGAGCCGGCCTGGCTGCGGGAGCGTGCCCGCGGTCGGCCTGACCTTCGTGGGGCGGTCGGGAACGGGGCGGTCGGTGAGGGGGCTGCTCGTCGGGTCACTCGGTCGCTCCAGTACACGGGGATCATCGAGGTGGGTATCGGTTGGACCGCCCCGGCTCTTTAGAGACGGTCGTCGGCGCTCGCCCCTACAGGTCACCGCCGAGGCCACCGATAACACCGGGAGCAAGCTGCCCGTCGAAGCGGCAGGCGGCACGAGCATCCGGGAGACCACATGGCAAAGCGCTCCAACCTCATCCTGACCATCGGTTTGGCCGTCTTCGTGATCGGCGCCGGCGCGACGTTCTTCGTCGTGCGCAGCGGCGGCGGGAGCAAGGCCGCCGCCGCCGGCAACAGTTCGACCGTCCTCTACGCGGCCAAGGACATCCCGTCGGGCACGACGGGTGCCCAAGCCGTCGACCAGGGGTACATCAAGACCCGGTCGATCGGCTCCTCGGCCAAACCGGCCGGCGCTCTGAGCGATCCGTCCGAGGTCGCCGGCAAGACGGCGCAGGGCACCGTCGCCGAGGGGACGGTGATCACCAGCAGCCAGTTCGCCGCCCCCCAGACGAGTCTCGGGTCGGTCAAGATCCCCGACGGCAAGATGGCCCTCGCCCTCAGCATGGGGCCCGCCCCCGGCGTGTCCGGCTTCGTTGCCGCCGGTGACCACATCGACGTCTTCGGCGTGCTCAAGGACGGCCCGGGAGCACCGTCAGCCAGGCTGATCATGCAGAACACCGAGGTGCTCAGCGTCAGCCCCAGCGGCGGCACGACGGCGGTGGCGGCCGCAGCGACGGGAGCCAGCCCGACCTACCTCCTGGCCGTGACCGCTCCCGAAGCGGAGCGCCTGGTGTTCTTCACCAGCTTCGACTCCCTCTACTTCTCCCTCGTGTCCAAGAACGCCCCTGCCGTGGGCCCCACGCCGGGCAGCGGCGCCGCCGACGCCCTCAAGCAGCTTTCCTAGGAGGCTGACGTGCGCAATCCGAAAATTCTCGTCCTCGACCGCGGCGGCGAGCTCCTCCGGCAGGTGCAGGACGTCGCCGGTGAGCTGCGACCGCGACCCGAGGTCGTCTCGTGCGAACGGGTCGGCACCGTCGGCGAGACCCTGACCGACGATGGCCCGTTCGACGTGCTCATCGCCGGGCCCAGCCTCGGCACCAAGGCGGGGCTGTCCCGCCTGCAGATCATCCACGACGAGCTGCCGTCCATGAGCGTGGTGCTCGCCTTCTCCAACCGGCCCGAAGCCCAGTTGCGCGACATCATCCGGGCGGGGGCCATCGACCTGCTGCAACTGCCGGTCACCGAACGGGTCCTGCGAGATGCCATCGAGCGGGCCATAGAGGTCGGCCACCAGCGACCCCAGCTGGCGCCGGTGCCGACGATGGTCGACAACAACGGGGCGCCGACGCCATTGGGCACCGTCTTCACCGTCGGCTCGGCCACCGGGGGGTGCGGCAAGACCTTCTTCGCCACCAACCTCGCTTACTTCCTCCACCACCACACCGGTCGCAGCGTGTGCATCGTCGACCTCGACCTGCAGTTCGGTGAGGTCTCGACCTCGCTGCGGTTGCGGCCCCGGTACACGATCTTCGACGCCCTCCAGCGCGAGGAGGGCGACGAGGGGGACCTCCCCGCCTCCTTCGAGGAGTACCTGGTCACCCACGACACCGGGGTGCAGATCCTCGCCGCCCCGAAGGACCCGTCGGATGCGGATCGGATCCACCCGCCGGACGTCACCAAGATCATCGAGATGCTCCGGGAGCGCTTCGACTACGTGATCGTCGACACACCCTCGGCCCTCACCGAGATCGTGCTGGCCGCCTTCGACCTGTCCGACCACCTGTACGTGATGGCCACCCTCGACCTCCCCAGCGTCCGCAACATGGGGGTCTTCCTGAACACGCTCGAGAAGCTGAAGATGCCGGCCGAGAACGTCCGCCTCATCTTGAACAAGGCCGAGCGCGATGTGGGCCTCGACATCGACCAGGTGACCCGCCTGTTCCCCCAGGGGTTCCAGGCCGTGCTCCCCTACGCCCGTGAGGTCAGCAAGTCGGTCAACGTGGGCACTCCCATTCTGGCCTTCTCGCCGGCGTCGGAGGTCAGCCACCGCATCGAGGCGGGGCTGGCCCCCATCCTCCCCGAGGGGTCCCGCCTTCATTCTGTCGAGTCGACTGACAAGCCGGGCCGGCGAAGCCTGTTCGCCCGCATGTTCCATTCGAGCAGTCGCGCCCAAGCCTCCTAGGAAGGATCACCGTGAACCTCTCAGCCAAACTGGCCGCCCTCGAGGCCCAGGAGCACCAGGACACGAAGCCGTCCACCACCAACGCCGTCGTCGAGGTCGCTCGCCGGCGGGTCAGGCCCGAGAGCGAGGGCGTCAAGCGCTCGGCAACGGCCAACTCGTCGTGGACGGCGAACAAGCGCAAGGTCCGCGAGCTGGTGCTGAGCGAGGTCGCGCCCAAGTCGAGCGGGCTGACGGCCGAGGCCCTGGCCGCCGAGGTGAGATCGGCCCTCGACGGCATCCTCAAGCGCGAGGACGTCAAGGTGTCCCCCCGGGAGCGCAAGTCGTTCCTCCAGGAGATGATCCAGGACACCCTCGGGTACGGGCCCATCGATCCCCTGCTGGCCGACCCCAGCATCACCGAGGTGATGTGCAACTCCTACGACGACATCTGGGTGGAGCGTGAGGGCAAGCTGGTGCACACCGGGGCGTCGTTCACCGATGACAGCCAGTACCGCAGCGTCATCGAGAAGATCGTGGCCGCCGTGGGCCGGCGGGTCGACGAATCGTCGCCCATGGTCGACGCCCGCCTCCCCGACGGTTCCCGGGTCAATGCCGTGATCCCGCCGCTGGCCATCCACGGCCCGGTGCTGACGATCCGGAAGTTCGCCGCCGACCCCTACCAGGTGAAGGACCTCATCAACTTCGGGACCTTCACTCTCGACCTGGCGACGGTGATGGAGGCCTGCGTCCGGGGCAAGCTCAGCATCCTGGTGTCGGGCGGGACGGGCACGGGCAAGACCACCAACCTCAACGTGCTCTCGTCGTTCATCCCCGACGGTGAGCGGATCGTCACCATCGAAGACGCCGCCGAGCTCCAGCTCCAACAGCCTCACGTGGTGAGCCTGGAGTCCCGGCCGCCGAACTCCGAGGGAGCCGGGGAGGTGCGCATCCGCGACCTGGTGCGCAACGCCTTGCGCATGCGCCCCGACCGGATCCTCGTCGGAGAGGTCCGGGGCGGGGAGGCCCTCGACATGCTCCAGGCCATGAACACCGGCCACGAGGGATCCATGACCACCGTGCACTGCAACAGCGCCAGGGACGGGCTCAGCCGCCTGGAGACCATGGTCTTGATGGCGGGCTACGACCTGCCGGTCCGGGCCATCCGCGAACAGATCACCAGCGCCATCGACCTGATCATGCACCTCGACCGCATGCCCGACGGCCGGCGCGTGGTGACATCGGTGACCGAGCTGCAGGGCATGGAGGGCGACACCATCCTCCTCCAGGACATCTTCAAGTACCGGATGTACCCGCGCCAGGTCGGGGACGCGGCACCGACCTCGGCCAAGGGTGAGTTGGTGGCGACGGGCCTTCGCCCGAAGTTCCTCGACAAGCTGCGCGAGAACGGTGTCGACGTGCCGGCCAAGGCGTTCCGGTCCGCGCCGTTGCCCGCCCCCGCCCCGACTTCGGCCAACGGCCGCGGCCGGAGCCGACAGGTCCCCGAAGTGGCCACCCTGGCCCGCGCCGAGCGGGCCCGATAGGAGAGCGGGTACATCATGAGTTTGACCTTGTTGGCCGTGATCGGCATCGGCCTGGGCCTGGCCCTGGTCGCCGCCGGCATCCTGTGGCGGGCCAGTGAGCGGGAGAAGTCGCTGGCCGAGATCCTCGACCTCCCCTATGGCGAGCGCGACGTTCCCGTGGCCGCCGTCACCGAGGCCTACAGCCCCATCGTCGAAGGCACCATCGGCCTGGCCACCCGGGCCGTCGCCCAGCTCGACCAGAAGGGGTCGATGACGACGGCGTTGGAGAAGGCCCGCATCCCGGTGAAGCCCGGGGAGTACGTGGTGATCTCGGGGGCGGCGACCGTCGCCGTGGCCGCCCTCCTCTACGGCATCACCGGTTCGTTCATCTTCGCCCTTGCCGGCCTGGCCGTGGGGCCCCTGGTGGCCAGCAGTGTGATCCGCTCGCGGATCGCCAAGCGTCGCCGGGCGTTCGAGGCCCAACTGCCCGACGCCCTCAGCCTCATTGCCTCGTCGCTCACCGCCGGCCACACGTTCCTGCGGGCCATCCAGATGATGTGCGAGGAGTCCGAGCCCCCCATGTCCGAGGAGTTCAGCCGGGTCATCTCCGAGACCCGCCTCGGTGACCCCGTGGTCGACGCCCTCGGTCGGATGGCCGCCCGGCTCGACATCCGTGACTTGGACTGGATCGTGCAGGCCATCCGCATCCAGCAGACCGTCGGCGGCAAGTTGGCCGACATACTCCACACCCTGGCCGACTTCATCCGGGCCCGCCAGGAGGTCCGCCGTGAGGTCCAGGTGCTCACGGCCGAGGGCCGGATCTCGGCGTACGTCCTCGCCGGCCTGGCTCCTGCACTGCTGCTCATGATGCAGGTCACCAACCCCACATACCTGGCGCCGATGTTGCACGGCGGGGGCCTCATCGTGTTGCTGGCCACCGGAGGCTCGGTGGCGTTGGGTACCTACATCATCTTCCGCATGGTCAAGATCGAGGTGTGACGTGCACTCATTCGGATTGTTCCTCGCTTTCACCGCCGCCCTGGGAGGCGCCGCCGCCATCGCCGTGGGAACGACGATGGCCCGCCGCACCGCCGGAGGTGTCGAGCAGTACCTGCACGATCTCGACGAAGGTGACCTTCCCGTCGCCGACGAGTTCGAGCGGCGCCTGGCCGAGCCCTTCCTGATCCGCGTCGTCCGTCCCATGACGGGCGGCATCTGGGGCATGCTCACCCGGCTCACGCCGAGCAGCTACCTGGAGAGCGTCCACAAGAAGATCCTGGTGGCGGGGATGTCGACCACGCTGCGGGCCGAGGAGTTCATCGTCGGCCAGGCCGTCTGTGGCGGCCTGTTCACCCTTCTCGGACTGGCCTACGTGGTGCTCGGCCACCCGGCCAGCCGGTGGGCGATCATCGCCATGGTGCTGATGCCCACCATCGGCTTGACCGCTCCCGAGTCGTGGCTCAGCCGCAAGGTCACCGCCCGGAAAAACTCGATTCGTAAGGACCTCCCGGACACGCTCGACCTGCTGGCCATCTCGGTCGAAGCCGGCATGGGCTTCGAAGGGGCCCTCGACATCGTGTGCCAGAACTTCTCCTCGCCCCTCGCCGACGAGTTCGCCCGCACCCTCCGGGAGATGGAGCTCGGCCTTCCCCGCAAGGACGCCTTCCAGAACCTGAAGCGGCGAACCCAGGTGCCGGAGCTGTCGAACTTCGTCCTGGCCATCCTGCAGGCCGACGCCCTCGGCATCCCGGTCGGACGGGTCCTGCGCACCCAGGCCGTGGAAATGCGGGCCAAGCGCCGTCAGTGGGCCCGGGAGAAGGCAGCCAAGTTGCCGGTGAAGATCCTGTTCCCACTGATGGGGTTCATCTTCCCGTCCATCATGGTGGTGATCATCGGGCCAGGCGTACCCGGCATCATGAAGTCAGTCTCGTGAGATGAGCCGCCGAGCCGCGGCGGGCACGACCGAAGGCCGGTCCAACCGTGCCCTGGGGGCCGATTCGCCGCTGGTCTCGGGGATCCGCTGGGGTTCGCTCGCCGTCGGGTTCGTCCTCACCGTCGTCGCCCGGGGCCCGGTGAAGCTGAGGCTGGGGTGGGCCGTCGTGCTGCTGGGGTACGCCGTCTGGAGAACCTTCCGCCGGCCCGGCCACGGCGGCAATGGGTGGCGGGTGGTCGAGGACGCCACCGCCCAGGGCCCTCGGCCGTGGGCGCTGTCGGCGACCGAGCTGGCCCTGGTGGTGGCGGCGGTGATCACCACCGGCTCGTGGAGCTCCCCGTTCGTCTTCTGCCTGGTGACCCCGCTGATCGGCATCGGGTTCCAGGGTGGCTTCGGGGCCTCCATGCGGGCTGCAGCGGCGGCCGTCATCGTCATCGGGATCCGCGCCGTGGTGGCCGGACCGGTACTGGGTGCGGCAACGGCAACATGCCAGTGGGCCGTGGAGCTGGTCGTGGTGGCGGTGTTGGCCGGCCACGCCCGTCGCATGTTCGGCGAGGCCGAGGAGCGCCACTCCCGGACGCTCGACCGCATGGGCCGCATGGCCGAGGCCAACGACCTGTTGGTGTCGCTCCACGAGGTGGCCCAGTCGCTGCCTGCCACCCTCAACCTGGACGAGGTGCTGGCCTCGACCGCCGCCCGCCTGCGTTCGCTGGTCGACTGCGACGTCGTGGCCGTGCTGTTGCGCGACGATGCCGCGTCGCGCTGGGACCTGGTCGTCGGGGAGGGCACGCGCCTGTCGTCGTCGCTGGGCGACGACGACCTTCCCGACGCCCTGCGCCAGGCCACCCAGAGCAGCGTGGCGTCCCTCGTGCTCGTGCTCGGCCCCGGCCAGGGGGCGGGGGTCGACCTGCTCTCCTGGTCCGGGCTTTACGCCCCTTTGCGGGCGCGAGGTCGCCTCGTCGGGCTGGTGGCCCTCGAACACCACGAGCCCGGGCAGTACGGGAGGCGGGAGCTGAAGCTCCTCGACGGGTTCCTGGAGACGGCGGCGCTGGCCATCGACAACGCCCGCTGGTTCGCACGCCTGCGCACCATGGGCGCCGACGAGGAGAGGATCCGCATCGCCCGCGACATGCACGACCGGGTCGGCCAGTCGCTCGCATCGCTCGCCTTCAAGCTCGACCGCCTCACCGGCAAGGCCCGGGGCCTCCCGCTCGCGAGTGACCTGGACGAGTTGCGGACAGAGGTGCGGGGTGTTCTCGGCGACGTGCGAGCGACGCTCTCGGATCTCCGCACCGACGTCTCCGACCAGCAGGGCCTGGTGGAGACACTCGAGACCTTCCTCGACCGTGTCCGCGCCCGTAGCGGGCTGGGCGTGTCGTTCGCCCACGAGGAGGCGGAACGCCTGCCGCTGGTCAAAGAGCGCGAGTTGTGGCGTATCGCCCACGAGGCCGTCACCAACGCCGAGCACCACGCCGCCGCCCGGTCCGTCGGTGTCCACTGGCGCTGCGACGACACCGGAGCCGTCCTCGAGGTGACCGACGACGGGCGGGGCTTCGCCCCCGACCGAGACGGCCGGGGCGACTCCTACGGGGTCACGGGCATGCGCGAGCGGGCCGACGCCATAGGCGCCCGGCTGGACATCGTCTCGGGGCCGGCGGGAACGACGGTCCGCTGCCACCTGGTGGCGGCATGAGCGCCGAGTTCTCGTCGGCGGTCTGGCCGGACGCCGATATCGGCAGCGCCCGCCTCCGGTTGGTGCTGGCCGACGACCACCGCATGCTCCGCGACGGCCTTCGCCTGTCGATGGAGGACGCCGGCTTCGAGGTGGTCGGCGAGGCCGGCGACGGTGAGGAGGCGGCCCGCCTGGTCCACTCCCTTCGACCCGACGTGGTGCTCATGGACGTCACCATGCCCGTGCTCGACGGCATCGAGGCCACCCGCCTGATCCACGAGCGCCACCCCGAGACCCACGTGCTCATCCTCACCATGCACGGCGAGAGCCACGTCATGGCCCGGGCGATCCAGGCCGGTGCGGTGGGCTACCTGGTGAAGGACTGCTCGACCGAGGAGATCGTCGCCGCTGTCCGTCTGGCCGCCTCCGACGCAGGGGCGCTGTCGAGCGAGCTGGCATCCTCCATGCTCGCCGAGGTGCAGCGCGGTGCTGCCTCGACGGCCGGCGACCCGGTGATCAGCCCTCGCGAGGAGGAGGTCCTCCAGCTCGTCGCCAATGGCCTCTCCCTGCCCGAGGTGGCCGCCGAGCTGTTCATCAGCGTGAAGACGGTGAAGAACCACCTGGCCTCCATCTACGGCAAGCTCGATGCGCGTGACCGCACCCAGGCGGTGCTGCGTGCCGTGCGCATGGGCATCATCCGCCTCGACTGAATTCAAGTCTTTGCGGTCGCCGGTCGATGGGATGGCATGCCCCAAGCGGGGGCGTCATCTCAGGAGGATCTTTCGATGGACATGATCAGTTACTTCCGCACCATGGTGGCGCCCTGGATGCGTGCCCGCTTCGGCACGACCGAGCGTGGAGCGGCCCTGGTCGAGTACGCCCTGCTGCTCGCCCTCATCGCCGTGGCCTGCATCATCGCCTTGACCTTCCTGGGTGGCCAGGCCTCGAGCAAGTTCTCCAAGGTCGGGAACTCGATCACCTGATCGCTCAGACCAGATCTGGCCGGCCCCCCGGTCGGCGAAAGGAGCGGGCCTCGCGGCCCGCTCCTTTCCGCGCGAGCCACGGCCAGGATTCTCGACGGGAATGGGCCAAATGTCCTATCCAGTTTCGAGGCTGGGGAGCCGATCATTTCTCTAGGTTCGCGACAAGACACTCAAAGGAGATTCAAATGGACATGGTCAGCTACTACCGGAACATCCTGGCGCCCTGGATGCGTGCCCGCTTCGGCACGACCGAGCGTGGAGCCGCCCTGGTCGAGTACGCCCTGCTGCTCGCCCTCATCGCCGTGGCCTGCATCGTCGCCCTGACCTTCCTGGGTGGCCAGGCCGGCAGCAAGTTCTCCAAGGTCGGAAACTCGATCACCTGATCGCTCAGACCAGATCTGGCCGGCCCCCCGGTCGGCGAAAGGAGCGGGCCCCGCGGCCCGCTCCTTCCGCGCGCCGGTCGAGCGAGGCGGTCCTGTGCGACACCGACGAACAATGGGTCGATCGTCTCATCCAGTCGGGCGCCCCGGGACCCGATCATTGATGAGAGGCCCAGCAGGGCAGAACCGGAGGAGGAGCAAACGATGGACATGGTCAGGTACTTCCAGCAGATGGTGGCCCCGTGGATGCGAGCCCGCTTCGGCACGACCGAGCGTGGAGCGGCACTCGTCGAGTACGCCCTGCTGCTCGCCCTCATCGCCGTGGCCTGCATCGTGGCCCTCACCTTCCTCGGTGGTCAGGCCGGCGACAAGTTCAGCAAGGTCGGGAACTCGATCACCTGATCCGCTGCGGACCGCCGGCAGTCCCGAAGAGAGGCCTTGCGGCCTCTCTTCTCGCGTTCAGGCGGCGAGTGACGAGGTCCGTCGCCACACCGCCCAGTCCCCGTCGCGGAACACCTGGGTCCAGGCATCGCTGGCCGCCAGCACCGTCGCCAGCGGCTCCTGGCGGCTCCAGAGCGCGACGTCGACGTTGTACTTGTCCAACAGCGACAGTGCCTGCGCTCCGCCGGTGTTCATGGTGCGGTAGTCCTTGGCCACGTCGGAGGGGAACATGTCGTAGCGGTCGTCGATGAACACCGGGACCCGCCGGCCGTACCGCAGGCTCAGGTAGTTGCCGACGAAGTCCTGTTCGGCCACGACGTGGGGCGGGCTGAGGAGACCCTGCTGGTCGAGGTAGGTGGCTGCCTTCTCGGGGTAGCCCGACGCCTCGATCGGCGCGGTCGTCAGGATCGAGGCGGCGAAGAGGGCGAACAAGGCGATGATGGTGATGAGGACGGCGCGGTTCAACCGTTGCCGGCTGGGCGCGATCTCGGCGGCGGTGGCGCGGCTCGAGCCGTCGGTGCGGCGGAGGGCCCGGCCGAGCACGGGCGCCAGCACCACCGCGGCGACCGGGAGGTTGCGCATGGCGAGAAGGCCGAGGACGAGGAAGCCCACGGCGGGCACGAGGTCTCGCCAGCTCACCCGGTAGCGAGCGAGGATCACCAGGGCGAGGGCCACGAAGACGAGGGCGAACCTTCCCTCGGCCCCGTTGAAGTCAGGGGAGCGCCATTCGATGATGGCGGCAAAATTGGCCCGCTTCTGGAAGATGGTGAAGGGGAACAGGAGCAGGCGTGCGCCGAGGGGGTTGGCCACCGACACGACCAGGCCGACGATGAACGCACCGATGTAGCGCATGGTGTCGTCGGGCCAGGCCCGCCAGTCGAGCCACTGACCGAACGCCCTCGCCCCGAGCCATGCCAGTCCGAGAGGGAACGAGCCGTGGCTCTGGACCCAGAACCACACGATGATGACCAGGAGCCAGGGGCTGCGCCGGCGCTCGACGACGGTGATGAGCAGCGCCATGAAGATGAGCCCGAACAGGAGAGGCCGGGGCGACCAGTAGGCGGCGCCGATGCCGATGGCCACCAGGGCGGCAAGGGTCGTGCGCAATGGGGAGCCGGCCCGGGCCAGGCGCACGATGAGCCACGCCAGGCCGGCGCACAGCACCGCCTGCTCGAGCACGACGAGGCGGTACCCGCCCAGCGAGTGGGCCCACCCGTAGGTCCACTCCGGCAGCCAGCTCTGCACCGTCCAGGGCTTGCCCGCGGCGGTGAACGAGTACGGGTCGACGCGCGGGATGCCGTGGCCGGCGACGGCGTCGATGCCCGTGCGCAGGTGGGTGAACATCGAGTTGTCGTGGATCGGGCGCACCCCGAGCCGGAACCCGAACAGCACCAGGGCGGCGCCGAACAGCGCCTCCATACGCGGGGCGCGCAGCCACCTCGTCATCGTGCTCACGCCACGCTCCGGTTTCGTGGGCGGCCCCGCCCCCGTACGACGGCGGGGCCCGTCTGTCTGACGCTAACCGGCCGCTGGTCCGTCCTGGGGCTCCGGCACGGGTGGAGCCTGCGGCGTGTCGAGGGTTCCCTCGACGACGTTGCCCTGACCGGCGTCGCCGGCGGCGGCACCCGGGTCGGGCGACCCGGCATCGGTCGCCCCGCCCTCCGGGGAGCCGTCTCCGGGGTTGAAGTCGGCCCAGGCGGCCTGGGCCTCGGTCTCGGGGGTGAACTCGCCGGCCTGGTACTCGCCGATGTAGTTGCCGGCCTCGTCGTAGGCGTGCTCACCGAACGCCTCCTGGTACTCGGGGGCCACGATGCCGCCCTCGGCCGCCTGCTTGATCGAGAGGCTGATGCGGCGGCGCTGGAGGTCGAGATCGATGATCTTCACCCACAGCTCCTCGCCGGCGGCCACGACCTGCTCGGGGAGGTCGACGTGGTGGGCGGCCATCTCCGAGATGTGCACCAGGCCCTCGATGCCGTCGCCCACCTGCAGGAACGAGCCGAAGGGGACCAGCTTGGTGACCCGCCCGTACACCAGCTCCCCCACCCGGTGGTTGTTGGCGAACTCCTGCCAGGGGTCCTGCTGGGTTGCCTTCAGCGACAGGCTGATGCGCTCCCGGTCGAGGTCGACCTCGAGCACCTCGACCTCGATCTCGTCGCCGACGGTGACGACCTCGGAGGGGTGAGCCACGTGCTTCCAGGACAGCTCGGAGACGTGGACCAACCCGTCCATGCCGCCGAGGTCGACGAAGGCGCCGAAGTTGACGACCGACGACACCGTGCCCCTGCGCTTCTCACCCGGCTTGAGGTTGTCGAGGAACTCCTCGCGCTGCTCCTTCTGGGTCTCTTCCAGCCAGGCCCGTCGTGACAGCACCACGTTGTTGCGGTGCTTGTCGAGCTCGATGATCTTGGCCTCGAGCGAGCGGCCGACATAGGGCAGCAGGTCGCGCACCCGGCGGAGCTCCACGAGGGACGCGGGCAGGAAGCCGCGCAGGCCGATGTCGAGGATGAGCCCGCCCTTGACCACCTCGATGACGGGGCCGGAGACGACGCCGTTCTCCTCCTTGAGGCGCTCGATGGTGCCCCACGCCCGCTCGTACTGGGCCCGCTTCTTGGACAGGATCAGCCGGCCCTCCTTGTCCTCCTTGGTGAGGACGAGGGCCTCGATGCGATCTCCCAACGACACGATCTGGGACGGGTCGACGTCGTGGCGAATGGACAGCTCACGCGACGGGATGACCCCTTCGGACTTGTAGCCGATGTCGAGCAGCACCTCGTCCTTGTCGACCTTGACCACCTCGCCGGTGACGATGTCGCCGTCGTCGAACTCCACGATGGTGCCGGCGATGGCGTCCTCGAACGACATGCCGTCGAGGTCGTCCAGGGTCACCTGGCGCAGCGGGATCTCGTCGTCGATGCCCGGAGCGGCCGGGGCGACCCCGGCGTCGGGTGCCGGGGCGGCGGCTTCGGTGGTAGCCGGTGGAGCGGCGATCTCATCCGGGGCTGCGACAGCCACGGGTGAGTCGCTCGTGTCGGTTGGTGTCTGGTCGGACATGTCGGTCGTCTCGTCTCTTGTCGGACAGGCTCCCGCCCCAAGGGGGCACAGTCGGGAGGGCGGCGAACGCAGACGGTTCGTCTCGCCAGCCCAAATTCTACCTCTTTCCGCGTTTAGCCCTTGGCGTCGGCCCAGCTGGTACCCCACGTGAGGTTGACCTCGAGAGGCACGGACAGCTCGGCGGCCCCCCGCATGGCCTCGACGGTGAGCTCGGCGGCGATCTCCTCCTCAGCCGGCGGCACCTCCAGGATGACTTCGTCGTGGACCTGCAGCACCAGGCGGCTGAGCAGGCCGGCCGCCTCCAGCGACTGGTCGAGGCGCACCAGGGCAACTTTGAAGATGTCCGCGGCCAGGCCCTGGATGCCGGCGTTCATGGCCTGGCGCTCGCCCGCCTGGCGCAGGCGGTAGTTGCTGGACGACAGCTCGGGGATCTGGCGGCGCCGCCCGAACAGCGTCTCGGTGTACCCGCGGTCGCGCGCCTCGGCCACCGTCCGCTCCATGTAGGAACGCACACTGGGGAAGGCCACGAAGTAGGCGTCGAGGATGGCGGCCGCCTCCTCGGTGGGAATGGCCAGTCGCTGCCCCAGCCCGAACGCCTCCATGCCGTAGGCCAGGCCGTACGAGACCATCTTGGCCTTGGACCGTTGGGCCACGGTGACAGCGCCGGGGTCGGTGGTGAACAGGCGCGCCGCAGTGGCCCGGTGGATGTCCTGGCCCGACGCGAAGGCCTCGATGAGCCCCGGGTCCTGGGCCAGGTGGGCGATCACCCGCAGCTCGACCTGGTTGTAGTCGGCCACGAGGAACCGGCAGCCGTCGGCGGGGATGAACGCCCGGCGGATGCGGCGGCCTTCGGCGGTGCGCACTGGGATGTTGTGCAGGTTGGGCCGGTCGGAGCTGAGCCGTCCGGTGCGGGCCACAGTCTGGTTGAAGCTGGCGTGGATGCGCTCGTCGTCGCCCACCTCGCCCAGCAGGCTCTCGCCGTAGGTCGACCGCAGCTTCTCCACCTCCCGGTAACGCAGGAGGGGCTCGATGATGGGGTGCTGGCCCCGCAGCTTCTCCAGCGAGGCGGCATCGGTGGAGAACCCCGTCTTGGTCTTCTTCTGGGGCTGGAGCCCGAGCTGGTCGAACAGCACGTGGCGGAGCTGGGGCGTGGAGTTGACCTTGAACGCCTCGCCCGCCAGCTCCTGGATCTGGGCCTCCAGCTGGCGCCCCTCGGTCACCAGGCCCTCGTACAGGCCGCGCAGCTGGGCCACGTCGACGCGCACCCCCACCTTCTCCATGCGGGCCAGTACCCGCACCAACGGACGTTCCACGTCGTCGTAGAGCCGTCGCAGGCCCCGGTCGTCGAGGACCTGGGCCAGCGTGGGGGCCAGGCGGCTGATCGCCACTGCCCGCCGGGTCGCCTCCTGGGCGGGGTCGCGGGCGGTGCCGCCCAGGTCGAGCTGGCCGGGGGGCGGGGCGTCGGGTGAGCGCACCTCGAGCCCGAGATAGCGAAGAGCGAGGTCGTCGAGCACGTACTGGGCCTCGGCCGGGTCGACGAGGTAGGCGGCCACCGCGGTGTCGATGTCGAGGGAGTGGAGGTCGAGGCCGAGGCGGTCGAGGCCGCGGGTCAGCTCCTTGGCGTTGTGGGTGTTGAGGGGGGGCCCGTTCTGACCGAAGGTGGCGGCGAGCGCCTGTTTCACCGGCTCGGTGGCCAACACTGCTGCCCCGATCCACCAGCCTGTTTCGCCTCCGGGAGACGGGGCCTGACCCTCTGGGTCCCTCCCCGTTGGCTCCGCCAACGGGGACCCCTCCCTACGGGCCACCCGTCCCCCTCCGCCATCGGCTATCGCCAGGCCCTCTATCGGGGACCTTCCTTCCTCTCCCTCCCAGGATGCGGTCACGCTCCACGGGCTCTCGATCTTCTCCAGGAAAGTCAAGACCTCATCGATGGTCTCGAGGTGGACCGTCTCGACCTCGAGGGGCGGGTGTGAGGGAGAGGCGGCATGGCTTGTTGCGACGTTGTCGGTGGCTTCCAGGAGGCGGTCGTGGAGGGTGCGGAACTCGAGGAAGGTGAACAGGGCGCGGACCTCGTCGGGATCCCAGGAGCCCATCTTCAGGTCGTCGAGGTCGACGTCGAGATCCATGTCGCGCACCAGGGGGGTGGCCAGGGCGTTGGAGCGGACCTGGGGCTCGTGGGCCATCAGGTTCTGGCGCAGCTTGGGGGTGTTCTCGTCCACGTGGGCGAACACCTCGTCGAGGCTCCCCCACGTGTTGATGAGGCGCGCCGCCGTCTTCTCCCCCACCCCGGGCACGCCCGGCAGGTTGTCGGACGGGTCGCCTCGTAGGGCGGCGTACTGGGGGTAGAGGGAGGGGATCACGCCCGTGCGCCCGACGATGCCCGCTTCGTCGTAGAGCACGTAGTCGCTCACGCCGCGCCGGTTGTAGAGCACCCGGATGTGGGGGTCCTCGACCAGTTGGTAGGCGTCGCGGTCGCCGGTGACCACGATCACGTCGTCGCCCCGGTCGCGTCCCTCGGTGGCCAGGGTCGCGATGACGTCGTCGGCCTCGTAGCCGGCGGCCTCGACGATGGGGATGTGCAGGGTCTCCACGACCTGGCGGACCAGGCCCATCTGCTGGCGCAGGATGTCGGGGGCAGCGGCCCGCCCGGCCTTGTAGTCAGGCACCAACTCGTGGCGGAAGGTGGGCTCGGGCCGGTCGAAGGCCACGGCGATGGCGTCGGGCCGGTGGTCCTTGAGGAGGTTGATGAGCATGGACGTGAAGCCGAAGACGGCGTTGGTGACCTGGCCCGACGCGGTGGCCAGATCGGTGGGCAGGGCGAAAAACGCCCGGTAGGCGAGGGAGTTGCCGTCGAGGAGCATGACCACAGCCACGAACCGCATGGTACGGCCCGGAGGTAGGCTCGGTTCGTGGCCGACGGCTTCCATCCCCCGCTGGAGGAGTACCTCGAGGCCATCTGGGAGCTCGAGGAAGAGGGGACGCGGGTGATCCAAGCCCGCCTGGCCGAGCACCTGGGGCACACGCCGCCGTCGGTGTCGGAGATGGTGCGCCGCCTCCGGGACGAGGGGTGGGTCGAGGTCGGCGACCGGGCCCTGCACCTCACCGACAAGGGACGGGTGCGGGCCGAAAGCGTGGTGCGCAAGCATCGCCTGGCCGAACGACTGCTCACCGACGTCATCGGCCTGCCGTGGCACAAGACCCACATCGAGGCGTGCCGGTGGGAGCACGTCATCTCCGACGAGGTCGAGGCCCACCTGGTGGCGCTGCTCGACAACCCCGGCACCTGCCCGCACGGCAACCCCATCCCCGGCGCCGGCGGCAACCGCGACGATCTGCGGGCCCTGATCGAGGCCGAGCCCGGCGACCGGATCTGGCTCAGGCGGGTCACCGAGCAGGTCGAGGTCGACCTCGACGCCTTGATCTACCTCGACGACCACGGCTTCATCCCCGGGGCGGCGGCCGAGGTCGCCTCCCGGGCGCCCGACGGCACCCTCACCCTCACCCTCGCGAACGACGGGGGAAGCATCGCCCTGGGCCCGGCCCTGGCCGCCCAGCTCTACGTCAGCGCCAGCTAGCCGCCGGGCTCGGCCTCGGCGTCGAGGCCGGCCCAGGGCGGGGCGCCCCGCACGTTGAGACGGTCGAGCTCCTCGACATGCAGCGCCGCCAGCGAGGCCAGGTGGCGCTGCCCCGAGGGCGTGAGCCGGAGCCGCACCACCCGGTGGTCGACGGGGTCGGCAACCCGCTCCACCAGCCCGGCCGCCACCGTCCGGTCGACCAACCCCACGGCGCTGTGGTGGCGGAGGAGCAGGTGACCGGCCACATCGCCGATGGTCGGGGCATCAGGGCTGCGATGGCCCCGGATGGCGAGGAGCAACTGGTGCTGGGCAGGCGTCAGACCGGAGGCGGCGGCCTGCTGCTCGCTCCAGTGCAGGAAGCGGCGCAGACCGTCACGAACGTCGAGGAGGCGCTGGTAGTCGGCGTCGCCCAGTTTCCGAGTCATATCGTCTTACGATACTATCGGACGGATGAGCGAGCACGGCCGAGCGCGACGAGGGCACGGCCGCGCACGCCTGAAGTGGGTCGGACACAGTTGGAACCCACTGGCCGAGGGCGTGGTGGGGGCGCGTCCGCGGGTGCTCGGCCTGGTGGTGATCGTGGGCCTGGCCGGCGGTCTGGCCGGAGCGGCGTTCGTGGGTGCCCTGAAGCTGCTGCAGCGGGGGCTGTGGCCGACGCACTGGTCGGATGCTGCCCACCTGCTCATCCTGGTGGCAGTCGGGGCCGCCGTCGGGCTGATGACCAGGGTTCTCGGCAATCCCGGGGACGTCGAGCTGCTGGTGGACAACATCCACCTGCTCGGGGGCAACGACGACCTGCGCGACCTCCGTTCGCTGGTGCCCGTCGCCCTGCTGTGCATCTCGTCGGGAGGGGCCATGGGGCCCGAGGCGCCCCTCGTCCAGACGACCGGCTCCATCGGTACCTGGCTGGCCCGGCGGTGGGGGCTCGAGGTGGCCGACACGCGGGTGCTGACCATCACCGGGATGGCCGCCGGTTTCACGGTGTTGTTCGGCGCCCCGCTGGGATCGGCGGTGTTCGCCCTGGAGATCCTGCACCGGCGCGGCATGGAGTACTACGAGGCCCTTCTCCCCGCCATCGTGGGCTCGCTGTGCGGGTACGGCGTCTACGCCGCCATCACCGGCCTGGGTTTCGGGCCCGTCTGGCACTTCTCGACGCTGGAGACAATCAACGGCAGTGACCTGCTGTGGGCGGTAGCCGCCGGAGCGGTCGGCGCCGTCGTCGCCGTGGGCTTCACCTACACCAGCATCGGCCTGCGCTGGGTGTTCCGCCGGGTGGGACCGAGCCTGCGCCCCGTCCTCGGCGGGCTGGCCCTCGGCGGGCTGGCCTTCGCCTCGCCCTACGCCCTCACCTTCGGCGAGGCCCAGGTCGATCCGCTCCTCGTTCGACGGGCGCTGATCGCGACATTCGCCATCGCCGCCGCCGCCAAGCTGGCGGGGACGGCCGTCACCCTGGCGTCGGGCTGGCGCGGGGGGTTCATCATCCCCCTGTTCTTCATCGGCGTGGCCCTGGGCCGCCTCGGCCACGTGGTCTTCCCCGGCACCCACGAGGTGGTGCTGATGGCCGCCCTCATGGCCGCCATCAACGTGGGCGTCACCAAGACGCCGATCGGCAGCACCCTGGTGGTGAGCGAGATGGCGGGACTGCGCCTGTTCCCGACCACCCTCCTGGCGTCGATCGTGGCCCTGCTCCTCACCAGCCCGGTGGCCCTCATCGACAGCCAACGTGAGCGTGAGGGCGCCTATGAACCGGGCACGGCTCCCGCCGCCTGACGGCTCAGCCCGGCGGGGGCGGGGGGGGCGCGGCTTCGCCGGGCGCCGCCGGGCCGGCGGGCGCCAGTGACCCGTCGAGGACCTGCTCGGCCACGACGCGCATCTTGGCCCGCTGGCGCATGGCCGACTGCTGGATGAACGAGAAGGCCTCGCTCTCCGAGAGCTTGTAGGTGTCCATGAGCAGGCCGCGGGCGCGTTCGACCACCCGGCGGGTGGTGAGCTGCTCCTCGAGGCTGTGGACCTCCTGCTCGAGGGCCCGCAGCTCGGCGAAGCGACCGATGGCCACCTCGATGGCCGGCACCAGGTCGCTCTTCTGGAAGGGCTTGACCAGGTAGCCGATGGCGCCGGCATCACGCGCCTGTTCGACCAGGTCCCGCTGGCTGAAGGCAGTGAGGATCAGCACCGCCGCCCAACGCCCGCCGGCGATCTCCTTGGCCGCGGAGATGCCGTCCATACCCGGCATCTTGATGTCGAGGATGGCCAGGTCGGGCTTGAGGTCGCGCACCATGGCGACGGCCTCGTCACCGCGACCGGTGCTGCCGACGACCTCGTAGCCCTCCTCCTCGAGGGTCTCCTGCAGGTCGAGGCGGATGATGGCCTCGTCCTCGGCGATGACAACGCGCGCAGCCACTCGATCCGCTCCCTCTCGCCCCGCCGGCCCTACCGCTCGGCGAGCAGTCGGTCGAGAAGCTGGTCCTGGGACGACTCCAGGCGGGCGATGGACGCCACCAGCCGGGCGCGCTGCGCGGCCATGGCGTCGGCGTGGCGACGGGCTTCGGAGTGCTCGCGATCGGCGAGCGGGGTCTCGGCGACGAGGGCCCGCAGCCGGGTGTCGTCGGCCGCTTCGGCCAGGAAGGCCAGTTGCTCGTCGACGACGGCCAGCTCGCCGCGAAGACGGCGAAGCCGTTCGGCCGACGCCGACAGATGCTTTTCGACGATCCGCTTGGACATGGGACCGGAAGTGTACCTGTCCCCTCCCCCGCTCCGAGCTTGGGCGGCGCCCCGGTCCGGGCCGGCGAGGCATGATGCGAGCCCACTTCTCGACCCTGCGAGGTGCGCCGTCACCGACCCCGTCCCCAACCCGTCCCGGTCACCCCGCTCCGAGGGCCGCTCGGGGTCGCCATCGCCGGCGGCGTGGGGGGTGGCCGAGCAGTACCGCGACGCCGGCGGCAGCTTCCTCCCGGCGCCGGAATCCACCCTGGCCGCCGTCCTGGCCGCCATGAACGCAGCCGATGAGGGCCCACCCGCCACCACGCCCGTCGCCACCGCCCGCCCCGGTGGGCCGACGGGTGTCGACGGGCCGACCGAGCTCACCACCGAGGACGGCGTGACGGTGGCGCTCGCCGCCGGCGCCCTCCTGCCGCCCGACCTGCCGCTCGGCTACCACCGCCTCGTCGACCTGGGCGACGGCGCCGAGCGCACGCTGGTGGTGAGCCCGGGAGCGTGCATCCTGCCCGGGACACCGGCGTGGGGATGGGCGGTCCAGCTCTACGCCGCCCGCTCGGGTCGCAGCTGGGGCATGGGCGACCTGGCCGACCTGGGCGACCTGGCCCGGTGGTCGGCGGCCGAGCTTCGGGCCGGGCTCCTGCTCGTCAACCCCCTCCACGCTGCCGCGCCCCTGCTGCCCCAGGCGGCCAGCCCCTACTACCCGAGCAGCCGGCGCTTCCGGAACCCGTTGTTCATCCACATCGAACACGTCCCCGGTGCCGATGCGCTGGGCGCGGAGGGCGAGGAGCTGGCTGCCAGCGGGCGCCGTCTCAACGGCGACCGGCGTATCGACCGAGACGCCGTGTTCGCCCTGAAGATGGCCGCCCTGGACCGGATCTGGTCCCGCTCCGGCGGCGGTCCCGACTTCGAGCGCTGGGACGCCGCCCAGGGACCCGATCTGGAGGCCTACGCCACCTTCTGCACACTGTCCGAGGAGCACGGGCGGACCTGGCGGGACTGGCCCGACGGCCTGCGCCATCCGGAGGGAGCCGCCATCGCCGACTTCCGCCGCCGTCACCGCCGCCGGGTGGACTTCCACCGATGGCTGCAATGGCTCCTCGACGTGCAGCTCGCCGATGCCTCGGCCCACCTGGCCGTCGTCCACGACCTGGCCGTGGGGTTCGACCCCGACGGCGCCGACGCCTGGGAGTGGCAGGACGTGGTGGCGCCGGGCATGTCGGTGGGTGCCCCGCCCGACGAGTTCAACACCAAGGGCCAGGACTGGGGCCTGCCACCGTTCGACCCCTGGCGCCTGCGGGACGTGGCCTACCGGCCCTTCGTGGAGACGGTGCGCTCGGCGTTTCGCCACGCCGGTGGCTTGCGCCTCGACCACGTCATGGGCCTGTTCCGCCTGTTCTGGGTCCCGGTGGGCACCGCGCCGAGCCAGGGCACCTATGTCCGCTACCCGGGCGCCGACCTGCTCGACATCGTGGCCCTGGAGAGCCACCGGGCGGGGGCGTGGGTGGTGGGCGAGGACCTGGGCACCGTGGAGGACGAGGTCCGCCGGGAACTGGCCGCCCGCAACGTGCTGTCGTACCGCTTGTTCTGGTTCGAACAAGGTGATCCCGGCACCTACCCGGAACGGGCGCTGGCGGCGGTGACCACCCACGACCTTCCTACCGTCGCCGGCTTGTGGTCGGGTGCCGACCTCGCCGCCCAGCAGGCCGCAGGCATGGCGCCCAATGTCGAGGCCACCGCAGCCATACGCGACCGGATTGCCCAGGTGGCAGGGGTGGCCGACGATGCGCCGGTCGACGAGGTGGTGACCGGGGTGTACGAGGCCCTGGGGCGGGCGCCGTCGCTGCTGCTCACCGCCGGGCTGGACGACGCCTTGGGCGTCGAGGAACGACCGAACATGCCGGGCACCGTCGACCAGTGGCCCAACTGGTCGATCGCCCTGCCTGCCACCATCGAGGAGATCGAGGCCGACCCGCGCCCCCGGGCCATTGCCGAGCTTCTCGGTCGGAATCGGTCGGTCCCCCCCGCCGGGTAGCGTCCGCGCGTGGACATCGAGGGCCTCCGTCTGTGGATCGCCGGTACCAACGCCTGGCTGGTCACCCCGTCGGAAGCGGGCGGCGAATGCGTCCTGATCGACGCTCCCCCCGACCCACTCGCCATCGTCGGGCGCTTGGTCGAGCGCGACCTGCGGCTGGTGGCCATCCTGGCCACCCATGGCCACGCCGACCACGTCGCCGGGGTGGCCGAGGTCGTGGGCTCACAGGACCATGACGTCACCGTCCACCTCCACGACGCCGACCGCCACCTGCTGGCCGACCCGGTCGGCAACGGCGGCACCCTCGGCCAGGTGCTGGCCGCCGAGGAGCTCGACCTCGAGCCCCCCGAGCTGGTCTACGGCCTCGACGACGGCCAGCGGGTGTCGGGGGCGGGCATGACCTTCACCGCCATCCACACCCCCGGCCACACCAAGGGCTCGGTGTGCTTCCTGCTCGAGACCGACGGCGAGGCGCCCGTGCTGTTCAGCGGCGACCACCTCTTCGCCGGCTCCATCGGCCGCACCGACCTGCCGGGCGGGTCGATCGACGAGCTCCAGGCGTCGATGGTCGACAAGATCCTGCCCCTCGACGACGCCATCGCCGTCCTCCCCGGGCACGGGCCCACGACCACCATCGGCGACGAACGCCGCACCAACCCCTTCATCGCGCGCTTCCTCGCCACCTAGGTCGACCTAGGTGAGTTGCACCGCAGCGCCGGCCGCCGCGCTGCGGCGCGCCGCCTCGATGACATCCATGGTGACGACGGCCTGACCGGCGGTCACGGGTGGAGGCGCGCCGCCGCGCAGCGCGGCGACCATCCCTCGGTAGAAGTGGCGGTAGTCGCCGGGCTCGGTCGGCACCGCCTCGACATCGTCACCGGCGCCGACCGTGCCCCAGCGCGGCCTGGGCACCACTCCCCAGGGAACTCCGGGCCGGTCGGGCCGTTCGCCGTTCTTGAGAGCCTCCTCCTGCGGATCCATGCCCCACACCTCGTAGCCCTGTCGCGACCCCAGGACGCGGAAGCGAGGGGCGGGGCGGCTGGCCACCGAGCTGGCCCACAGGTGCGACCGGACGCCGCCCCGGTGATCGAGGGCCACGAAGACGTCGTCGTCGACCTCGGCCCCGGTCCTGCGCCGCTCGAGCTCGGCGTAGACCGTCCGGGGCGGGCCGAACAGCAGCACGGCCTGGTCGATGAGGTGGCTCCCGAGGTCGAACAGCAGCCCTCCGGCGTCGGCCGGGTCGGCCCGCTCACGCCACGCCTCGACCTGGCGTCGGGGCCGCCACCGTTCGTAACGGGACTCGAACCGCCACACCTCCCCCAGCGTCCCGGCATCCACGAGGCGCTGCACGGTGAGGAAGTCGCCGTCCCACCGACGGTTGTGGAAGACGCTCAGCACCAGGCCCCGGCGCTCGGCCTCGGCCGCCACCCGCCGTGCGTCGGCCGCAGTGGCGGCGAAGGGCTTGTCGACGACCACCGACAACCCGGCGCCGAGGGCGTCCATGGCCAGGGGCACATGGGCCCGGTTGGGAGCGGCGACAACGACCAGCTCGATGCCGAGGTGGGAGGCGCTCGTCCAGAGGCTGGCGACGTCGCCGAGCCGCTCGGCAGCCGGGTGTGCCCTTCCCGCCCGTCGGCGGCGGTCGGCATCCGAGGTGACCACTGCCGCCAGCTCGATCCCCTCGGTGGCCCCGATCAGGGGCGCATGAAACGTCTCGCCGGCCAGCCCGTAGCCGACGAGGGCCACGCGCACCGGATCGGCGGCGCCCAAGGCCCGGGGCTCAGCGCGCCGTGACGCGGTTCCGACGAGCCAGGGCGTCGATGGTGACGGCGGCCAGCAGGACCAGGGCGGTGACCACGTACTTCGCCGCCGCGCTGTAGCCCTGCAGGCCCATCCCGTTGTCGATGGCGGCGATCACCAGGCCGCCGAGCACGGCGTG
>JBBWZS010000143.1:0-3003 GCA_039649175.1 Acidimicrobiaceae bacterium
ACGAGGGGATTTCGGTCGGGATCTCCTCCCACCATCTGACCCAGATACCGGGGCTGCTCCGCCGCGATGGCTCGCCGCCGCTGTACTACCTCGTCCTGCACGGGTGGATGAGGCTGTTCGGGAGCTCGGAGACGGCGACGCACTCCTTGTCCCTGCTTCTGTCGCTCGTGGCCATCCCGGTGGCCCTCTGGGCCGGCTGGAGCCTGTTCGGCCGCCGGGTCGGTTGGATCTTCGCGGCACTCATGGCCTTCAGCCCGTACCTGGCCGACTTCGCCACCGAGACGCGGATGTACGCCCTGGTCACGTTGCTGGCCCTGGTGGCCACCACGTCGTTCCTGCACGCGTTCGTGCTCGGGCGCCGGCGCTACCTGTGGCTGTTCGTCGTCAGCCTGACGCTCGTCCTCTACACCCACAACTGGGGATTGTGGCTGGCCGCGGCGGCGGCAGCGGCGCTGGTCCCGTGCGGCGTGGGCACCGCCGACCGTCGACGGTTCCTGCAGGACGCGGTGGTCGCCTTCGGCGCCGTGGCGCTGGCCTACCTCCCCTGGCTCCCGACCCTCGCCGCCCAGGCCGCCCATACCGGCGCCCCGTGGTCCGCCCGCCCGCTTCCACGGGAGGCGGTCTCGGTGGTGGCCGATCTGCTCGGCGATCCGCACGAGCGGGTGCTGGTGGCGCTGGTACTCGTGGCCGGGCCGGTTCTGTGGTCGCTCCTGCGCTCGAGGATGCACGACTGGGGGGCGGTGGCCGCCCTCGGCGTCCTGGCCACCGTTCCGGTGGGGCTGGGCTGGGCGGCGGCACAGTTCTCGCCGTCGTGGGCACCGCGGTACCTGGCCGTCTGTGCCCCCGCCGTCCTGCTGCTCGCCGCCATCGGGCTTGCACGGGCCGGCGCCCGTGGCGGGTTGGCCCTGGCCTTGATCCTCGCCTTCTGGATCCAGCCCTTCGGCCGGTTGACCGGCCTCCGTACCGGGGGCGGCCCCGGAGACCGGGCCGTCGTGCAGCCCCTGGCACGGTCCCTCGCCGGTGATCTCCGCCCCGGGGACCTCGTCGTCGCCATGCAGATGGAGGAGCTGCCCGTCCTCGCCTACTACCTGCCCCCGGGGTTGCGCTTCGCCACCGCCCTCGGCGCCGTCGCCGACCCCGGCGTGACCGACTGGCGCGACGCCCTGGCCCGGATGAAGGCCACGACGCCCGTCGCCGCCCTGCAGCCCGACCTGGACCGGGCCGCGGTGGGCTCGCACGTGGTCCTCGTCTGCGCCGAGCCGACGAGTGGACCCCGGTCGCTGCCGTGGTTCGGGCTGATGGACCGCCACTGCGACGAGTGGCGTGCCGCCCTGCAGGCCGATTCCCGTTTCGCCTCCTTCCCGGACGAGGCCGGCCGCGCTCCGTCCGTCGGGGCCACACGTCAGGTCCTCGGCTTCACCAAGACTGCGGCCTGACGGGTGGCCCGTCGTTCCACCGGCCCGTTCTCGGGGCCGGTCCAGGCGGCCGTGGTCGCCACGAGGCCGGCGCACGCCCCGCCCCTGCCGCCGGGCGCAGCGCCGGATCGGCAGCCGGAGCGGTCCGCGGTCAAGACAGGACTGGTGCTGTTCGGCGTGGTGCTGGCCTTCTACCTGTCGGCGCCGAACGTGACCAACACCGACGCCTACCTGGCCGTGCCCACCGCGGTCAGCCTGGTCCACTCGGCCAACCTCAACCTCGACGAGTTCCGGTCTCCGCTGGTGAAGGACCATTACGGCTACGTCGCCCTGAACGGCCAGCATTTCGACCGGTACCCGTGGACCGACAGCCTGTTCTTCGTGCCCGGCGTCGTCGTGGTGGACGTCCTCCACCGCGTCGGCCTGGCGCCGGGGGCGACGAACCTGGTTGAGTCCAACCGGATGGGCCCCTTGCAACTGGTGACCGCCAGCGTGGTGACCGCCCTGGCCGCAGTGGTCGTGTTTGCCCTGGCCTTGGAGCTCCTCGGCGGGCCGCCCCTTCGCCGGCGACGGACCAGCTTGGTGGTCGGCCTCGTCTTCGCACTGGCCACGTCGGCGTGGTCCACCGCCAGCCGCGCCCTCTGGCAGCACGGCCCCTCCATGCTGGCCCTGGCCCTTGCCCTCGTGGCCGCCAGTCGGCTCGAGCGTGGGTATCGGCCCCGCCGGATGGCCGTCCTCCTGGGCGTCGCCGTGGCCGCCGCCTACGCCATCCGCCCGACCAACGTCATCGCCGTGGTGGCATTCGGGGCCTTCGTCGCCTTTGGGCACCGGCGCTGGCTGGGTGCCTACCTCAGCGGGGTGGCGGGCGTCCTCGGTCCGTTCGCCGCCGTCAATGTGGCCTCGTTCGGGCGGCTCCTGCCGCCCTACTACTCGGCCGGCCGCATCAGCCTGCACCCCGCCTATCTCGAGGCGCTGGCCGCCAACCTGTTCAGCCCGGCCCGCGGCCTGTTCGTCTTCTGCCCAATCGTGGGCCTCGGGGTGGCCGGCTTCGTCCTCCAGGTCCGCGCCCGGCGGGTTCGGTCCCTCGAGGTGGTTGTGGCCGCGTGCGTGGTGGCGCAGCTCCTCCTGGTCTCGGCCCAGAACGAGGGCTGGTGGGCGGGCCACGCCTTCGGGCCCCGGTTCATGAGCGACGTGCTGCCCATGCTCGTCTACCTCTCGATCCCAGCGGTCGAAGCCCTGCACGGCGCGCTCCGCTCCGGCGCACCCACGCTTCTGTCGAAGGTGGCGGTGGCGGGCACCGGGCTGGCGGTCGTCTGTGGGGTGGCCGTCAACGCCGAGGGTGCGTATCTCCGGTCCTCCACCTGCTGGAACGCGGAGCCGGTGAGCATCGACCTGCGTCCGTCCCGCGTGTGGGACATGCACGACCCCCAGGTGCTGGCCGGCTTCCGGGCCATGGCCCGGAACGGCCCGTGGGCGGCCATGGTCGGGCCGTGCCCCGGTGCCGCGGGTGTGGCGGCGAGGAGCCAGTCGTGAGCAAGATCGACCTGCGCACCCTCCGGCCCCGCTGGGGCGTCGGTCAGGGAGCGGC